>JBKJSB010000290.1:0-7789 GCA_046593015.1 Allobosea sp.
CGGCATGCAGGGCAAGGTCGCGGTCAGCCACGCGTTTTGCCTCGGCGCGCCCGATCCCGCACTGGTCGATCCGCTGATCGAGCAGATCGCCACGCTCGACATCGCCATCGTCACCACTGCGCCGGCGAGCCGCCCGGTGCCCGCCGTCAAGCGCATGCTCGCTGCCGGCATCCGCATCTCGGCGGGATCCGATGGCATCCGCGACACCTGGAACCCCTATGGCCAAGGCGACATGCTGGAGCGGGCGGTGCTCGTCGGCCTGCGCAACAACCTGCGCCGCGACGACGAGATCAGGCTCGCGCTCGATGTCTGTACCTTGGCGGGCGCAAAGCTGATGGAGATCGCCGATTACGGTCTCGCTGAGGGCTGCACTGCCGATCTACTGGTCCTGCCGGGCGAGACACTGGCCGAGGCGGTCGTCAACCGCTCGCCTCTGCGCCGCGTCGTCAAGCGCGGCCGCATCGTCGCGCGCGACGGCGTGCCGCTACGTGCCGCGCCCTGACACCCGGCCGGAGCCGCACGCCATCACCCCTTCTTCAACCCCGACAGGCTGCGCGCCTCTACCTGGTCCATGGCGCGCACCTGGCCCCAGAAGCTCGCCGGCGTCTCTAGCAGATGCCGGTAGCCGCAGTAGTCGAGCATCCATTCGGTCTGCGCCTGCGCGGCGTCGAGGACCGAGTCTTCATTCACGAACATGGCCTTGCGGCCGCGCAGGGCGATGCGCCCGTCGACGATGACGGTATCGACATCGTTGCCGTTTGCGAAATAGACCAGCCGGAACAGCGGCATGTTGGCTGGGTACAGATGCGGCCGACGCCAGTCGAGCAGCACGACGTCGGCCTTCTTGCCGACCTCCAGCGAGCCTATCTCGGCCGATAGACCGAGCGCGCGCGCGGCGTCGACCGTGCACATCTCCAGCACGCGTCCCGGCGGCAGCCAGCTAGGATCATGATGGAAGGTGCGATGATAGTGCATGCATTGCTGCATGTGGCGGAACATGTCACCGGAGCGGTCGGGCGCGGTCGCGTCGGAGCCAAGGCAGACATTCGCGCCGGCCTCGAGCAGTTCCGTCACCGGGCAGCGCGCCAGGATCGAGGCAACCGCGCTCGGATTGTGGACGATGTTCGTGCCGGTATCCGCGACGATTGAGATTTCCTCGTCGGTCAGCGCCGTCGAATGCGAGAGCAGGGCATGGGGGCCGAGCACGCCGAGCTCCTTGGCGTATGCGACGCTGCCCTTGGTGTGGCCATCCTGCGTGAAGACGAGCCCGGCCTCCTTCGCGAAATCCGACATGCGGCGGCTCTGCGCGCGAGCGTCTGCGAGATCCGAGCCGCTGAGAGAGGCCTCGTGCTCGGCCCGCAGCGTCGGCGTAATCAGCGCGATGTTGAGCCGCTGGCCGAGCGTGCCGTGGCGTGTCTCGACCAGTTTTTGGCAGGTCTCGAACATATCCTCGAATGTGGTTGCGTGCTCGACGGCCCGCCCGTTCTCGAAGCGGGCATAAGTGCGCGGGAAGGGCGGACGCGTTGCGCCGACCGCCAGCACCGAGCGCGTACCAATTTCGGCGACGCCGTCGAGATGGGCCTCGCCATAGACCGGCTCGTCGCAGCGCATGATTGTGTCGCCGCCACCGAGCAGCGCGACCGCCGTTGTGACGCCGAAGCGCAGCCGCTCCAGCGCCGCGAGCCGCGCCTCGGCGCGCCACCATTCCGGCGTCGAGGCGACGGTGTAGACCCTGTGGCAGACCTCGTACCACTCGTCGCTGCGGCCGCCGCCCATGGTCTTGATCAGGCCGTGGCCGGCATGGGTGTGCGCGTCGATCAGGCCGGGCATCACGATCTTGCCGGCTGCGTCGATTATGGTCGCGGCATCGCCATGGCTGGCTGCGAGTTCCGCGCTCGTGCCGACGGCGACGATGCGGTCGCCCGTGATTGCGACCGCCCCGTCCTCGATGACGCGGCGGGTGACGCCCATCGTCACGACGACGCCGTGCTGGATCAGGATGTCGGTCATGGGCAGGCTCCGGCTCAGGCTGATGGGGCGGGCTCAAAGGGCCTCGCCGCGGATGCGCTCGAGCGTCGGCACGAGCGAGAGAAGCTGGCGGGTGTAGTCGGCCTGCGGAGCGGCGAAGAGCGCCTCGGACTCGGCCATCTCGACGATTCTCCCAGAGCGCATCACCGCGACGCGGTCGCACATCTGGCGGATCACGGCGAGGTCATGGCTGATCAGCAGCAGCGTCAACCCGGTGGCGTCGCGCAGATCCTTGAGCAGGTTCAGGATCTGCGCCTGCACCGAGACGTCGAGCGAGGAGGTCGGCTCGTCGCAGACGATCAGGCGTGGCCGCGCGCCGAGCGCACGTGCGATCGAGAGCCGCTGGCGCTGGCCGCCGGAAAAAGCGTGCGGGAAGCGCTGCGCCGCCTCGGCCGGTAGCCCAACGGCCTCGATCAGCATAGCGACGTCGGCCGCCGCCTCGGCCCGCGTGCCGGCGAGCTCGTAGAACAGGATCGGCTCGGCCAGGATACGCCCGACCCGCATGCGGGCGTTGAGCGAGGAATACGGATCCTGGAAGATCATCTGGATGGCGCGACGGGCCTTGCCGAGACGGAGCGCTGCGGCCTCGCCGGCGATGACCTTGCCGTCGAAGCGGACCGTGCCGCCTGTCGGCTTGCGCAGGCCAGCGACGACATTGGCGATCGTCGTCTTGCCGCAGCCGCTCTCGCCGACGAGTCCGAAGACCTCGCCGGGACGGATGTCGAAGCTGACGCCATCGACGGCGCGAAAGGCGCGCGCGCCGCGGCCGGCGAGGAAGCCTGCGCCGTATTCCACGGTCAGGTTCTCGATCGAGAGCAGCGGACCACATGAGCCCTCATCCTTCGAGACGGTCGCTAAAGCGGCCTCCTCAGAATGAGGGGTAAAGTTTCGTGGTGGGAGGCTGCCGAAGCCATTGGCTTCGGCCTTCAACCGTAAAGTCTCTCGGGCTGCGCTTGCGGCCGTCTGGTTGACGCCGTCGAGCATTGGAAAGCGGTCGAGCCGTATGTCGATGCGCGGCACCGCGCCGATCAGCGCTCGGGCGTAGTCGGCCTTTGGCTGGCGCAGCACCTGCGCGACCGGCCCGCTTTCGACGATATGGCCGCGATGCATGATCGTGACAGTGTCGGCGATCTGCGCCACCACGCCCATATTGTGGGTGACAAGCAGGATGCCGATGCCGCGATTTTCGGCGAGCCCGCGCAGGAGGTCGAGGATCTGGGCCTGGATCGAAACGTCCAGCGCCGTCGTTGGCTCGTCGGCGACGAGCAGGCGCGGTTCGCAAGCGAGCGCGCAGGCGATGACGACGCGCTGGCGCTGCCCGCCCGAGAGCTGGTGCGGAAAGGCCGTGAGCCTCCGCTCCGGTTCGGGAATGCCAACGGCCCTGAGCAGGTCGAGCGCGCGGATGCGGGCGGCCTTCCGGTCGAGCGGGAGATGCGCGCGCAGCGTCTCGACGAGCTGGCTCTCGATGGTGAAGAGCGGGTTCAGGCTTGTCATCGGGTCCTGGAAGACCGCGCCGATGTCACGTCCGAGCCGGACCTCGCCGGGCCGCGTCGGATCGAAGGGCTTGCCGTCCAGCGCGATCGTGCCCGACGCGATCCGGCCGGGTTTTTCCAGCAGGCCGAGCACGGCGTTGCCGATCGTGGTCTTGCCGGCGCCGGATTCGCCGACCAGCGCGTGGATCTCGCCGGGCGCGATCGAAAGCGTCGCGCCCTCGACCGCGACGAGTACGCCGCCATCCGCCAACGGGTACTCGATGCGCAAGGCGTCGATCGCGAGAATGGGAGCAGCGCTCATCCGCGCCCCCTCAGCTTCGGGTTGAACAGGTCGCGCAGCCAGTCGCCGACGATGTTGACGCCGAGCACCAGCAGCACCAGCAGCAGCGCGGGGAACAGCGCGATCCACCAGACGCCGGAGAAGACGAAGTCGTTGCCGATGCGGATCAGCGTGCCCAGCGAGGGATAGGTCGGCGGCATGCCGACGCCGAGGAACGACAAGGTCGCCTCGGTCAGCACGGCGCCGGCGAGGTTGATCGTCGCGATCACCAGCACAGGCCCCATCACATTGGGCAGGATGTGGCGCAGCATGATCTGGCGCGACGGCAGGCCGATGACCTTGACCGCGCGAACATAATCGCGCGCGCTCTCGACCATGGTCGCGGCCCGCACGGTGCGGGCGTACTGCACCCATTCATGGATCGCGATTGCGCCTACCAGGATGATCGGCACCCATTCCGCCGAGCTCGCCGCCGGGAACAGCATCCGCGCGACGCCGGCGACGAGCAGCGCCAGCAGGATCGTCGGGAAGCTCAGGATGACGTCGCCCAGGCGCATGATGACGGCATCGACCCAGCCGCCGAAATAGCCGGCGAGCAGGCCTAGCCCCACGCCGACCACCGCCGCGACGAGGACCGCCCCGCCGCCGATCAGGATCGAGACGCGCGCCCCGTAGAGCATGGCCGAAAGCAGGTCGCGGCCCTGGTTGTCCGTGCCGAGCAGGAAGCG
This sequence comes from Allobosea sp., assembly GCA_046593015.1. GTDB lineage: Bacteria > Pseudomonadota > Alphaproteobacteria > Rhizobiales > Beijerinckiaceae > Allobosea. The sequence goes on from JBKJSB010000290.1 coordinate 4,530, forward strand.
CGGATCGCCATCGGCCGAGAAGCGCGGCGGCAGTTCGGCGTCGATCAGGTTGAAGCTGGTGAGGTCGGTCGGATTGAACGGCGCGATCAGCGGCGCGAGCGCTGCCGCCGCGACGATGACGAACGCGAGCAGGCCTGCGAGCCAGACCGAGAGCGGCACACGACGCAAGCGACGGGAGAGCGACGCCATCAGCTCGCCCTCACGCGCAGGCGCGGATCGACCACCGCATAGAGCAGGTCGACCACGGTATTGATGAGGACGAAGAGCAGGCCGACAAAGAGGAGGTAGGCCGCCATCACCGGAACGTCAGAGAAGCTGACCGCCTGGATGAAGAGCAGCCCCATGCCGGGCCACTGGAACACCGTCTCGGTGACGATGGCGAAGGCGATTAGCGAGCCGATCTGCAGCCCGGTGACGGTGATGACCGGCATCAGCGCATTGCGCAAAGCCAGCTTGAAATGGATGCGGCGCAGCGACAGCCCGCGCGCGCGCGCGAAGCGGATATAGTCGCTGGAGAGCACGTCGATCAGCTCCGAGCGCACCAGCCGCATGATCAGCGTGAGCTGGTAGAGCGCCAGCGTGATCGAAGGCAGGACCAGCGCCTTCAGCCCGCTGAAGCTCAGGAGGCCGGTAGACCACGGCCCGAGCTGCACGGTCTCGCCGCGTCCGAAGGAGGGCAGAATGCCGAGCGTCACCGCAAAGGTCAGGATCAGCACAATGCCGGTGACGAAGGTCGGCGTCGAGATGCCAATGAGCGAGACCGCCTGGACGAGCCGGGCCGCGACGCCGTGCGGTTTCAGCGCGCAGAGCACACCGAGCGGGATGCCGAGCGCCAGCGACAGGAGCGTCGCCATCAGCACGAGCTCCAGCGTCGCCGGCATGCGCTCGGCGATCAAAGCCGCGACCGGGCGCTGATTGCGGTAGCTGATGCCGAAATCGCCCTTGATGGTGCGGCCAAGAAAGCGCCCGAACTGGACGATGACCGGCTGATCGAGCCCCAGCGCCTGCCGGAGTTCCGCCTTCTCCGCGATGCTTGCGTCCTCGCGCACCATGCCGGCGACAGGATCGCCGACGAAACGGAACATCAGGAAGGAGACCGCCGCCACGGCGAGCATCACCAGCGCCGCCTGGCCGAGACGGGCGAAGAGGAACCTCAGCATGGCCTTGCCCGGCTTGCGCGAGCGCTCACTTCACCTGCGCGAACCAGAGCCGCACATATTCGTCGGGGAACTGCGGAACCTCGACGCCGCCCTTCGCCGCCCAGGCCACGGGCTGCTGATGCAGCGGGATATAGGCGACCGTATCCCTGGCGATCTTCATCGCCTCGATCAGCATGTCGCGGCGCTTGGGCTCGTCGAGTTCGACCGCCGAGAGCCGGGTCAGTTCCTCGATGCGGCCGTTGACATAGCCCATCCGGTTGGAGCCGCCATAAGCCTCCTTCGGCTCGGTCAGGAGGGCCGAGAGCACGCTGAACCCATCCATCGGCGGCAGGGTGGCCCAGCCCAGCATGAAAGCGTCGACCTCGCCCTTGTCGATGCGGGGGAAATAGGTCGCGCGCGACTCGGTCTTGAGCTCGGCCTGCACGCCGATACGCGTCCACATCGCCGCGATTGCGACGCAGGTCTGCTCGTCATTGATGTAACGGTCATTGGGGCAGGCGAGCCCGGTCTTGAAGCCGTTGGGATAGCCGGCTTCGGCCAGGAGCTTCTTGGCCTTCTCGGGGTCGTAGCCCAGCAGCTTGTCGACCTCCGCCGAATAGCCCGGCACCGGCGGGGCGACCAGCGTGCCGGTGTTGCGCGATTTGCCCCGCATCACCCGCTTTTGGATGGCGTCGAGATCGATCGCGTGCCAGAGCGCCTGGCGCACCTTGAGGTCGAGCATCGGGTTCTTCTGGCCCGGCATCGCCAGCAGTTCGGGGCGATGGTTGAGGCCGAGGAAGATCAGCCTGAGCGCCGGCTCCTCGATCACCTTAAAGCCCGAGGCCGCGCCGATCCGCGCCAAATCCTGCAGCGGCGCGGGCGCGATCAGCTCCAGCTCGCCCGACAAAAGCGCCGCGACGCGGGTGGCGTCCGACTTGATTGGCTTGAACTCGATGCGGGTCAGGTTGTGCTCGGCCTTGTCCCACCAGTCAGCGTTCACCACCATGTTGGTGCCGGCGTCGGGCTTGTAGGATTCAAGTTTGAACGGACCGGTGCCGATGGCGCTGGTCGAGGCGGCGGTGGTCGTTCCAGTCGAGATGTTGCCGGCCTTCAGCGCGCCATTGGCCTCCATCCACTCCTTGTCCATGATGTAAACGCCGGCAAGGTCGTTGAGCAGCAGCGGATACGGGCCCTTGGTGACGAGATCGACGGTGAAGTCGTCGATTTTTTCCGCCTTGATCACGGCCGAGAGGTTGCCTTTGGCCCGCGTGGCGGGATCGATCAGCCGCATAACGGAGGCGACGACATCGTCGGCCGTGAAGACGTTGCCGTTGTGGAACTTTACACCCTTGCGCAGCTCGAAGCGCCAGGTGTCGGGCTTGATCGTCTTCCAGGACATCGCCAGCGCCGGCTCGAGCTGCATCGTCCTGCCGCGCCTGACCAGCGGGTCGAAAACATGGTGCAGCATCGCCGTGGTGAAGCTCTCGGTATGGGCATAGGGGTCGAGCGTGGCGATGTCGGTATTGGCAGACCATCGCAGGGTTTTTGCATCGGCTGCGGTGGCAAGCGCAGCCATCGAGGCGGCGGCCATAAGCGTGACGATCCGGTTCATGCAAGACCCCTCTGCGGCTGAGCCAGTTTTGTATACGCCATGATAGGCAAACTGCATGCACTCCGGTCAAGGGCGAAGCGCGGAGCGTGGTCAGATTCCTGCTCGTTGTTTCATCAGCCCGTATGCTTCGACGGCGCGCGAACACCGCCTTCGTGTCCATGGTCAACGGCGCTCCGCCGCACAGGCGGCCATCGACCATGACATGCGAGACGTCGCCGGCCTTGGCGAAGCAGAAGAGCCTCTCGACCGGCAGGTTGGGCAGATGGGGATTGGCGACCTGGCACGAGACGGCGACGAAATCGGCGCGCTCGCCGGGCTCGATCGAACCGAGCCGGTCTAACAGGGTGATGAAATAAGCCCCCTGTTTGACGGGGTTTCTTCGGGATCGGCGGCTTGGGTCGCGGTGTCGGTCGGGCAGGTGGCTGGTTTGTGCTGCCCTAACCCGGGGCTTTTGCGCCTTACTCTGGTTCCCTGGTTCATTCGGCGAGGAGCTTGGGCAATCGGATGAG
>JBKJSB010000367.1:0-4751 GCA_046593015.1 Allobosea sp.
CCCCATCAAGGTGGCCGTCGCGCCGCAGGCGACCACGGTCGAAAAGGTGAACCAGAAGGTCATCTTCGTGGAGAGCGCCCGCAAGCGCGCCCTGCTGGCCGAACTGTTCGCCGAGAAGGACTTCAAGCGCGTCATCGTCTTCACCCGCACCAAGCACGGCGCCGACAAGGTCGTCCGCCAGCTCGAGATCGCCGGAATCAAATCCGCCGCGATCCATGGCAACAAGAGCCAGGGCCAGCGCGAGCGGGCGCTCGGCTCGTTCCGTGACGGCGAGCTGCGCATTCTGGTCGCCACCGACATCGCCGCGCGCGGCATCGATGTCGACGGCATCAGCCATGTCGTGCAGTTCGACCTGCCCAACGTCGCCGAGACCTATGTCCACCGCATCGGCCGCACCGCGCGCGCCGGCGCGTCGGGCATGGCGATCGCCTTCTGCACGCCAGACGAGCGCGGCGACCTCGCCGCCATCGAGAAGCTGACCCGGATCGCGATCACGCCGATGGGCGAGGTTCCCTACTGGGACGGCCGCACCCCCAAGAAGCCGCCCCAGAATCAGGGTCGCGGCGGGCGTGGCCAGCAGAATGGCGGCGGCGGCCGCGACCATGGCCGGCCGTCCGGCCAGCGTTCGGGTTCGCCCAAGCCTTCCCATGCAGGCAAGCCTGCCGGCGGTTCCGGCCAGCGCGAGGCGCGTAACGATGCGCCCCGCAACGACCGGCCTCCGCAGCGCAGCGAGGCCCCGGCCCCGCGAAAAGAGGGTGGACCGGCCAAGGAAGGGCTTGGCGGCGTCGCGTTCTTGCAGCAAAGAACTCAGCAACCACGCACCAACGGCGCCCGGCGTCGCGCGAACTGACGCGCAACGCATGAGCTGGACAGGGTTGCCCTCAGCGATCCTGTCCCCGCGCCAACGGGCACACGAAGGACGACAGAATGGCTAAAGAAGAACTGCTCGAGTTCGACGGAACGGTGGTCGAAGTGCTGCCGGACGGCAATTATCGGGTCAAGCTCGACAACGAGCACATCATCCTGGCCTATGCGGCCGGCAAGATGAAGAAGAACCGCATCCGCACCATCGCCGGCGACCGCGTCGTCGTCGAGATGTCGCCCTACGATCTCGATCGCGGCCGCATCAACTTCCGCCAGAAGACGGCAGGTCCGGCTCCGGGCGGCCCGCCGCGCAACCAGAACTTCCGTCGGCGCTGACGAGAAAGCCCATGCGCCTCTCGCGGGTCGAACTCGTTTTCGTGGCCGCGGGCGGCGCGCTCGGCGCCATTGTCGGCCTGGCGGTCCAGAGCGGCTGGCTGGCCGGCGTGGCCGCCTCCTTCCCGCCCTTCGTCATCGTGCTGCTTGGTCTCGCCGTGATCGAGATCGTCGGCGGCTACGCGACGAGCCGCCCGCCGGGCGCGCTGATCGCCATGCCGGCCCGCATCGCGGCCTTCGCGCTGGGCGTCGGCGTGCTGCTGCTGATCACCGGCAAGCTGGCCTGACGCATACTGATTTCACTCCGAAACACCGCGTCATCCTGGCCGTAGCGAAGCGGAGCGCCGGGATCCATCATAGGGCTCGACAGCGTCCTATGATGGATCCCGGAGCTGCGCCGCTGCGCGGCTTGTCCAGGATGACGGAGAGGGTTGAGCCAAAAGCCGGCGAGGTCGGTTCGCTTTTCATCCACGACCCTTCCGACAAAAAAAAGACCCCGGCGCGAGGCCGGGGTTTTGAAGTGGTCGTTTTCCGTAGTGAAGGGTCGTCCGAAACTCTTTAGGCGTAGAACTCAGTAGCCGCCGCGCGCCCAGTGCTGGCCGCCGGGGCTGACCATCACCTTGCGGTGGTGCGTGCCGTAGACGGCGGGGATGGTGTGGTGGACCACCTGCGTCGGGCGCGTCATGACGCTGCGCTGACGCTCGCCATAGACGGGCGGGATGGTCTCGTAGGAGACGCTGGCGGGCTCGACCTCGACCTTGCGATGGCTGTAGCCGTAGCGCGGCTTGTCGTAGACCCAGCAGCCGGTGGTGCGGCCATAGGCGTCGGTGGTGACCTCCCAGCGCTTGCCGCCGGGCGAGATCATCACCTTCTCCGAGACGGTCTCGTAGCGGGCCGGGCGATGATGCGGGATCTGGCGGGCCGGATGGATGAGAACCTTCTCGCTGACGGTCTCGTATTCGGCCGGGATCACCTGCGCCTGGCTCCGGGCCGGGCGGGCGAGATAGGTCTCGGCGACGGTGCCGTAAACCGGCGGTGTCTGCACGAGGTTGTAGCAGGACGAGCCGTGGCAGGGCTTGGCGACGGGTCGGCAGGACGAGCCGTAGCAGCCGCCGGCCTGTGCCGCCGAAGCGCCGAGCAGGAGCGCCGCGCCGAATGTCGAGGAAACCAGAACCTGCCGCATCTGCCTGAACCCTGTGCCGCGGCGTCATTGCGCCGCTTGTGGAGTTCAGGAAGCCGGATCGAACTGATGAACGCAAGGTAAACGCATAAACAAGGTAAAATTAACCATTGCCGCTGCGTCGCCGGGATTCAGAGGTCTTGCCGATGACTGAACACAATCATTCGAATGCGAGCGATGTCATCGGTGTTCGATCCGGGCGATGCCCTAGCGCCGGCGGCAGAGCATCTGCACCGATGTCGTCGACAGGTCGCGCAGGTCGAGCCCCCGGAACTCCGGCGCCAGCCGCTCGCGCTGCGCCTCCGTGACGCCCGGCGCGAAATCGTCGCCGTGCCGCACCCAGCTGTGGCCGCCACCGGGGCCCAGCACGTAGCCGCGCTCCACAACTACCTCGAAGCCCTGCGCCTCGATCAGCGCGCGGTGCTGCGAGGCGCGCAGCCGGTTCCCGGACCTGACCGGAGCGTACTCCGCCTCGCCCAGCGCCAGGAAGGCGAGGGGATCGGCGTCGAAATGGCGGTTGTCGCGCAGGTCGATCGCATGGAACATCCAGCCGCCGCGCGGCGTGGCCTGCGCCATCTTCCGGTAGGCGCCCTCCGGGTCCATGACGCGCTGGAGCACGCTGGTGGACATGATGAAGTCGATCTCGTCGTCCAGAACCACGGCGTCGAAGCCGATCTCGCTCTGGACGGAGAGGCCCTTCGGCCGGATGTGCTGCTCGCCCGGCGGCAGCACCTCGTCCCAGCGGGCGGTCAGCGAAGGCTCGAACTGCTCGCAGGTGATGCGCAGGTCGCGAAGCTGCGGCGCGGAAAAGACGTCCTGCACCTTGACGATGTCGGCGGCGACGAACCGCTCCGTGCCCTCCAGCAGGAAGCGCAGGCCGGTCCAGGGCGTGCCGCCGCAACCGATCTCGGTGACGCGGCGCGGAATGCCGAGCCCGGTGAGGTCGATCCAATGCCGCATGGCGTTGCGGTGGCGGAAGAACGTGCCCAGCACGCCGTCATGGCGCTGGGCGTTCTGCGCGAGGATAGCGAGCAGCGATCCGTCATCGGGCACCGCCCGGTCGATCATGGTGCGGTAGAGCGCCGAGCGATCGGAGATGTCCACCGCCATCACGCTGTAGGCGCGGCCGTTCTTGGCGCAGTCCGAATTGTAGCTGGCCGAGAACCAGATCGAGTTGCCCCATGTCGAATAGCGCCCGCCGCCGATCTCGCGGATTTCGTCATGCGACGCGTGGCCGGGGCCGAGATCCCTGCCGTTCTCCAGCACGGAGATGAAGAATTCGCCGCTCTCCAGCTTCTCCAGGAAACGCGGCGGTGCGTCGGCGACGAAGGCATGCCCGCCATCATGCGAGAAGGGGCGCGTGAGGCGGAAGGTGGCCGACATATCAGGGGTCCGGAGGTTGCGAGTCGGCCGACCTTTACAGCAAGGCCGATGCCGCGTCTTGCCCGGGAGCCGCGCATTGCGGGCGACCGCGCGACGCCGCTGCGCCGGGCCAGGGAGGGGTTCGCGTCGAGGCTTCAGTATTTAGAGAATGAATTTTCCTCCACCCCTCAAGTCTGCCCCGGCCGCAGCTTGTAAAACACATGCTGGCCGATCGTATCCATCTTCTTCAGCTTCTTCGCCCAGTACGGCCGCACATAATTCGCGTGGTAATGCGTCGAGGCGCCGACATCGGCCAGATAGGTCGTGCCGTCATAGACCTCGCGGGCGATGCGGACGGCGGCGCGCCAGGGCTCCGGCTCGGTGATGCGCAGCGATTTGCCCTCGCAGGTGAAGGTGAACTGGCAGGCCAGATGCCGGTGGCTGTTCTGGAGACCACGCCGCAGACCGTGTTGGGGTAGAGCTCGCTCTTGACCCGGTTGAGCACGACCTGCGCGACCGCCGCGCGGCCCTCTTCCGATTGCGAGCGGGCCTCGAAATAGACCGCTTCCGCGAGGCAGCGCTGCTGGCGGGCCATGTCGCCCTCGGCGATCAGGCTGGTATAGATCTCGCGCGGTCCGGCCGCAGCCTTGGGCAGCGCCGCGATCATGGGGGATTTCGTGACGGCCGAGGCGGCGCGCGGCAGCGCCACCAGCACGGCGGGCGGCGCGGCGGGCGCAAGCGTCACGACATCATAGCGCACGCTCGGCGTGGTCGAGGCCGCCGTCGCGGCCCGGCCCGAGGCGAAGGGCGTCGAGCCGTCGATGCTCTCCAGATGCAGCTCGGCGGCGCGCGGCGAGGCGATGGCGGGTTTGAGCGAACTCGGCGAGGCGTCCGACAGGGCAGGGTCGGTCAGGCCCTCCTCATTGGCATAGGGCACGAAGCCGGTCTGCGGACCCTCGATGCCTTCGGCCTCGCGCAACGCGTCGAGCGAGAAGCCTCCGGAGATCAGCCC
>JBKJSB010000004.1:0-8754 GCA_046593015.1 Allobosea sp.
CTGCACGGCCGGCGCGGCGGTATCGAGCGTCTGCGGCTTGGTCGCCAGCACGAGCACCTCGACGGCACGCAGCGATCGCGGGTCCGGATTGACAGCCATGCCCTTCTCGGCGGCCAGAGCCATCATCTCGTCGGAGGGCCTGGGATCGATCAGGCTGATGCCGGCAGGATCCATGCCGATGCGCAGCCAGCCCTCCAGCATGGCGCCACCCATCTTGCCCGCACCGAGAAGGACGAGCGTTTTCGGCAGGGTGCTGGACATGGCGGATTCTCGCGGCTCTCGGGATGGGCATCACTCTCGGGCCCGTCCCGAGAATCTCATGACCAGAAGTCTCCGGTCGGATATGGTCGGGTCAAGCCCGACCATGACGCGCTGTCCCCTGTCCGGGTCAAGTCCGGACAGGACTGACAAGCGTCTCACGCTTCGCCGACCGTCTCCAGCATGGCGCCCTCAAGGCCTTCTTTGGCGGTCTTTCCGGCCCAGACGACGAACTGGAAGGCTTGGAAATAGCGCTCGCACGCGTCGATCGCGGCCTTGATCAGGGCCGCGGCCTGTTCGTCGGTCGGCTCCGCGCCGCCCGACAGCAGGAGCGCATGGCGATACATCACCACGCTTTCCGAACTCCACAGGTCGAAATGGCCGAGCCAGAGCTGCTCGTTGACCATGCTGACGAGTTGCAGCACCTCGCCGCGACGGCGGTCGGGCACCTTCAGGTCAAAGGCGCAGGCGATGTGGATCGCCTCGACCTCGGCCAGCCAGGTTATCGCGACATGGTAGTCCGACCAGCCGCCGGAGACGGCCACGGACAACTCGTCGTCGCTGTCGCGGTCGAAGCTCCAGTTGTTGAGGGCGGCAAGGCGTTCGATCAGGTCGAGAGGGTTGGAAGGCCGATCGGTTTCGGCGTCCAGATCAAGGTCCATCATGCCCTAGAGTCCAACTGCCCGGGCCGGCTTGGGCCCGGACCAGCACGTTCGAGAACGGGAACACGGCGACTGGAAAGCGGCAGGGACGCAACCCGACATGGCGTTGCGCGACCGAGCGCGCCCCACCCTCGACCGCCGGATCGCCAAGGCGAAATCCGGCAACCGAATCAACTCTCTCACCGACGATAGCGCAGGCGCTGTGACGCTCCCAACACAGCCGCACGCTCCCCGGATTCGGGGTCCGGGCTCAATCCCCGACGAGGCCTGTCCACAGCACTTGCCTGTGGACGCGCGAAGCTCAGGGCTTGGCGGATTTGGGCTTGGCCAGTCCGGCCTCAAGCGCGGCGAGCCGGGCACCAAGCCTGTCGTTCTCCTCGCGGGCGAGCAGCGCCATCTCGCGCACCGCCTCGAACTCCTCGCGGGTGACAACGTCCATGTCCCGCAGCAGCCGCTCGATCTGCGTCTTCACCACGGTCTCGACCTCGCGGCGCATGCCTTGCGCCGCACCGGCGGCATCGGTGGCGAGACGGGCGATGTCGTCGAGGAAACGGTTCGAGGTCGCGACCATGGGATACTCCTTGCCGGGCATGGCGGGCCGGCGCTGTGACGACATATGGGCGAGGACGCGTCGGCCTGCAATCATGGACCCCGATCGCAAATTGACGCGTTTGCCTTTCGACCTCATGACGAAGGCCCGCCATCTCCAGCACGAGCGACACATGGCCCTGCATTTCACCCCCGCGGAATTCGCCCGTCGCCGCGAGGCCCTCGCCGCCGCGATGGCCCGAGAAAAGCTCGACGCGCTGTTCCTGTTCCAGCAGGAATCGATGTTCTGGCTGACCGGCTACGACACCTTCGGCTTCTGCTTTTTCCAGTGCCTCGTGATGAAGGCCGACGGGACGATGGCGCTGCTGACCCGCTCGGCCGATGTCCGGCAGGCCCGGCAGACCTCGAACCTGAGCGACATCCGCATCTGGAAGGATGGCGCCGACGCCAACCCGGCGCGCGACCTGCTGGCCATGGCCCAGGACCTCGGCCTGGCCGGACAACGCATCGGCGTCGAGTTCGAATCCTACGGCCTCGTCGCCAGCAACGGCCGCAGGCTGGAGGCCGCCTTCGCCGGCGTGAGCGACCTCGTCGACGCCTCGACCATCGTCACCAGGCTGCGCGCCGTCAAATCGGCCGAGGAGATCGTCTTCGTCCGCCGCGCCGCCGCCCTCTCCGACGCAGCCGACAAAGCAGCGCTCGACGCCATTCGCGCCGGGGCCGACGAGGGCGAGATCCTCGCCGCCCAGCACAACGCCATCTTCTCGGCCGGCGGCGACTATCCGGCCAACGAGTTCATCATCGGGTCGGGCCGCGACGCCCTGCTCTGCCGCTACAAATCCGGTCGCCGCCGGCTCGATCCCCAGGACCAGATCACGCTCGAATTCGCCGGCGTGGAGCGGCACTATCACGCCGCGATCATGCGCACCGTCGTGGTCGGCGAGCCGCGTCCGCTGCATCTGCGCTATCATGCGGCGGCAAAGGCGGCCCTGCTTGCCTGCGAAGCCGAATTGCGGCCCGGCAGAACCGCCGGCGACGTCTTTGCCGCCCATGCCCGCATCTTCGACGAGCACGGCCTGTCGAGCCACCGGCTCAACGCCTGCGGCTATTCGCTCGGCGCCAAGTTCACGCCCTCCTGGATGGACTGGCCGATGTTCTACGAGGCCAATGACTGGCCGCTGGAGGCCGGCATGGTGATGTTCGCCCACATGATCCTGATGGACTCCGAAAGCGAAACCGCGATGTGCCTCGGCCGGACCTATCTGGTCAGGCAAGGCGCTGCCGAGCCCGTAAACCTGCCCGATCTGGACCTTGCCGTCCGTTGAGCCTAAAAGGGCCGTCGCAGGGACTATAAACCCGTACCAAAAAACAGGCGGGACGCGTCATGACGAAGTTTTTGAACGGCCTCGTCCTGGGGCCGGTAGCCGCGCTTGCGCTCGCAGGCTGTCAGGAAACCACCACAGCCCAACGCCCGCGCGTCGATGCGCCCGGCGTTCCCGTCTCGGTGCAGAGCATCACTGGCGCGCCCGATGCCGTGACGACGCGCTTTGCCGGCCTGCTCGGCGAGGCTGCGGCCGAGCGCCGGATGGAGATCGTGCCCGGCGACAAGCCCGCCCGTTTCCGGGTGCGCGGCTACCTGACCGCCCAGCCGACCGAGGACGGCCAGACCGCGCTCGCCTTCGTCTGGGACGTCTATGACGAATCCAAGAAGCGCGCCCAGCGCGTCCAGGGCGAGAGCCTCGGCCGTCGCGGCAGCGGCTCCGACCCCTGGGCCGGCATCGACCAGACCATCGTCGCCAAGGCGGCCTCGGAATCGATGGACGCGATCGCCGGCTTTCTGGTGACGACGCCGGCCGTCGAGACGCTCAAGCCCGGCGAGAAAGCCAAGACCGCAGGCGCGAAGACGGCGGCCGCGCGCTGACCGCCATGCGCGCCGATGCTGCAAGGGCTTACGCAAACGCATTGAGGATAGCTGGAATTTGACTCGCGCTGTTGCAGTGCAGCGGTCGACTCGCCGTCATCGCACTGTTAAGAGCCGTTCGAATTGAGCCGGGTCGTCCGGTTCCTGCCCCGCCAGACCCAAATGGTGCGCCCAGGCATGCCCTCTTCGATCAAAGTCGTCGCCGGCAACTCGAACCGGCCGCTCGCCGAAGCGATCTGCGCCCATCTCGACATTCCGCTCGCCAAGGCATCCGTCCGGCGCTTCGCCGACATGGAGGTCTTCGTCGAGCTTCAGGAGAACGTGCGCGGACAGGATGTCTTCATCATCCAGTCGACCTCGTTCCCGACCAACGACCATCTGATGGAACTGCTGATCATCACCGACGCCGCGCGCCGCTCCTCGGCCAAGCGCATCACGGCGGTGATCCCCTATTTCGGCTATGCCAGGCAGGACCGGCGCGCGTCGGGCCGCACGCCGATCTCGGCCAAGCTCGTCGCAAACATGATCACCCATGCCGGCATCGACCGCGTGCTGACGCTGGACCTGCATGCCGGCCAGATCCAGGGCTTCTTCGACATCCCGACCGACAACCTGTTCGGTGCGCCGCTGATGTCGCGCGACATCAAGGAACGGCTGGACTGGAAGAACGCCATGGTCGTCTCGCCCGACGTCGGCGGCGTGGTCCGCGCGCGCGCGCTGGCCAAGCGCATCGACGCCCAGCTCGCCATCGTCGACAAGCGCCGCGACCGGCCAGGCGAATCCGAGGTGATGAACATCATCGGCTCGGTCGAGGGCCGCTCCTGCATCCTGCTCGACGACATCGTCGATTCGGGCGGAACGCTGGTGAACGCGGCCGAGGCGCTGCTCGATCAGGGCGCCAAGGAGGTCTACGCCTACATCACCCATGGCGTGCTCTCGGGCGGCGCCGTGGCTCGCATCGCCAACTCCAAGCTCAAGGAGCTGGTGATCACCGATTCGATCATGCCGACCGAGGCGGTGAAGGTCGCGCGCAACATCCGCGTCATCTCGATCGCGCAGTTGCTGGGCGAGGCGATCGAGCGCACGGCCAGCGAATCGAGCGTCTCCAGCCTGTTCGATTGATAGCGGCGTGAGCGACAGCCGCGCCCTCGTCCTGTTCTCCGGCGGCCAGGATTCCACCGTCGCTCTGGCCTGGGCGCTGGAGCGCTTCGAGGCGGTCGAGACCGTCGGCTTCGACTATGGCCAGCGCCACCGCGTCGAACTCGACTGCAGGTTGACCATCCGCGGCAGGCTCCCTGCCCTATCCTCCCGCTATGCCCCTCGTCTCGGCCCCGACCATCTGGTCGATCTGAGCGCGCTCGGCGCAATCTCCGAGACGGCGCTGACCCGCGACAGCGAAATCGCTTTCAGCGAATCCGGCTTGCCGACGACCTTCGTGCCCGGCCGCAATCTCATTTTCCTGAGCTTCGCCGCCGCCATCGCCTATCGCCGCGGTTGCAGACACATCGTTCTCGGCGTCTGCGAGACCGATTATTCCGGCTATCCCGACTGCCGGGACGACACGATCAAGGCGATGCAGGTGGCGCTGGGCCTGGGGCTCGACCGCCGGCTCGTGCTGCACACGCCGCTGATGTGGCGCGACAAGGCTCAGACCTTTGCGCTCGCCAAAGCGCTGGGCGGTGAGCCTCTGCTCGATCTCGTGATCGAGGACAGCCATAGCTGCTATCTCGGCGACAGGACGATGCGGCATGGCTGGGGTTACGGTTGCGGCCATTGCCCGGCCTGCGAGCTGCGTGCGAAAGGCCACGCCGCCTTTCTCATCTCACCAGACGACACCGGACCCGACCTATGACCACCGACCAGCAGCGCCGCACCGAAGGGTTCGTCGCGCTTGCCCTCTTCGCCCTGACCATCCCCGCTGCGAACTGGCTGATCGGCAATGCCGGCACGGTCTGCGTGCCGGGCGGACCCTGCCTCGTGCCGGTCTGGCCGGGGATCAAGGCCCCCAGCGGCGTGCTGATGATCGGCCTCGCGCTCGTGCTGCGCGACATCGTCCAGCGCAGGCTCGGCGCGAAGGTTGCGCTGCTGGCGATCCTGGCAGGCGCTGCGATCTCGGGCTTCCTCGCCCCGCCGGCGATCGTCATCGCGTCGGTCGCCGCCTTCCTGCTCTCGGAACTGGCGGATTTCGCCGTCTACACCCCGTTGCAGAAGCGCCGCTTCGTCACGGCCGTGATGGCGTCGAGCGTCGTCGGCCTCGTGATCGACTCGGTCGTGTTCCTCTGGCTCGCCTTCGGCAGCCTCGACTATCTTTCCGGCCAGATCATCGGCAAGGCCTGGATGGTGGGGCTGGCGCTGCCGCTGATGCACTGGCTGCGCCGCAGAGACGAGCGGCTCGGACTGGCGGCGGCTTGAGCTTCCGCCCTCACTCCGCCACCGGTGGCCACTGCCGAGCGGTATGGACCAGCGCGAGTATCCACACGGTTTGCGCCCTGACTTCGTAGACAAGGCGATAGCTCGAATGCGGAATCAGCTTCCGCGTGCCTGCGACTAGCCCATCCACCCCAGATCGCGGAAATTCGGCCAGCCGCATGGCGGCCCTGCCGAAAGCATGTCCATGCGCGCGGCCGACGCGGGGCTCTCCGCCGCGACGAACGCCCAGATCGCCTCGCGATCGCGCTCCGCCTCGGGCGTCCAGATCACTCTCACTCATCGGCCAAGGCCTTGGCACGGCGGGCGGCGAAGTCGGTCTCGACTTCTTCCTGCGAACGGCCACGGCCGGCCGCGACCGAAACGCGCGCTCTGGTGACCTTGTCGTGCAGGAAGGCCTCATACTCCCGGGCCGCTTGCCGTGTCTTGACGAATTCGCGCATCAGTTCGCGCACGACCTGCGACGCAGGCCGATCGCTCGCCTGCGCCTCCGCCATGAAGGCATCGCGCAATGCGGGCTCCAGCTTCATCGTGAAAACGGCTTCCTTGGGCATGGCCGACGTTCCCTCTTATCATGACAACGTATAGACGTTTTCAGTATCGGCCAGCATCGACTATCGAACGGATTCCATCAAGGCTGTCCTTGTCCTCCCCGCTCTTTTCCCCTATGAGCCTGCCAGCGCCCGACTGACACCCTTGGAGGCAAGGGCGCTGAACGCAAACGGCCGCCTGCTGGCGGCTTTGTCATTTGAAGCAAGGACATACCATGACCGCCGTGAAGCAAATCGAGGCTTCGGCGCGCGCACAGGTCGGCAAGGGGGCCGCCCGTGCAGTTCGTCGTCAAGGCCTTACACCCGCCGTGATCTATGGCGGGGGCGCCGCTCCCGAAGCGATCGCGCTCGACGCCAACAAGACCCGCCTGCTGATCTATGGCGGCCATTTCCTGACCACGCTGTTCGAAATCAGCGTCGGCGGCAAGAAGCAGCGGGTCATCCCGCGCGACTACCAGCTCGACCCGGTCAAGGATTTCCCGATCCATGTCGATTTCCTGCGCGTGGCCAAGGGTCAGACCGTCACGGTCGATATCCCGATCCACGTCGTCGGCCAGGACGCCAGCCCAGGCGTGAAGAACGGCGGCTCGGTCCAGATCGTCGAGCATTCGCTCGAGATCACCGTCGAGCCTGAGAATATCCCGGACGCCTTCGAGGTGTCGGTCGCCGGCCTCGAGATCGGCGATTCGGTTGATGCCAGCGTGATCAAGCTGCCCAAGGGCGCCAAGCTGACCATCGGCGCCGACGCCACCATCGTCAGCATCGTGCCGCCGATGGCCGAAGAGGTCGATGAGCCGGCCGAGGGCGCCGAAGCCGCACCGGCTCCCGCAGCCGAGGCCAAGCCGAAGGCCTGATCGGCCTCGGACCTGCGACAAGACGAGACGGCCGGGTTCCCCGGCCGTTTTGCTATCCGGAACCCCAGATGTCGACCTTTGCATGCTGATCTTCGCCGGCCTCGGCAATCCGGGCTCGCGCTATGCCCGCAACCGCCACAATATCGGCTTCATGGCGGCCGAGACGATCGCACGCACCCACCGGGCCTCGCCCTGGCGGCAGCGCTTCCAGGCCGAGGCCTGCGAGGCGACGATCGGCAACGAGAAGGTGATCCTCCTCAAGCCTCAGACCTATATGAACGAGTCGGGCCGCGCGATCGGCGAGGCGGCGCGCTTCTTCAAGGTCGAGCCCGCCGATGTGATTGTCTTTCATGACGAGCTAGACCTCGCGCCGGCCAAGCTCAGGGTCAAGCTCGGCGGCGGCAATGCCGGCCATAACGGCCTGCGCTCGACAACGGCCTCGATCGGCAACGACTACCGCCGCGTCCGCATGGGCATCGGCCATCCCGGCTTGAAGGAACTCGTCCATGCCTATGTGCTGAACGATTTCGGCAAGGCCGAGCAGGATTGGGTCGAGGACCTCTGTACCGCCTGCGCCGACAACGCCGCGCTGCTGGCCGCCCACGACGATGCCGGCTTCCAGAACAGGGTGCATCTCTTCATGGAGGCGCGTGGGCACGGCGCGGTGAAGCGATTAGGGCAGGTGCCGGATGATTGACACGAAAACACGGGAACACGATATTCGTGCCGGAGGTGCCGTCATGAAGAACGTAACCATCACCATGTCCGAGCAGACACTGACGAAGGTTCGGGTCGAGGCCGCCAAAGCTGGCAAAAGCGTGTCTCGGTTCATGAGCGACCTGGCTGAGGCAAATGTGCTGCCGCCGGACGATCCACGTGCGGGACTGGCCATCTACCTGTCGGGACCTTTGCTCGATCTGACCGACGAAAACGGCAACGCGCCGACACGCGACCAGATCTATGACCGCTAAGGTCTTTGTCGATACCAATGTTCTGATCTATGCGCGAGACGCAAAGGCTGCGGCGAAGCGCGCCGAGGCAGTGGCGTGGCTCGATGCGCTGGCTTTCGAACGGCGTTTGACGATCAATCTGCAGGTGATGAACGAGCTCGCGCGATGGCTCCTCCGCAACGATCCGACACGGCCGGCTGAAAGCATCCGCCGCGAGGTCGAGGCGATGAAGCGCTACGGCGATTCTGCCCTGACCGAGCAGGACGTAGCGCTTGCCTGGGACGTCCGAGGGAGCCTCGGCTACCAGTGGTTCGACTGCCTGCTTCTCGCTGCCGCCAGCCTCAGGGGCTGTCGTTATTTCCTCAGCGAGGATATGAGCGACGGCGTCAGGTTTCGCCACATCACGATCCTCAACCCGTTCCGCCACAAGCCGGCGGATCTGCTTCGAATGAACTGAAAGACCACCATGGGTTTCAAATGCGGTATCGTCGGCCTGCCGAATGTCGGCAAGTCGACCCTGTTCAACGCGCTGACGCAGACCGCGGCCGCGCAGGCGGCCAACTATCCCTTCTGCACGATCGA
>JBKJSB010000256.1:0-5101 GCA_046593015.1 Allobosea sp.
GCCGTGCACGGATGTGCTGGTTCCGCGCCTTGACCCCCGCCATCGGCGTTCATAGCTTCTGGAGCGAAGGCGACGCGGTCGCCACCTCCATTTTCTGAAAAGGCGACAATGCCATGGCGACGAGCAAGGTGACGGATGCGAGCTTCGAGGCCGACGTCCTCAAATCGGTGGAGCCCGTCGTGGTCGATTTCTGGGCCGAATGGTGCGGCCCCTGCCGTATGATCGGTCCGGCGCTTGAGGAGATCGCCGACGAGATGGGCGGCAAGGTCAAGATCGTGAAGATGAATGTCGATGAGAATCAGGCGATCCCGGCCCAGTTCGGTATCCGCTCGATCCCGACCCTGATGCTGTTCAAGGACGGGAAGCTGGCCTCGCAGAAGGTCGGCGCGGCCCCCAAGAGCGATCTCTCGCGCTGGATCGCCGGCGCAGTCTGACGCGCTCCGAACCCCATGACGAAAAGGCCCGCTTCCGTGAGGAGGCGGGCCTTTTCATGTCGGCGTCTAGAACCGGAAGCAGCTCAGAGCTTCTTGTCGACCGCGAAAGCGCCGGGGCCGGCGAAGGCGATGTACAGGAAGACGAAGCAGAACAGGTAGGCGGCCTCGCCGCCGTTCAGCAGCGGGTAGAAGCCCTTCGAGCCGTGGGACATCCAGTAGGCGACGGCCATTAGCCCCGACAGGATGAATGCGGTCGGGCGCGTCAGAAAGCCGATCAGGACCATCGCGCCGCCGACGATCTCGAGAACGCCCGCGATCCACGGCAGCGAAAGAGCGGCCGGCATGCCCCATGATGGCGGCACGGGAAAGCCGAGCAGCTTCTGCGTGCCGTGGGAGATGAATGTCAGGGCTGTGGTGATGCGCAAGACGGCGAGCATCTGCGGCGAATAACGGCTCAACGAGTCGAACATGAGTGTGATGGCTCTCTTCTTGTGCTGTCTTTGACGTCAGGGAGGGCCGAGCGGCCCCCCAGATGGATTATCCTAAAGTCATAGGCGCAATCTTGCGTGCGCTGCAACATGAGCGGGCCGACAAATCGCATTTGCAGCGGCGCAACATTTCGCCTGCTCGCCGGCCGATCGCGTCTTGACGCTTAACCGCCCCTTAAAAGCGCCATGTTTCACTCCTGTCTGACGTCCAGGCGAGTTTGCCGGGCAAAACGGCGACGGGGCTCGAACGGGACAGAATGAACGACCGGGCAAGACGCGGTGAGCGGCGCGAGCCGTCCTTCGAGCGGGCGCGTGGCGAAAGCCGCGACGACGGCGACTTTCGCCTGTCCGCCGAGGACCGGCCGGGGCGCGGCTATCGCGCGCCGTCCCGCCAGGACGAGCGCCGCGATCCGCCCCGCCGCGACAAGCGTGGCGGTTCTGGCGGCGGCGGGCGCAAACGCGGCCGCAAGGGCCGATCGCTGCTCGGCGGGCTGTTCTACTGGACGATGGTGCTCGGCCTCTGGTGCGCGATCGGGCTCGGCGGGCTCGTCGCTTATCACGCCGCCCAACTGCCGCCGATCAACCAGCTCACCGTGCCCAAGCGCCCGCCCAACATCGCGATCCTGGCCGCCGACGGCACGCTGCTCGCCAACCGTGGCGAGACGGGCGGTCGGACCATCACCATCGGCGAGGTGCCGCCCTATCTGCCCAAGGCGTTCGTGGCGATCGAGGATCGGCGCTTCTACCAGCATTTCGGCATCGACCCGGTCGGCCTGACCCGCGCCATGGTCAACAATCTGCGCCGCAGCGGCGGCGTCCAGGGCGGCTCGACGCTGACCCAGCAGCTCGCCAAGAACCTGTTCCTGACCCAGGAACGCACGGCGGCGCGGAAAATCCAGGAGGCGATCCTGGCGCTGTGGCTGGAGCGGACCTATTCCAAGGACCAGATCCTCGAACTCTATCTCAACCGGGTCTATTTCGGCTCGGGCGCCTATGGTGTCGAGGCCGCCGCCCAGCGCTATTTCAACAAATCGGCCCGCTCGGTGACCATCGCCGAAGCCGCCATGCTGGCCGGCCTCGTGCAGGCGCCCTCGCGCCTCGCGCCCAACCGCAATCCTGAAGCGGCGGAGAAGCGCGCTCAGCTTGTGATCGCGGCGATGGCCGAGCAGGGTTTCGTCTCGCAGGCCTCGGCCAAGACCGCGCTGGTCGCGCCGGCGGAAGCCGCCGAGCGCATCGGCGCGGGCTCGGTCAACTACGCCGCCGACTACGTCATGGACGTGCTCGATGATTTCATCGGCGCGGTCGAAGGCGACGTCACCGTGCTGACGACGATCGACCCCAAGCTGCAGGCGCTGGCCGAGACGACCCTCGTCGACGCGCTGGCCGCTCAAGGATCCAAGCTCAACGCAGGCCAGGGCGCGGTCGTCTCGATGGCGCCGGACGGGGCTTTGCGCGCGCTGATCGGCGGCCGCGACTACACCAAGAGCCAGTTCAATCGCGCCACCGCCGCCAAACGCCAGCCGGGCTCGGCCTTCAAGCCCTTCGTCTATCTCGCGGCGCTGGAGCAGGGCCTGACGCCCGACACGATCCGCGACGATTCGCCCGTCACCATCAAGGGCTGGACGCCGGAGAACAATTCGCGGACCTATCGCGGCCCGGTGACGCTGCAGACCGCCTTCGCGCATTCGCTGAACACGATCGCGGTCAAGCTCAACCAGGAAGTGACGCCGCGCGAGAGCGTGCGCACCGCCCAGCGGCTCGGCATCTCGTCGGCGCTGCAGGCCAACCCCTCGCTGGCGCTGGGCACCTCGGAGGTCACAGCCGTCGAGCTCACCACCGCCTACGCCACCTTCGCCAATGGCGGCCAGGGCGTGCTGCCCTATGTCATTCGCGAGGTGAAATCGACCGCTGGCAAGGTGATCTATGCCCGCAAGGGCTCGGGCTTCGGCGCGGTCGTTCAGCCGCAGACGCTCTCGATGATGAACGCCATGTTCCACGAGGTCATGACCAGCGGCACCGGCAGCAAGGTCAATCTCCCGGGCTGGGAGGTGGGCGGCAAATCGGGCACGACGCAGGATTTCCGCGACGCCTGGTTCGTCGGCTTCACGGCGCGGCTGGTCACGGCCGTCTGGCTCGGCAATGACGACAACAGCCAGATGAAGCGCGTCTTCGGCAGCGGCCTGCCGGCCGATATCTGGGGCAAGTACATGAGGGCGGCCCATGTCGGCGCGCAGCCTGCGCCGCTGCCGGGCGGGCTCTGGCGCAGCGGCCCGCGCTCGATCTTCGACAATGGCGCGCCGGTGGCGAGCGCCCGCCCGCCCGCCAACACGCAGACCGCCGACAGCGACCGCGCCTGGGTCCCGCCCCCGCCGCAGGAGAAGAACCTGCTCGAGCGGCTGTTCGGCGGATAGTCTTTACGCTTTCGCCGCGCGGATGCCGGCGCTCAGATGGAAGATCGCGAAGGCCGCGACGCCGAGCGCCGACATCACCAGCGGCATCGGCAGGGCGGAAGTCCCCAACAGCGCGCCGACCAGAAGCCCGACGCAGGCCGAGAGCAGCATCTGGCACAGCCCGTTGAGGGAGGAGGCCGCCCCCGCACGCTCGGGGAACGGCATCATCGCCGAGGCTTGCGCCTGCGGCATGGTCAGCCCGACGCCGCAGGCATAGAGCGCCATCGGCACAGTGACGCCGAGATGGCCGCCAAAGCCCGTCGCGACACAGGCCAGCATGACGAGCCCGCCGCCGGCGAGACAGGCGACGCCGATCCCGATCACGCCGTCCATGCCCCGCCGCCCGACCAGACGCTGCGCGATGATCGTGCCCGCGATGAAGCCGAGCACACCGAAGCTGAAGGACATTCCGTAAGCGACCGGCGAGAGCCCATGAATGCCGATCAGC
This sequence comes from Allobosea sp., assembly GCA_046593015.1. Taxonomy (GTDB): domain Bacteria; phylum Pseudomonadota; class Alphaproteobacteria; order Rhizobiales; family Beijerinckiaceae; genus Allobosea. The sequence goes on from JBKJSB010000256.1 coordinate 3,821, forward strand.
ACAAAGGACGAGCCTGAGATGAAAGCGAAGAGCCCGGCATAGGCCATCCCCGTCAGGCAGACATAAACCCGGAAGGCGCGGCTTTGCAGCAGCACGCCGAAACCCCGGAAGATCGACAGGAACGAGAGCGGCTGGGCTGAGCGCGCGCGCAGCGTCTCGGGCATCACCGTCAGGATCACGGCGACCAGCGCCAGCGCGAAGATCAGCGAGGCGAAAAAGGTCGAGCGCCAGCCGAACGCGTCCTGCAGCACGCCGCCGAGCACCGGGGCGATGGCCGGCACCAGCCCCATGATCATGCCCATCCGGGCGAGTTCGCGCCCGGCGCGCGGCCCCTCATACAGGTCGCGCACCATGGCGCGACCAAGCACGATCGGCCCCGATGCGCCAAAGGCCTGCAAGGCGCGGGCGGCCGTCAGCGCGCCGATCGAGGGCGAAAACGCGCAGGCAAGAGTGGCTGCGATGAAAAGGCCGAGGCCGATCAGCAGCACCGGCCGGCGGCCGACCCGGTCGGAGATCGGCCCCCAGACGATCTGCCCGGCGGCGAAGCCGAACAAAAAGACCGAGAGCGTCGCCTGCGCGCCGGCGACGTTGCTGTCCATGACGCGCGCAATCTCGGGCAGGGAGGGCAGGTAGAAATCGGTCGAAAGCGGGCCGAGCGCCGTCAGCATGGCGAGAACGGCGGTCATCGCCAGCGTGTCGGGGCGGAGGAGCATGCTGGGAGCCGGGAGCGAGCGGACAGGAGCGTTGTTGTGGGGCGCTGAGATGGTGGGATCAAGGGGTGCGGCGGCGCGCGCGGTGAAGCGGGAACGAAAACCGTTCGGCTTTAGGACGGCTGGAGCTCCAGCGGGAAGGGCGTCGGTTCGTAGATCGCCTCCAGCCCGTTGCGCTGGATCGAGGCCTGCTCCCAACGATGCAGCAACGCTGCGACGCCGGGCTTGTCGTTCGCCAGCAGCAGCGGAGCGAGATCGTCCGTGACGAAGGCGTAGGCGCGTCGTCGCGGGTTCTCGGGAGAGCGGTCCCAGTCCTTGATCGACTCGTAGATCGCGATCGCGTCCTCGAAGCGCCCGTTCGCGGCGAGGAAATGCATCTGGTAAGGTTCGTACTGCAGCCAGCCATCAAGAATCGCGGAGCGAAACTTTGTATCTATCGTGAACATGTCATCGAAATTCTCGACGCGCCGCAGCATCGGCACGATGGCGTTTTCGACCAGTTCGATGAACGCCTCTCGCATGCCAGGCTGAGACCAGCGGTTGGGGAGACCGCGCGGGGTTTGGAACTGTT
>JBKJSB010000261.1:0-9373 GCA_046593015.1 Allobosea sp.
TGGGCCTGCACGACATTGGGAGCGATGCCGCCGGTGTCGAGCACAGCGTAATGGACGCGCGCGTCGCTGGGCATGTGCTCGCGCATGTAGTTGACGCCGACGGTCATCAGTTCGACGGCGTCGAGCGCGCTGCGGCCCAGTTCGGGCGAGGCGGCGGCGTGCGCCGCGCGGCCGGTGAAGATGAAATCCGCACGCGTGTTGGCGAGCGAGAGCGGCGGCGTCACCTCCCAGAAGCTCGACGGGTGCCAGGAGATCGCGACATCGGCGTCGTCGAAGGCGCCGGCGCGGACCATGAAGGCCTTCGCGGCTCCGCCTTCCTCGGCCGGGCAGCCGTAATAGCGTACGCGCCCCGGAATCTTGTTCTCGGCGAGCCAGTCCTTCATCGCGGTCGCAGCTAGCAAGGCGGCCGAGCCGAGCAGGTTATGGCCGCAGCCATGGCCGTGGCCGCCGGTCTCGACCGGCGCATGCTCGGATTTGCCGGCCTCCTGCGAAAGACCCGGCAGGGCGTCGTATTCGCCCAAGAACGCGATCACCGGCCCACCTTCGCCCGCTTCGCCGATCACGGCGGTGGGGATGTCGGCGACGTTCCGGGTGATCCTGAAGCCCTGGTGCTCGAGTTCGGCGACATGCTGCGCGCAGGAGCGCTCTTCGGTGTAGCAGACCTCGGGCATGGCCCACACGCGGTCGCTGAGTTCGATGAAGCGCTGCTTGCTGGCGTCGACATGGCGCCAGAGGTCGTTGCGATTGTCCATGATGGCCTGGATCCTGGGGAATATCTTGGGTCCTGCGGAGGTCGCGATATATGAGCCGTGCCGGGCGGCCGCGTCCAGTTGCCGGACGCATGGCCGATGGCAGGAGACGCCGCGTCATCGCTATCTCAACCCTCATCCTGAGGAGCCGCGTAGCGGCGTCTCGAAGGATGGTCCAGCAGGTGCCGGAAACATCTGGAGCATCCTTCGAGACGCAGCCTTCGGCTGCTCCTCAGGATGAGGGCTCAGGGTGGACCATCCCCGTCAGGGATGCTTGTGGATCGGATCGACCCAGTAGACGGCTTCCGGCTTCTCGACGGGATCGACATCGGTGATGTTGACCACCACCGCCTCGTTGTCGGAGCGCACCAGCACGCATTCCAGCGGCTCGTGCGGGCTCGCATTGATCTCCTGATGCGGCACGAAGGGCGGCACATAGATGAAATCGCCCGGCCCGGCTTCCGCAACGAATTCAAGCTTCTCGCCCCAGCGCATGCGGGCCTTGCCGCGCACCACATAGATCACGCTCTCGAGCTCGCCATGGTGATGCACGCCGGTCCTGGCGTTGGCTTCAATCGAGACCGTGCCGGCCCAGATCTTCTGCGCGCCGACGCGGGCGTGGTTGATCGCCGCCTGCCGGAACATGCCCGGCGTCTGCGCGGTGTTGGGATCGAGCTTGTCGCCGGTAACGACGCGGACGCCGTCATGCTTCCAGCGCGGTTCGTGGTCGTGGTCATGGGGATGGGTGTGGTCGTGGTCGGCCATGGCGCTTCACCCCGTCTTCGCCGGCCCCGTCGCCAGCGGCCTGTCACTCGTGCCCCATTCGGCCCAGGAGCCGTCATAGATCGCGCGCGGGGGCTTGCCGATCGTCTCCAGCGCGGCCGACAGGATCGCCGCCGACACGCCCGAGCCGCAACTCGTGATCATCGGCCGGTCGAGATCGACGCCGGCTTCCCTGAAGGCGGCGGCGATCGCCTCGGGCGACTTGAGCTGGCCATCCTGCATGATCGCGGGGAAGGGCAGGTTGAGCGAGCCGGGAATATGGCCCGAGCGCACGCCGGCGCGGGGCTCGGGCGCCTCGCCGCGAAAGCGGTCGGCCGGGCGCGCATCGACGACCTGCACGGAGCCGCCAGCCAGCGCCTTCGCGACATCGTCGGCGTCGGCGACGGCCGAATGATCGAGCCTTGCCGTGAAGGTTCGGGCGGCGCGGGCGCGGGGCGGGCCCTCCTCGATGGCGCGACCTTCGGCCTGCCATTTCGGGAAGCCGCCTTCCAGGATCACGACATCGCGCGCGCCAAAGGTCCGAAACGTCCAGCGCACGCGCGGGGCCGAGAACAGTCCCAGCCCGTCATAAACCACGATGCGCATGCCGTCGCCGATGCCCATCGCGCCGACGGCCGCCGCGAAGATCTCGGGACGCGGCAGCATGTGCGGCAGGTTGGAATTCGCATCCTTGACCGTGTCGATGTCGAAATGCACCGCGCCGGGGATGCGGCGGGCTGCGTATTCGGCATGAGGATCCTTGCCGTGAACCGGCAGATACCAGGAGCCGTCGACGACCACGACATCGGGCGCGTTCAGGCGCTCGCTGAGCCAGTCAGTCGAGACGAAGACGGTGTCCTTGGGCATCAGGCTGTTTCCTCGGTGATGGGACCGCTCTGGCGGCGGTTAGATGGCGTCTCAGGCGAGCGCGATCCGGACGCGCCGGTTCTGCTTGCCCTTCTTCTCGATATCGGTGACCGCGACAAGGCCGATCTCGGACGTGTTCCTGACATGCGTGCCGCCGCAGGGCTGCAGGTCGATCTCGCCGATCGCCACCAGCCGGACGCGGCCGGAGCCGCGCGGCGGGGCGACCCGCATCGTCTTGACGAGGCCGGGATTGGCGTCGAGTTCGGCGTCGGTGATCCAGCGCTCGGTCACCTCGGCGTTGCTGGCCGCGAGCGCGTTCAGCGCGTCCGCGATCTCGCTCTTGTCGAGCCCGCCTTCGGGAATGTCGAAATCGAGCCGGCCGTCGCCATCGCCGATCGCGCCGCCGGTGACGGGATAGGACAGCACGACGCTGAGAAGATGCAGCGCGGTGTGGATGCGCATGCGTTTGAGGCGCTTTTCCCAGTCGAGGCGCAGCGTGACCGTCTCGCCAGCTTCAGGCAGGGCCTGGCCTTCGAGCGGCACGTGCAGAACGCGGCTCTTGTCCTCGGGGTCGTAGATTGCGATGCCGATTCCGATCTCGCGTCCATCCGCCGTGACGATGCATCCGGCGTCGCCGGGCTGGCCGCCGCCGGTGGCGTAGAACACCGTCCGGTCGAGTACGAGTGCGCCGCGCTCCGTCACGGCCTCGATGGTCGCGGCGGTCTCTCGCAGATAGGCGTCGTCGCGGAACAGCAGTTGTGTCGGCATCGGCATTGTTCTCGTGCAATCGAGGGGCATCAGGTACGGCTGGACTATCGGTCGCCTTCAGCCTGGAGATTGCACGGATCGTGGCCGGCGCGCCACAGCCTGCGCGCGCTTCCGCCATGAGCGGCGAGAGGCGGCGATGCGGGGCTTGAAGCCCCGAGCGGCCTCGCGCAATTTTGATCCAGACGAAACCCCGCTGCGTAGACCCAGTGCCGGAACAAAAGACCATGTTCCGTATGGCCGGCCGACGAGGACGACACACCTTGAACCCGCATCAGGTCGAGACTCCGCAAGCGCGCGCGATCGACACCCTTCTGGCGTCCTATGCCGCAGGGAGCCTGAACGCGCCGCTGCATGCGCTGGTCGGCTCGCATTTGGCGCTATCGGGGGATAACCGACGCTTCGTCGCCGCCATGGAGGATCTGGCGGCTCTGGAGTTGACGGAGGCGGTCCAGCAGCCGCTTGCGAATCGCGACCGCATCCTGGACGCGATCCTGTCCACCGGGGAGACGGAGCTTGCCGCCATGCCCTCGGCCCGCCTTGCCGACAGCGTGTTTCCCGCGCCGTTGCAGCGACTTGTCGGCCGTGGTTCTCAGGACGTCGCCTGGCGCTTCAAGCTGCCCGGGATCAAGGAATATCGCATTGCCGAGACAGAGGCCGGCGAGGCTGTGCTCTATTGGGTCAAGGCCGGGCGGCGGCTGCCGCAGCACACCCATGAGGGTGATGAGGTCACGCTGCTGCTGAAGGGCGGGTTCACAGATCCGCTTGGCCATTATCGCCGGGGCGACATCGCCATCGCCGATGCCGAACTGGACCATCACCCGGTGGCCGACGCCGACGAGGACTGCATCTGCTTTGCCGTCACCGATGCGCCGCTGCAACTGACCGGCCCGGTCATGCGGCTGCTGCGCAAGGTCTTCCGTCATTAGCAACGTCTTCCGCAGCCAGGCCTGCGCGCCTAGATTAGACTGCCGCAATCCGACGGCGGTTCTCCCGGAGCAACCATGGCACTGCCACGCATGCAGCCGCAGAACGGCGTCGCCTGGGTTACGGGCGCGAGCTCCGGCATCGGCGAGGCGGTCGCGCTGGAACTGGCGCGGCGCGGCTGGACGGTAGCGATCACCGCGCGCCGGCTCGAACAGCTCGAGGAGATCGCCAGACGTGCCGAGGGCCTGCCCGGCCGGATCGTCGCCCACGCCGGCGATGTCACCGACACCGCCTCGATGCAGCAGGTGGTCGAGGGCATCGAGACCGTCCACGGGCCGATCGCGCTGGCTTTCCTGAACGCCGGCGTCGCGCCCTACACACGGGCCGGTGCGCTGGATGTCGAGGCTTTCGAGAAGGCTTTCGCCGTCAATACGCTCGGTGTCGCCAAGGGAATGGCGGCGGTGCTGGAGCGGATGACGCAGCGCAAGCGCGGCCAGATCGCCGTCAACGCTTCGACCGCCGGCTATGGCGGATTGCCCAGGGCCGCCGCCTACGGTGCGTCGAAAGCCGCCGCGATCCACATGTGCCAGGCGCTGAAATTCGACTGCGACAGGCTCGGCATCAGGCTGCAGGTGGTCAATCCCGGCTTCATCGACACGCCGCTGACGCGCAAGAACGATTTTCCGATGCCGTTCCTGATGTCGATGGACGATGCGGGGCGGCGCGCCGTCGATGGCTTCGAACGCGGCGGCTTCGAGATCACCTTTCCGCGGCGCTTGTCCTTCATCATCAAGGCGATCAACCTGCTGCCCTATCCGGCCTATTTCTGGCTGATTGCGAAGGCGACCGGTTGGGACAAGCGGAAGGATTGAAGGATCGCGAAACGTCATCATCTGCGCCTCGTTCAAATACAAGCCGATCAAGGCCGAGGCGAAGGCGATCGTCGCCGATGACAGGTGATCCTGCCGTCAGGCGCGCCGTGCCGCGATCCTCGCCTCGACCTCGCCCATCGCAGCCCGGTCGAGCGGAAAGTTCCAGACCAGCGCGATCGCGCCGAGCTTGAGCAGGCAGGGCAGGCCGGCATAGAGCAGCCCGAGCATCAGAAGGCCGCCCTGGGTCTTCGTACCTGCCGCCGGGTCGAAACCCGCCCAGCCCAGCAGCGGAAAAGCGAGGCCGACCGCGCCGGCGAAGGCGAGCTTGGTCGCCAGCGCCCACAGGCCGAGATAGAGCCCGGCGCGCTCGGCGCCGGTGTTGGCCGTGTCGATGTCGATGACGTCGGCCTGGATCGATGCCGGCAGGACCACGTCGGCCCCGAGCGCAAGCCCCGTCAGCACGCAGACGATGCCGAAGGCGAAGACGTCGCCCTCCTGCAGAAAGATCGCTGCGGTGAAACTGGCCACGGCCAACGCCATGCCCCAGGCCCAGGCGCGGTGTTTTGAGGTGCGGCCGGCGAGCCAGAGCCAGAACGGGACGCCGAGCACGCCGCAGAGAAAATACAAGACCAGCAGCGGCCCGGCCGCGTCGCGGTTGCCGAGCCGCTCGGCGACGAAGAACAGGAACAGCGTGGCAGGCAGGCCGTTGGCGAAGCTGTTGATGAAGAAGGCCGCGAGCAGCCGCCGGAACGGCCGGTTGGCGAGGATGCCGTCGAGCCCTTCGCGCCAGAGCAGAGCCGCGCGCGAGCGTTCGACGGGTTCTGGCGTACGCCAGACCGCGACGAGCGCAAACGCCGGCAGCGCCAGGCCGATCAGCACCGCCAGCGCCAGCAGTCCGGCGCGGGCGTCGCCGCCCCGGCTCTGGATCACGGCGGGCAGCACCAGCGCCAGCAGCGTGCCGACGACGGTCGCGCTTTCGCGAAAGGCGGCGACGCGCGTGCGCCCGGCGTAGCTGCGCGAAAGCTCCGCGCCCCAAGCCTGATAGGGCACCTGCGCCGCCGTCCAGGCGAGCGAGAGCAGGCTCGCCCAGAGCAGGAGATAGGCGGCTGTGGCGTTGGCCGGCGGAGCGAGCACGAACCATGCTGAGAGCGCGACCAGCGGTGCGGAGGCCGCGACCCAGAGCCGGCGGCGGCCGAAACCCGGTCGGTAGCGGTCGGCGAGCCAGCCTGCCAACGGATCGCTCACCGCGTCGAGCAGACGCACCAGCAGCAGGACATAGCCGACGGTCGCGATCGGCAGGCCGACGTCGCGGGCGTAGAACTCCGGCACCATGACGTAGAAGGGCAGGCTCAGCGCCGCCAGCGGCAACGCCGGCAGCGCATAGGCCAGCAGCACCGGCCAGCGCTGCTCCTTCGACGCGACGGCGCGCTCCGTCACGAGGCCTTCGCGAAAACCATCTGGCGGACGTCGATGTTGCCGGTGCGGAAGCCGGCCTCGCAATAGGCGAGGTAGTATTCCCACATCCGCCGGAAGCGCTCGTCGAAGCCCATCGGCACGAGCTGCGGCCAGGCGGCGCGGAAACGGTCGCGCCAGCTCGCCAGGGTGTTGGCGTAGTCGAGCCCGAAGATGTGTTCATGCGTCAGCGGCACGCCGAATCTCTGCCCGAGCCCCTTCATGATGGAGGGCGTCGGCAGCATCCCGCCGGGGAAGATGTAGGCGCGGATGAAGTCGAGCTCGCTGCGATAGACCTTGAAGCTCTCGTCGCGGATGGTGATGACCTGCAGACCGGCCGTGCCGCCGGGCCTGAGCCGGTCGTGGAGCTGCTCGAAATAGGCCGGCCAGAAGGCCTCGCCGACGGCCTCGAACATCTCGATCGAGGCGATCCGGTCATAGATGCCTTTTTCGTCGCGATAATCCTGCAGCTTGAAGGTGACGCGGTCCGACAGGCCCGCCTTCTGGATGCGCTCCTGCGCGAAGTCGAACTGCTCCTGGCTGATGGTGAGCCCGGTCACCTTGCAGCCGATCTCGCGGGCGGCGTATTCAGCAAAGCCGCCCCAGCCGCAGCCGATCTCCAGCACATGGTCGCCCGCCCTGATCCCGGTCTGATCGGCCAGCGCCTTGTATTTGCGGGTCTGGGCGGCGGCGAGGTCGGTGCAGCCGGGCGAAAATATGCCTGAGGAATAGGTCATCGTCTTGTCGAGCCAGGCGCCGTAGAAGTTGTTGCCGAGGTCGTAATGGGCGTGGATGTTCTTGCGCGCCTGCGACTTGGTGTTGCGGCGGCGGAAATGCTGGAACATCTGCCAGAGCCGGACCAGCGGCTTGCCGGCAAGCAGGGTCTGGATCACCGGGTAGTTCGCGGCGAAGAGTTCGAGGAACTTGGCGAGGTCGGGCGTGTCCCATTCGCGGCGAATATAGGCCTCGGCGAAGCCGAGATCGCCGCCGCCGGCCAGCCGCGAGGCGAAGCCGAAATCATGCACCTCGATCTGCGCATGTGGGCCGGCCTCGGTGCCCTGGAACAGCAGCACACGACCGTCGGGCAGCGTCACCGTCAATTCGCCGCGCGTCAGCCTTGCGGCGAGCTTGAGCGCCTGGCGCGTGGCAAAGGACAGATCCTTCGAGACCTCCGCGACGTTGGCCGTGGTGACCAGCAGCGTGGCCGGGCCGGCTTTGGTCGGGTCGGTGATCATGGCGTTCATCGTGGCTCTCATCTGCTGTCGGCAGCGGTCAAGGGCCTGTGTTGCGTCCAGGCGGCGGGTGATTGCGGGTTTGGGGCTGCGTAGCTGACGGGCGCGGGCGGGGCAGGGCGGCTGATCAGCCGCACGCCCTTGAGCCAGAGCTTCAGCGCTTCCCAGTGGATGCCGGCGACGACCTTCAGCGTCATGAAGGGGATCGCGGCGCAGGCCTTCAGCAAAGCTGCGCTCGTGAGATCCTGCCGCGTGCCTGTGAAGGTCGCGGCCAGGATCGGCCCGTCCGCATCGGTTTCGAGGATACGGAGTTGCACCTTGTCGGTCGGCGGCAGCAGGCGGAAATGGTAGCGGAGCGGCATGTCGAGGAAGGGCGAGACATAAAACAGCTTGTCGCGCTCCTGCCGGAGGCCTGCCTCGGTCAATTCGCCCGGCAGCACCGGGGCGACATAGGAGTGCATCTCGCCGAAGGTGTTGCGGACCTCGTAGATCACGGCCGCGAGCGCGCCGCCTGCGTCGTAGCAGTGGTAGACCGAGATCGGATTGAAGACGAAGCCGAGGATGCGCGGATAGCACAGCAGCAGCACGCGCCCCCCAGTGATGTCGACGCCCGCAGGCGCGAGCAGCCGCTCGACATAAGCGCGCAGCGGCATGCTGCCGTCGCCATGGTCGCTCTCGCGGAAGGAGGCGAGCGAAAGCCCCGGCTCGATGCGGAACAGCCGGCTGGCGCGGCCGGCCTCCGCCAGTCGGTCGAGATCGACCAGCAGGTTGAAGACACGATAATTGAAGCGATGGGCCTTAGGCTTCATGCGCGCATGCATCACCGTGCCCGGCACGAGCGAAACCGCGCTCTCCGGAGCCGGAAACCATGCGGCGATGTCGCCGGCCCGCATCATTCGGCAGCCTCCGCAAGCGCTGCGGCCGGGCTGCGCCAGGGAATCGTCGCGCCGAGCGCTTCGGCAGCGTTCAGCCCCGCCTTCAGCCCGTCCTCATGGAAGCCATGGCCCGCCCATGCGCCGGCAAACCAGACCCGGTTGCGGCCCTGAATGCTAGCGAGCTTCGCTTGCGCCGCGATCGCGGCCCGGTCGTATTGCGGATGGCTGTAAGTGTAGCGTCCGAAGGTGAGTTCCGGCTTCGGCGGCGCGGGCGGATTCAGCGTGACGAAGACGGGCTTGCCCTTGTCGATGCCCTGCAGCGCGTTCATCCAGTAGGTCAGCGTCAGCTCGGCTTCCGGATCGTCGCCGGCCAGCACGTTCCAGGCGGCCCAGGCCGCCTTGCGGCGCGGCATCAGGCGCTCATCCTGATGCAGCCAGACATCGTTGGGCCGGTAGCCGATATTGCTCAGGACGCCGCGCTCATCGTCCGACGCATCGGCGAGCATGGCGAGCGCCTGGTCGGAATGGGCCGCAAGCACGACCTGGTCGAAGCGCTCCGTCGCGCCGCTTGCATCCGTGACGCTCACGCCATCGGCATCGCGCCGGATTTCGGTCACGGCGCAATTCAGCCTGATGCGGTCGCGGAAGGGGGCGGTCAGCATCTCGACATAGACGCGGGAGCCGCCGGTGACGGTGCGCCAGCTCGGCCGGTCCCAGTGCAGCAGGCGGTGGTTTTCGAAGAAGGCGATGAAGCTCGCCGCAGGGAAGCCGAGCAGCTTTGCTTGCGGCATCGACCAGATCGCCGCGCCCATCGGTGCGAGATAGTCGTCGCGGAAGGTCGCCGAGTATTTTCCCGCGGCGAGATATTCGCC
>JBKJSB010000268.1:0-9278 GCA_046593015.1 Allobosea sp.
TCGGTGCCGGCCGTGCCGGGCTCGTCGCAGCAGCCGAGCTGACCGACGCCGGCAAGCGAGTCCTGCTCGTGGATCAGGAGCCGGAGGCATCGCTCGGCGGCCAGGCGTTCTGGTCCTTCGGCGGTCTCTTCCTCGTCGACAGTCCCGAGCAACGGCGGCTGCGGATCCGCGACTCGCGTGAGCTGGCGCTGCAGGACTGGATGGGCACGGCCGGCTTCGACCGGCCGGAGGACCATTGGCCGAGGGAGTGGGCTGAGGCTTATCTCGATTTCGCGGCCGGCGAGAAGCGCGCCTGGCTGCATCAGCAGGGCATGCGCTGGTTCCCCGTCGTCGGCTGGGCCGAGCGCGGCGGCTACCTGGCCACCGGCCATGGCAATTCCGTGCCGCGCTTCCATGTCACCTGGGGCACGGGACCGGGCGTGCTGGAGCCGTTCCTGCGGCGGGTGACGGCGGCGCAGGCGGGGCTCGTCGAAATCCGCTTCCGCCACCGCGTCACACGCCTAACGAAGAGCGCCGGCGCGATCGACGGCGTCGAAGGCGAGGTGCTGGAGGACAGTCTCGCGGGACGCGGGGAGCCGGGTTCGCGGCTCGCGACGGGTTCCTTCGCGCTGAAAGCGCAGGTCGTGATCGTCGCCTCGGGCGGCATCGGCGGCGATCATGACCTTGTTCGCCGGAACTGGCCGCAGCGGCTCGGCGCGCCGCCAACAAAAATGCTGTCGGGCGTGCCGGCCCATGTCGATGGGGCGATGCTCGGCGTGGCGGAAGCCGCCGGCGGGCGGCTGATCAATGGCGACCGGATGTGGCACTATGTGGAGGGCGTCGCCAACTGGTCGCCGATCTGGCCGCGCCATGCCATCCGCATCCTGCCCGGCCCCTCGCCGCTCTGGTTCGACGCGCGCGGGCGGCGGCTGCCGGCGCCGCTGTTCCCGGGCTTCGACACGCTCGGCACGCTCGCGCATTTGCGGACTACCGGCTTCGACCATTCCTGGTTCGTGCTGAACCGGAGCATCATCGCCAAGGAATTTGCGTTGTCGGGCTCGGAGCAGAACCCGGACCTGACCGGGAAGAGCTGGCGACAGGTGCTCAAGCGCGCCACGGCCGGCGTGCCGGGTCCGGTGCAGGCCTTCATGGACAAGGGCGAGGATTTCATCGTCGAGCGCGATTTTTCGACGCTGGTCGCGCGGATGAACGCGCTGGCCGGCGAGCCGCTTCTCGACGAAGGGTTGCTGCGCGCCGAGATCGAGGCGCGCGACCGCGAGATCGACAACCCGTTCGGCAAGGACCTGCAGATGACCGCGATCCGCGGCGCGCGGGCCTATCTCGGCGACAGGCTGATCCGCACGGCCAAACCGCACCGCATCCTCGATCCGGCGCATGGCCCGCTGATCGCCGTCAGGCTCAACATCCTGACGCGGAAGTCGCTCGGCGGGCTGGAGACGGATTTGTCGTCGCGGGTGCTGGACGCTAGCGGGCAGCCCGTGCCGGGGCTCTATGCAGCCGGCGAGGCGGCAGGCTTCGGCGGCGGCGGCCTGCATGGCTACCGCGCGCTGGAGGGCACGTTCTTGGGAGGGTGCATCTTTTCGGGACGCGCGGCCGGGCGGGCGGCGGCGAAGGCGGTGGGGTAGAATCCTTCTCCCCCGGAGGGGAGAAGGAAAAAGCCCCCTCAATCCAGCTTGAACTTCTCGAACTGGCGGTGTTCGCCGAAGATGCGCCGCGTCGTGCCGGTGATCGAGCGGTAGACGATCGTCTCTGTCAGGATGACGTTCTTCTTGAACTTGACGCCAGACAGCATGCCGCCATCGGTGACGCCGGTGGCGCAGACGATGACGTCGCCCGAGGCCATCTCCGACATGTCGTATTTCTTGTCGGGGTCGGTGACGCCCATGCCGTAGGCGCGCTTGCGCTTCTCCTCGGTGTCGAGGATCAGGCGGCCCTGCATCTGGCCGCCGACGCAGCGCAGTGCGGCCGCCGCCAGCATGCCCTCTGGCGCGCCGCCGATGCCGAGATAAAGGTCGATGCCGGTCTTCTCCGGCTCGGTGCAGTAGATCACGCCGGCAACGTCGCCATCGGTGATCAGGCGGATCGAGCAGCCGGTCTTGCGGACCTCCTCGATCAGCTTGGCGTGTCGCGGGCGGTCCATGATCAGCGTCGAAATCTCATGGGGCTTGCAGCCCTTGGCCCGCGCCAGCGCATGGATGTTGTCGGTCGGCGAGGCGTCGAGGTCGATCACGCCATGGGCGTAGCCCGGGCCGCAGGCGATCTTGTTCATGTAGACGTCGGGCGCGTGGAGCAGCTTGCCGGCCTCGGCCATCGCCATCACGGCGATGGAATCGGGCATGTCCTTGGCGCAGAGCGTCGTGCCTTCGAGCGGATCGACGGCGATGTGGACTTTGGGGCCCTGCCTGGTGCCGACCTTCTCGCCGATGAACAGCATCGGGGCCTCGTCGCGCTCCCCCTCGCCGATGACGATCTCGCCGTCGATCGGCAGGCGGTTGAGCTCGCGCCGCATCGCATCCACCGCCGCCTGGTCGGCCGCCTTCTCGTTGCCATGGCCGCGCAGGCGGGCAGCCGAGACGGCGGCGCGCTCGGTGACGCGAACCAGCTCCATCGAGAGATAGCGCTCGATGATCTGGGAGGAGGAAATGCGGAGATCGTCGGACATGGAAGCTCCTTTTGGGCAGTAGGCAGTCGGCAGTCGGCAGTCGGCAAGAGAGCGTCCCGACTGCCCACTGCCGACTGCCTACTCCCGCTCTATGCGAATGACTTGCGGCGCTTCGGCGACATGGCCGTCGGCCGATACTTTCTCCAGCGCAGCGCGGATCGCGGCCTCGCTGGTGGCGTAGGTGATCAGCACGACCGGGACCGGCGCGCCGGAGCGTCCCGACGGGTCGCGTAGCGCTGCGGCTTCCGAGCGGCGCTGGACAATGCTTTCCAGCGAGATGTCGGCCTCCGCCATCCGCGTCGCGATCGCGGCCGCCGCGCCGGGTCGGTCGGCGACGGCCAGTCGGATATAGTAGCCGCCCTCATGGCGCTGCATCGGCGCACGGGCCGCGATCTCGAGGCGGGCGACAGGCAGGCCGAAGGGCATTCCGGCAACGCCGCGCGCCACGTCGGCGATGTCGGCGACGACGGCCGAGGCCGTCGGGTCGCCGCCGGCGCCGGGGCCGACCAGCGTGATCTCGCGCACGGCGTCGGCGTCGATCGTCACAGCGTTGGTGACGCCCATCACCTGCGCGATGGCCGACGACTTCGGCACCATGGTCGGATGGACGCGCTGCTCGATGCCGGTCTTGGTGCGCTCGGCCACTCCGAGCAGCTTGATGCGGTAGCCGAGCTCGTCGGCCATCTTCAGGTCGAGCGGCGTAATCGAGGAAATGCCTTCGACATGAATCGCTTCGGAGTCGATCTTGGTGCCGAAGGCGAGGCTGGTCAGGATGGCGAGCTTGTGGGCGGTGTCGTAGCCCTCGACGTCGAAGGTCGGGTCGGCTTCGGCATAGCCCAGGCGCTGGGCATCCTTCAGGCAGGCCTCAAATGTCAGCCCCTCCAGCTCCATGCGGGAGAGGATGTAATTGCAGGTGCCGTTGAGGATGCCGTAGAGCCGCGTGACGTTGTTGCCGGCCAGCGCCTCGCGCAGCGTCTTGACCACCGGGATGCCGCCGGCCGACGAGGCCTCGAAGGCGAGCGCGACGCCGTTCGCCTCGGCGAGTTCGGCCAGCGCGACGCCATGATGGGCGAGCAGCGCCTTGTTGGCCGTGACGACCGATTTGCCCGCAGAGAGCGCGGCCTCGACGGCGGCCTTGGCCGGGCCGTCCGAACCGCCGACCAGCTCGACCAGGCAGTCGATCTCTGGCGAGGCCGCGAGCGCGACCGGATCGTCGAACCAGCTCAGCCCGCCGAGATCGACGCCGCGATCACGGTTGCGGTCGCGCGCGGAGACGGCGGTGACGCGGATGGCGCGGCCGCAGCGATCGGCCAGCGCGTTCTCGCGGCGGCGCAGGATGCGCAGCACGGACGCGCCGACGGTGCCGAGCCCGGCGATGCCGATGCGCAAGGGAGCGTTGGGCGGCGTGGAGGTCGCGATCGTCATGAGGCGCGGGGTCGCATGAGGCGGGATGGGAGTCAACGGCGGGGTCGGTCGGGACGATGGCCGCACGCCCGGCAGCACCGCCGCCGCCACGCGTGAAGATTCAATGCGATGATGGAGCCTGTGCCATGCAATCATGCCGGCTCGTCGCCCAGGGCGTCAAAAATTGGAGCGTTCAGTCGTTTCAGATCGGTTTCGTGGCACTGCACATGATCGAATTCAAAAAATTGAGCGACGCGCAGACGCTCGCACAAGCGATCGTCAACACCATACCCGAGCCATTTCTCGTCCTCGACGCGCGCTTTCACGTCCTTGCGGCAAGCGTCTCGTTCTATCGCACGTTCAGGGTCGATCCCGCCGAGACCGATGGTCGCCTGCTCTATTCGCTGGGCGATGGCCAGTGGGATATTCCCGGCCTGCGCGTCCTGCTCGAAACGATCATTCCGCAGCACGCGGCGATGGAGGGCTTCGAGGTCGAGCACGACTTCCCCCATCTCGGACGCAAGACGATGCTCCTGAACGCGCGCGAGGTGGTCTATGAGGATCGGGCGAATATAACGATCCTGCTCGCCTTCACGGATGTCACCGCGCGCCGGCTGATCGAGCGCGAGCGCGCATTGCTGCTCAGCCAGACCGAGGAGCTTCTGCGCCAGAAGGAGATGCTGCTGCAGGAGATGCAGCATCGCGTCGCAAACAGCCTCCAGATCATCGCGAGCATCCTGCTGATGAAGGCGCGGGCGGTCTCCTCGGAAGAAACCCGCAAGCATCTCCGCGACGCGCATCAGCGCGTGATGTCGGTGGCGGAGGTTCAGCGTCACCTGCACTCGTCCGAGGCCATCGACCAGGTCGAGGTCGGCGCTTATCTCTCGACGCTGTGCCGCAGCCTGGCGAGTTCGATGATCGGCGAGGGAGAGGCGATCGAGGTCAAGGTCATCGCCGATGCCGGCAGCATCGGCTCGGACAAGGCGGTGAATATCGGCCTGATCGTCACCGAACTCGTCATCAACGCGATCAAATATGCGTTTCCGCCCGACCGATCCGATGCGCGGATTCTCGTCACCTACGAGATCGACAATGCCGACTGGAAACTGACCGTTGCCGATAACGGCGTCGGCAAGGCGCGCGCAGGCACATCGCAAGGCGGCAGCGGGCTGGGAACGGCGATCGTGCAGGCGCTGGTCAAGCAACTCGGCGCCGTGACCGACATCACCAGCGATTCCAGCGGTCTGAAAGTGTCGGTCGTGCGGGCGACGTTCACGTCGCACCTGCCCCAGGCGGCGTAAAGCGAGACGCCGCCTCGCCCCCGCTGCGGGCGCGATCGGGAGTTCGGCTTCAGGCCGCCTTTCAATCGAACCGGCAGACCACCTCGGCCGCCAGCCGGCGCAGCTTGCCCTCCGCGAAGGTCAGGTGGATGCGCAGCAGGTTGTTGCCGAAGGCGGTCGTTTTGATCGTCCGCAACGCCTCCAGCGTCTCGCCGGTCCAGCTCGTGGCGTTCTCGACGACCGGCTTCCAGAACCAGGGTTTTGGCGGGACGATCTCGGCCGTATTGAGGATGCGCTCGGCTTCGGCCTGCTCGATCCCGGGCGGCAGATACCTCTGGACGATCGCGGTCGCGTCGCGGCCGCAATCGCGCGAGGTCGTGGCGGCAAGCACGTCGGAGATCATCGGCGAGGCCGTCTGCGGCAGCCGCCCGCGCGAATAGTCATAGGTAAAGACGAGGCAGACCAGCGCGAACAGGCCAAAGCCGATGCCGATCAACCGGCCTGTGGAAAGCATGTCCAGCGCCCCGAACGTGTACCGGGATGAACCCCGCATACGCGCAAGGGGTTCCCATGTTTCGCAGGCGGGGTCCAGTGTCGCACTTCAAGACGGCCCACCGCCGTCATCCCGGACGCAGCGAAGCGGAGCTCCGGGATCCATCACAGGGCGCTGCCGTGCCTTACGATGGATCCCGGAGCTGCGCCGCTTCGCGGCTTGTCCGGGATGACGGCAATGGTGGGCGTTCACCCCGCCTTCGGCATCTGGATGACGTTGTGCAGGGTCTGGTCGGCGCTCTTGAGGAAGCGGCCGAGATTGCGCGCGGCCTGGCGGATGCGCTGCTCGTTCTCGACGAGCGCGAGGCGGACGTAATCGTCGCCATGCTCGCCGAAGCCGATGCCCGGCGCGACCGCGACCTCGGCCTTCTCGATCAGCAGCTTGGAGAACTCCAGCGAGCCGAGATGGCGGAATTTCTCCGGGATCGGCGCCCAGGCGAACATCGAGGCCTGCGGCACGGGGATGTCCCAGCCGGCCTTGCCGAAGCTCTCGACCAGCGCGTCGCGGCGCTTGCGGTAGATGCCGCGCATCTCGTGGATGCAATCGTCGGGGCCGTTGAGCGCGGCAGCCGCAGCGACCTGGATGGGCGTGAAGGCGCCGTAGTCGAGATAGGACTTCACCCGCGCCAGCGCGGCCAGCAGCCTCTCATTGCCGACGGCGAAGCCCATGCGCCAGCCGGCCATGGAAAAGGTCTTCGACATCGAGGTGAACTCGACGCAGACGTCGATCGCGCCATTGACCTGCAGCATCGAGGGCGGCGGCTCGTTGTTGTCGAAATAGACCTCGGCATAGGCGAGGTCCGAGAGCAGGATCAGCTCGTGCTTCCTGGCGAAGGCGACGAGGTCGCGATAGAAATCCAGCGTCGCGGTGAAAGCCGTCGGATTGGCCGGATAGCAGGTGACGAGCGCGATCGGTTTTGGCACCGAATGCATCATCGCCCGCTCCAGCGCCGGGAACATCGCCGGCGTCGGCTCGGCCGGGACCGAGCGGATGACGCCGCCCGCCATCAGGAAGCCGAAGGCGTGGATCGGATAGCTCGGATTGGGCACCAGCACGACGTCGCCCGGCCCGGTGATGGCTTGGGCCATATTGGCGAAGCCCTCCTTGGAGCCGAGCGTCGCCACTACTTGCGTGTCGGGATTGAGCTTCACGCCGAAGCGGCGCTCGTAATAGCCGGCCTGGGCGCGGCGCAGGCCGCCGATGCCCTTGGAGGCGGAATAGCGGTCGGTGCGCGGCTTGCCGGCGGTTTCGATCAGCTTCTCGATGACGTGCTTCGGAGCCGGCAGGTCGGGATTGCCCATGCCGAGATCGACGATGTCGACGCCCTTGGCGCGCTCGGCGGCCTTGATCTTGTTGACCTGCTCGAAGACGTAAGGCGGCAGGCGCTTGATGCGGTGAAAATCGGCCATCTCGAATTACGTCCCCGGTCGGAGCCTGCGGCAGGCCCGGACAATCAAATCATTGCGTCTGGCGTGCTTAGCACCGCATCTTCGGTCATGGCAGCGGCAAAAACGCAAGAATCGGTCGGTGCGGCGATTTTGCGACAGAGGCGGGCTCAGTTCGTCGGCGGGATGACCGCCGGCTTGGGCGGCGGCAGCGCCCTTCCGAGCGCCTTCGCCTGCGTGCTGGCGGCGTCATTGGCGAGGCGCTTGGCCTCCAGCTCGGCCTCGATGCTTTTGAAATTCGCGCGCGGCTTGCACGCATCGGTCGCCTTGCGCTCGACGGGCCGGGCGAACTTGGCGGCTGTTCCAGTCGGGACGTAAGGCGGCGGCGGCGTCTCGCCGAAACAGAGCGGCTCTTCGGGAAAGACGCGGCCGACCGGGATATAGGCCGGATCGGCAGTCCTCGACTCGCGAACGAACGGCTTGGATTCCTGCGCCGTCGTCGCCAGGCCTGCCACCTCCGCGACGCCCTTGACCGGGCCGTCGGAGCTGCAGCCGGCAAGCGCGACGGCGACGGCGAGAGCCGCCGGCAGCGGGGCTCGCATCAGCCGCGCCCAAACCGTCGGATCGGGCCTTGGCAAAGCGGGCATCTCTGAGACAGGCATGGGGCGGTCCGGCATCGTGCGGAATTCTCTTTGTCGTTCATATCGGCTACGTCCTTAATGGGACCAAAATGGGGACGCGTCGACGCCCCCTGAAGAAACGGCCACGGGAGAGGCGCCATGGGCTCGAAAGTCGAGCATGAGCCGAAAGGCAAGCAGGCCGCAGCGCCTGCGGACGAACCCGCGAACGGCTTCGCCAGCCCGGATTTCGACCAGTTCTCGCAGAACATGGCAAGGCTCGTCGAGGAGTACGGCAAGGTCACCGCCGCATATCTGAAGCCGGTCGAGCGCGGCGAGGCCAAGACCGGCGCGGCCGACGAGGCGAGCGAGATGGTCAAGACGCTCAGTCGCGTCGCCGAGCGCTGGGTCAACGATCCGCGCAAGATCATCGAGGCGCAAGGCGCGCTGACCAGCGATTTCCTGAGCCTGTGGAGCAATACGCTCAAGCGCGCCGGCGGCGAGGAGGCCGCGCCCGTCGCCGAGCCCGACAAGCGCGACGCCCGCTTCGCCGACCCCGACTGGTCGACCCACCCGATGTTCGACTTCGTCAAGCAGGCCTATCTGATCGGCTCGCGCTGGGCCGAATCCATGGTCGACAAGGCCGAGGATCTCGATCCGCACACCCGCGAGAAAGCGCGCTTCTACGTCAAGCAGATCTCGAGCGCGCTCTCGCCGTCCAACTTCGTCGCGACCAATCCCGAGCTGCTGCGCGAGACGCTTGCGCAGAACGGCGAAAACCTGGTGCGCGGCATGAAGATGCTGGCCGAGGACATCGAGGCCGGCAAGGGCGAGCTGAAGATCAGGCAGTCCGACGCGGGGGCCTTCGAGGTCGGCGTCAATATCGCCACGACGCCGGGAAAAGTCATCTTCCGCAACGAGATCATCGAGCTGATCCAGTATGCCCCAGCGACGCAAGACGTGCTGAAGCGCCCTCTCCTGATCGTGCCGCCCTGGATCAACAAATTCTACATCCTCGACCTCAACGCCGAGAAGAGCTTCATCCGCTGGTGCGTGGCGCAGGGGCTGACCGTGTTCTGCGTCTCCTGGGCCAACCCCGACGAGCGCCACTCCGCCAAGGATTTCGAGAGCTACATGCGCGAGGGCATTTTCGCTGCGCTCGACGCGATCGAACAGGCGACGGGGGAAAAATCGGTGACCGCGATCGGCTACTGCGTCGGCGGCACGCTGCTCGCCGTGACGCTGGCCTATATGGCGGCCAACAAGGACAAGCGCATCGCGAGCGCGACCTTCTTCACCACCCAGGTCGATTTCTCCCGGGCTGGCGAGCTCTCGGTCTTCGTCGACGAGGAGCAGATCCGGTCGATCGAGGAGCAG
>JBKJSB010000336.1:0-11080 GCA_046593015.1 Allobosea sp.
GCGAGAAGGGCAACGATATCGGCGATCGCGGCGTCGACGAAGCCGGCCGGCCTGGCCTCGCTCGCCTCGGGAAAACGCCTTGCCAGCCGCCGCCGTGCGGTTTCCGCGTCGCGCTCGGGCAATTGCGCACCGATGATGCGATCGTCCTGCCAGACCAGCGCGCAGGCACCGATCGCGGTGTCGAAGAGACAGAAATGCTGCATGACATCCTCCGGCATCATTCCGGGCGGCGGCAACCGAGCCGCGGCCCGAACTATCGTCCGGAAGGTCGCATGCGAACAACCCGATTCCTGGCAGTTATCTGGCGGCAGCAGCCGCTCAGACGTAGAGCCGCTCGCCCTCCAGCCCCTTGTAGAGTCCCGCGACCTGCTCGGCATAGCCGTTGAACAGCAGCGTCGGGCGGCGCTCGCGCGTGCCCAGAACCTGCTCGCTCGCCTGGCTCCAGCGCGGATGCGGCACCTCCGGGTTCACATTGGCCCAGAAGCCGTATTCCTGCGCCTGCAACCCTTCCCAGAAGGTTTTTGGCCGCTCGGCGACGAAAGAGATCCGGCTGATCGATTTCACCGATTTGAAGCCGTATTTCCACGGCGTGATCAGGCGCAGCGGCGCGCCGTGCTGGGTCGGGATCGGCTTGCCGTAGATGCCGGTGACCATCAGCGGCAGGTCGTTGGTCGCTTCCGCGATGGTCAGCCCCTCAGTATAGGGCCAGGGATACCAGCGCTGCGCCTGGCTGGGCGCGACCTTCGGATTCATGAAGGTCTCGAACTTGATGTATTTCGCAGCTGACAGCGGCTTTGCGAACTCGACCAGCGATTTTACCGTGAAGCCGGTCCAGGGCACCGCCATCGACCAGCTCTCGACGCAGCGGAATCGGTAAAGCCGTTCTTCCAGCGTCATGCTGCGGATCAGGTCATCGACTCCGATTTCCATCGGTTTCTCGACCATGCCGTCGATCGTCACCGTCCAGGGCCGCGTCACCAGCTTCTTCGAGGCGGCGACGACATCCTTCGACGTGCCGAATTCGTAGAAGTTGTTGTAGTTCGCCGCCAGCGCCTCGTCGGTCACGGCTCTGTCGAGCGTGAAGCTCTCGTTCTTCTTCGCCGGATAGAGATCGAGCGTCGGGTCGGGCGCTTGCGCCGCCGCGATCCTCGGCAGGGCCGCGCTCGCTATGGCACCCGCGCCTGCCGCAAGCAGGCTGCGGCGGTTCAGATAAACCGATTCAGGCGTGGCCTGGCTTTCGGGCATCTCCCAGCCGGGGCGGTTCTTGATCAGCATCGGACGGACATGCTCCGTTTCAGACGCGGCAAGTCTAGCGCATGCGCGCCCGTCACGCGCAAATCACGAGGGGGAGAGGGATGGAAGGCAATCGGCAGTCGGCAGTCGGACCATCCTCAGTGCCGATCGGCGCCTGCCTACCCCCTCGCCTCCAGCGCCTTGACGATCGCGGCCCCCATCTCCGTGGTGGAGACGGCGTTGGCGCCCGGCGTGGCGATGTCTTTGGTCCGCGTGCCCGAGCCCAGCACGTCGGCGATCGCGCCTTCCAGCCTGTCGGCGGCTTCGATCGCACCGAAGGAGTAGCGCAGCGCCATGGCGAAGGAGCCGATCATCGCAATCGGGTTGGCAAGACCCTTGCCGGCGATGTCGGGGGCCGAACCGTGGACTGGCTCATACAGCGCCTTGCGCTTGCCGGTCGTGGGGTCTTCCGCGCCGAGCGAGGCCGAGGGCAGCATGCCGAGCGAGCCGGTCAGCATGGCGGCCACGTCCGACAGGATATCGCCGAACAGGTTGTCGGTAACGATGACGTCGTATTGCTTGGGCCAGCGCACGAGCTGCATGGCGCAGTTGTCGGCCAGCACATGCTCCAGCTCTACATCGGCGTAGCTCTTGGCGTGCAGGGCCGTGACGGTCTGCTTCCAGAGCACGCCGGTCTTCATGACGTTGTGCTTCTCGGCCGAGGAGACCTTGTTGCGCCGCGTGCGGGCGAGCTCGAAGGCGACGGCGCAGATCCGGTCGATCTCGGGCGTGGTGTAGACCTGAGTATCGACGCCGCGCCTGGAGCCGTCCTCCAGCGTGACGATCTCCTTGGGCTCGCCGAAATAGACGCCGCCTGTGAGTTCGCGCACGATCAGGATGTCGAGGCCTTCGACGACCTCGGGCTTGAGCGAGGAGGCCGAGGCCAGCGCCGGATAGCAGATCGCGGGGCGCAAATTGGCGAACAGGCCGAGATCCTTGCGCAGGCGCAGCAGGCCGGCCTCGGGGCGATGCTGGTAGGGCACGTCGGCCCATTTCGGACCGCCGACCGCGCCGAACAGCACGGCGTCGGCGGCCTGAGCCAGCTTCATGTCGCCTTCCGAGATCGCCTGCTTGTGCGCGTCATAGGCGCAGCCGCCGACAAGGCCCTTCTCGATCTCGAAGGAGGCGAGACCCTGCCTGCCGAACCACGAGACCACGGTCTCGACCTGGCTCATCACCTCGGGGCCGATGCCGTCACCGGGAAGCATCAGGAGCTTGTGGGTCGCCATCTCGGTCAGCCTTTTCTTGGTCGCGTGTCCTCGCGGGCTGATTAGGGGGATGGGGGCTCAGGCGCAAGCGCCGTCAGGATCGGGAAGGCCGGATCAGTTTGCTCGCAGCCGACTGTGCCGAGACTGTTTTCCCGAGCGCTGGCATGCTTCGCGCAGTTCCAGGGCAGGATGACGCCCCGACGAGCCGATCCGTCTCACTACGGGACAGTATTGCGTCTCCGAGCGAGACCGTGACGGAGCTGGGCATGACGCGTTTCGGGAAAGGGCTGGTGCTGGCGGCGATCGTTGCGATGCTCGCCTTCGACGGCTGGCAGCTTGCGGCACGGACGCCCGCTGAGGCCACGCCGGCCCATGTCCGGACGATGACCTTCCAGCCCTACGAGCCGCAGAAAGCGCTCTACCACATCACCGATGGCGCGGGCGTGCTCGCCGCCGGGCGCTGGCGCAACCTGCTGCAGATGGCGCGCAACCATGTCGCCGCCGTCGGACCCGAATGGCTCGAACTGCGCATCCTCCTGCAGGGCGACGGACTCGACCTGCTGAGGCGAGCCAGGAACGATCCCGATCTCGCGAGCAGGATCGACCGCCTCAAGAAGGACGGGGTGCGCTTCCTGGTCTGCCTCAACACCATCACCGGGCAGAACATGGACCCCGACAAGACCCTCTACGGCGTCCGCCGCGAGGACATCATCCAGGCCGGCATGGCCGAGGCGGCGGCGCTGGTCCAGCAGGGCTATGCCTATCTGAAGCCGATGAACTGAGCATCCCGCGAGCGTGAGGACCGACGATGCCCGGCCGGCAGGGCCCCGACCGCATGGAAAAGCCCGCCCCCTTCCGGGAGCGGGCTTCGATCTCAGGCCATAGAGCCTGCCAGACGCAGTTTACTGGATGATCTGGACGACGCGACGGGTGCGGGGCTCGACGATCACGGTGCGATCGTTGATCACGGTGTAGCGCTGTCCGGTCATGCCGAACTCGGCGGGAACCTCGCGGTAGGTCACGCCCTGTTCCGGCAACACGGTGCCGACCGCAAGCGGCTGGCCATAGGTGAACGAGGTCGGGCGCTGCTGGACGACGTATTCCTGGAAGCGCTTCGAGGCCGGCGCGTTCATGCCGGGAGCCTCGGGCAGGCCGTTGGGCTGACCCTGGCCCTGGGCGAACGCGGCGGCGGGAATGAGGGCGATGGTAGCGGCGAGGGCAAGTTTCCTGATCATGGAAGAGTCCTTTCGTGAATGACGCCGGAAGTCTGGCTTCCGCTATCCCTGCCGCATCAACGAACGCGTCCGGCCAAGGTTCCAGCGCCAATCCGATCCACGCCTGCGTCGAATTGCCCGGACGGTCTCAGCCCTGGACGGGCCGTAGCCGCGCCGTGACCTCGATCTCGACCTTCATCTCCGGCTTGAGCAGACCCATCACGACGTAGATGCCGGCGGCCGGCCTCGTTTCGCGAAAGACATCGCCGCAGACGGCGAGAACCGGCTCGCAATAGCTGCGGTCGGTGACGAAATACTGCGCCCGCACCACCTGCGAGAGCGAAGAGCCGGCCTCGGTCAACACGGCGTCGAGCGTCCTGAAGATGTTGCGTGCCTGCTCGGCTGCATCGTCCGGCAGTGTCATGGTGACGTAGTCATAGCCGGTGGTGCCGGAGACGAAGACGAGATCGCCGTCGATGACCGCCCGGGAATAGCCGAAGGCGCTCTCGAAGGGCGAGCCGGTGGAGATCAGGCGGCGGTTGGACGTCACACCCGTCCGCCCTTCAGAGCCCGCAGCACCTTCTCGCCCGGCCGTCCCGTTTGGGCCATGCCGAGCTTCGCCTCGATCTGCTTGATCGCGCCGCGCGTCAGCGCGCCGACCGCGCCGTCGGGCTCGCCGACATCGAAGCCGCGCGCGATCAGCAGGCGCTGGAGTTCGCGGCGCTGCTCGCGCGAGAGCGGCAGATCGTCGGTCGGCCAGTCGCCCTGGACGCCGGGCCTGCCGCGCAAGCGGTCGGAGAGGAGCGAGATGGCGAGCGCGTAGGAATCCGCGCCGTTATAGCTGTAGGCGGCGTCGTAGTTCTTGAAGACGAGGAAGGCGGGGCCGCTGCGTCCGGCCGGCATCAAGAGTCCGGCATTGCCCGAGCCGGTCAGGCTTGAGCCATCGAACTTGACGATGCCGCGCGAGGCCCAGCTCGAGACCGGCTGCTTGGGATTGCGGCCTGTCGGGCCGGAATAGCCGCCGGGCACCTTGACCTCGTAGCCCCAGCTTGCGCCAGTGATCCAGCCGGCCTTGTCCATGAAGTTGGCGGTGGAATGCAGCGCGTCGGGGATCGAATCGACGAGATCGCGACGCCCGTCGCCATCGCCGTCGACGGCGAGCCTGAGATAGGTCGAGGGGATGAACTGGGTGTGGCCGAAGGCCCCGGCCCATGAGCCGAACAGCCGTTCGGGCCGGACGTCGCCGCGCTGGATGATCTGCAGCGTCGCCAGCAGCTCGCCCTTGAAGAAGGCGTTTCGACGCGGGGCCAGGCAGGCTCCGGTCGAGAGCGCCTGGACCAGCGGCATCCTGCCGCGCGCCTTGCCGAAATCGCTCTCGACGCCCCAGACGGCGGCGATGGTGTGGCGATCCACGCCGAAGCGGCTCTCGGCGGCTGCGAGCGTCGCTGCGTGCTGGCGCATCATCGCGCGGCCCTCCGCGACCTTCTCCTCATCGACCAGCGTGCCGAGATAGTCCCAGATCGGGGTCTTGAATTCGGGCTGATTGTTCATCAGCTCGATCACCTTCATGTCGGGCGTGACGCCCGCCATGGCGCGGTCGAATGTGGCCGACGAGACGCCCTTGGCCACAGCGGCCGAGCGTAGCCCTGCGACACAGGAGTCGAAGTCGGCCCGGGCGCCGGTCGCGGCGAGGAGGACGAGGGGCAGGCTGAGAAGGGTTGCGCGCATGGGACCACCGAATCATCGAACTGGCGCGATTTTGGGGCGCGCCGGTTAACGGAGGTTAACCAGCGCAGATTTGCAGCGCGAGATGGCGAATCCAACTATGAGGGGCCAGTCTTCAGCCTGGAACCCGCTTATGTCGCCTACCGCCGTCGAGACTCTCGGCTTTGTCGCCGCCGCACTGACCAGCCTGTGCTGGCTGCCGCAGGCCTGGCGCACCATCCGCACCCGCGACACGCGCGCCATTTCGCTGTGGACGCAGTCGCTTTTTGCGGCCGGCACGGCGCTGTGGCTGACCTACGGCCTTCAGATCGGCTCCTGGCCCGTCATCGTCGCCAATGCGCTGACGCTGGCACTAGTTCTCCTGATCGTGACGATGAAGGTGCGCTTCGGCTGAGCGCTATCGGGAACGGATGCGCCCGGCTAGGGTTCCCCCAGCGTCTCAAGCCTTCGGACCCTCCCGCCCATGCCCTCCATGACAACGGCCCATCTGATGCCGGTCCTGATGCTGATCGGCTCCAACATCTTCATGACCTTCGCCTGGTACGGGCATCTCTCCTACAAGAGCACGGCGATCTGGCTCGCCATCCTCGCAAGCTGGATGATCGCGCTGCCGGAATACATGCTCGCCGTGCCGGCCAACCGCATCGGTTCGGCGGTCTATTCGGCGGCCGAACTGAAGACGATGCAGGAGGTGATCACGCTCACCGTCTTTGCGCTGTTCTCGGTATTCTGGCTCAAGGAATCCCTGACCTGGCAGCACGGCGTCGGTTTTGCGCTGATCGCGGCCGGGGCGTTCTTCATCTTCCAGGCCAAGGCATGAGCGACATGAGCAGCAAGGTCCCGTCTCCCGGCAGTGCGGCGGTCGAGACCTATCTCGCCAACGGCTATGACAGCGTGGTCGGCATGTCGTCGCGCTTCGCGGCGGCCATCTGCGCCCGCCTGCTGCGGCTGCAGACGGAGGAGGGGGTGACAGGCCCGATCGCCGAGATCGGCGCGTTCGAGGGCCGCTTCTTCATCGCGCTGGCGCATGCGCTGGAGCCAGACGAGATCGCGCTCGGCATCGACATCTTCTCCTGGCCCAACCCGGAGGTGAAGGACCGCTTCGAGGCGAACTGCTTCCGCCACGGCATCGCGCCGTCGCGACGGGTCACGGTCAAGGGTGACAGCGGCGCGATGTCGCCGTCCGACCTGACCGAGCATGCCGGCGGCGAGCCCTTGCGCTTCATCCATATCGATGGCGAGCATTCGCGCGCGGCTCTGGCCAAGGATCTGGCGCTCGCCACCGCCTGCCTGAATGATGGCGGGCTGATCGTGCTCGACGACATGCTGCATCCTGGCTACCCGACGCTGATGGTCGCGGTGCAGGCCTATCTCGACGCCAATCCCGACATCGTGCCGCTCTGCGTGATCGACCGCGAGACCATTGTCGGCGCGACCAAGTTCGTGCTCTGCCAGAAGAACTGGTTCGAGCGCTATCAGACCCGGATGCTCACGATCTTCGCCGACTTCATCTGGCCGCTCGGCGCCGATTTCGAGCCGCATTGGTGCCTGGTGTTGTCGCAGGATACGCGCCTCGCCGACATTACTTAGCTTGGTTCAGCCCTGTCCCGAGCGCACCGCGACGGTCGCGATCCCTGCGCCAACCAACAGCGTGCCGCCGGCCTTGTTGAACAGGCCGATCGCGCGCGGATTGCTCACCACCGAGCGGGCGCGCGAGGCGATCAGCGCGTAGCCGAAGGCGTTGGCGAAAGCGAGCGTGATGAAGGTCGCCTCGAAGATCAGCATCTGCGTCCAGAAATCGCCCTTCGCATCGAGAAACTGCGGCAGGAAGGCGACGAAGAAGGTGATGCCCTTGGGATTCAGCGCCGTCACCAGCCAGGCGTGACCGAGCATTTTCCAGGGCGAGACCGCATCCTCGCGCGGCTTCGCGTCGAGCGCCCCGCCGGCGCGAAACAGCTTGACGCCGAGCCAGACGAGATAGGCCGCACCGACCCATTTCAGTGCGGTGAAGACGGTCGCCGAGGTCGCCAGCAGCGCACCGACGCCGAGCATGGACAGCGTCATGGCGGTGAAGTCGCCAAGCGCCACGCCGACCGCCATCGGGAACGCCGTGCGCCAGCCCTGCCCGAGCGCATAGGAGATCACCAGCAGGATCGTCGGGCCGGGAATGACCAGCAGGACGGCGGTGGCGGCGGTAAAGGCAATCCAGGTCTCGAAGGTCATGGCGGCGGGCTCCGGCGTCGAAAGCTGAGCAATCCCCAGGCGCGGCGGGTTGTAAAGGGGCGCTGGGCCGCAGCCGGTCGCCGTCCTCTACAGTGCGGCGAAAGCCTTTCTGTCGGCATCGCTGGACCATTCTTGAAAGGTTGCAAAGGGGTCTGCGATCGCGGCCTGTTGAGCTCTCGTGATCACGACCCGGTCTTCGGCGATGGCGTAGGCGATCGTGTCTTTAAGATTCAGGCCGAGCGCCTCGCGCACGGCCTTCGGAATCGTCGTCCTATAATTCCTCGTCAGTTTGCTCGTAATCATCAAAACTTCCTCACCTCGGAATCGGCAAATTCGAGCCGAAATAGCCCACCGGCCCGGCGCTCAGTTCCTGCCGCTTCGGAGCGTCGCCGGCGATGACGAGCGCCCACCAGGCGCGGTATTGCGTCTGCGAGTCCGTGGCGAGCGCGATGCCGAAGCGGGTCGCCTCAATCATGCGCAGATTGGCGTCGTGGCCGGCTGAGTTTCGCCAGCCGGTAAAGGCTTCTTCAGTCGAATAGTACCCTGCGCCGAGGTTTTCGGCCGCGCGGGCGGCGTCGAGCCCGGCAGCCTGCACGCGCGCCTGGAAGCTGCCGCCGGCGTCGTGAGAGAGCGCGTTTGAGGCGACCATGGCGTCGGCCTGACGCTGCGCCATCGCGGTCAGGGCGGGATCGAGCCTCACCGGGCTCAAGCCCCGGCTGGCGCGGTAGCTGTTGAGGATGCGGGACGCCGCCGCCGGATCGACCCGGACGGCTGCAAGCCGTTCGACGCTGCGCTGGTCGAGCGGCGTCGAACGGCGCGGCTCGCCGGCGCAAGCGGCAAGCGCCAGGGCCATCCCTGTCAGGCAAAGGTTTCGGAGCGGCATGGACGTCATTCTGGCAACCTCGCTCGGGTCCGACACGCCAACGGTCATCGCACCTGAGCTGTCCTGCCGCGCAATCGCGGCAGGCATACGGCGCATCCCGTCCTCAGGCCGCCAATGCGCGCCGCCCGAGCAGCCAGTCCAGCGCCAGCATGACGAGCAGCGACAGGCCGACGAGCGGAAACAGCACTCCGCCGATGGCCAGCAGGGCGATGAGACCGCGCAGTACGCGTGGATCGGCAGGCGCTGGCGGCACGCCGAGCTTGCCGGACAGACGACGCTTCCACCACATCACCGCAGACGAGGCGGCAAGCATCACGATGGCGAGGCAGGCGGCGAGCAGGACCAGTTGGTTGGCCAGCCCGTATTGCTGGCCCAGATGGACGTTGATGCCCCATTCGAGCCAGCGGCCGAGCGGGCCGTAATCGCGATAGCTCATGTCGATCAGCGGTTTGCCGGAGTACTGGTCGAGATGCACGACGCGCTGGCGGCTGAGGTCGTCGGGGCAGACCGAGGCCGAATAGACGCCACTCGGCCTACCGGGGATCGTGATCGTGTAGCCGCGATGCAGGCCGAGTTCGGGCGCGATCGCCGCTGCCCGGTCGAGCCCGATCGGTGCGGCCCCGGTCGTGACAGGTGACGATTCAGGCGCGATAGAGATCGGTCGATGGCGCGGCCGCAGCCGCGCGCATATCGCCGAGAGCGAATTCGGACATGGGAAGTCTCCGGATGAATCACGAAGGTCCATGGCAAGGGGCCAGGATCGTTTGGCGGTGATCAGGCGGAGGGAGAGGGCGGGGCGCGGGCAGTGGCCAGGAAAACCTGGGCGTTCAGGACGAAGCGGCTGCGCGTGTCCGGCAAAGGAGCCGTCTTCGGCGCCCCCGCAGGCGCGAGGGCGACACCGCCGAGGGCAAGAAGCGCGGCCGTGCCCGATGCCGAAAGCTGGCAGAAGGCGAGGCAGTCGGCCGAATGGCGCGGTGGGCCCGTCGGTTTCTCCGCGCCGTGCGAGCCTGCGCCGGGCTGGCTCAGGCAAAGCACCGCGTCGAACCGAGGATCGTCTGGGCGACGAGCGCGACGACCAGCAGCATGGTGGCGAGCACCGATGCCGTTCCGTCGCGCCCGAAATATGCCTGCCACCTCATGGTTCCGCCATCGCAGAAGCCGATGACATTGTCACGATGGCTAGCGGCCGTAGATACCCCGGCTGGCAACGAGAGCAGGCTGTTCAGCCGCGCCCGCCGGCGATGACGCGGCACAGCGCACTGCGCACATAGCCTTCCGCCGCGACCTGCCCGGCCTGCACCGCGAAGACGGCGTCGACGCGCGTGGCCGGGCCGCTCTTGCGGGCTGTGACGCGCAAGGTCTGCGGCCGGCCCGAGCCGGAGGTCTCCTGGATCGCCAGCACCGAACTCGTGGCGTTGTCGACGCGGATGTCGGCAAAGCCTTCCGCCGCCATCGAGGCGGCGAGGTTCTTCAGGACGACAGGCGGCGTGCGATTGCCGATCAGGTCCCAGGTCCGATAGGTGATGCCGGTGACCATCGGCACGCCGTCGGCCTTGAAATTGCCGGGGCAGGCGGACTGCGCCTGCGCCTGCGAGAGGCCGAGCAGCAAAGCTGCCGGAGCGAGGAAACCAAGTCTGGCGATCGTGGTGAACATCGGGAACCCCTGCCGAAAAGATGGGCTTGTCTAAACCGCAGGTTGCGCTGACGGCAAGCCCCGTCGCCACCCGCCTCTGTGGAATGGTTTGCCAACCTTGACTTGTCCCGCATTTTTCCGCTTTAACCCGACCATCCGTTTCGCCGACATCGTCGAGACCGCATCCGCCGACCGGGCCGCTCGAAGAGCAATATGAGCCTGGAGGTCAACGTCCGACAGCGCGTCCGCGCCCTCGGGCGCGAAACCGTTTGGCGATAGGGCTCCTCGTTTCGGTTCGTTGAGGCACAGCATGTTCGGCACTCTGAGCGACAGGCTATCAGGCATCCTCTCGGGGCTGACCCGCAGGGGTTCGCTGACCGAGGAGGATGTCAACGCCGCGCTTCGCGAGGTGCGCAAGGCGCTGCTCGAGGCCGACGTCGCGCTCGAAGTGGTGCGCTCCTTCACCGACAAGGTGCGCGAGCGGGCCGTCGGCGCGGAGGTGCTGAAGTCGGTCACGCCCGGCCAGCAGGTCATCAAGATCGTCAACGACGCGCTGATCGACATGCTCGGCGGCGAGGGCGAGGGCATCACGCTCGATGCCGTGCCGCCAGTGCCGATCCTGATGGTCGGCCTGCAGGGTTCGGGCAAGACCACCTCCACGGCGAAAATCGCCAAGCGCCTGACCGAGCGCAGCAAGAAGCGCGTCCTGATGGCTTCGCTCGATACGCGCCGCCCGGCCGCGATGGAGCAGCTCGCGATTCTCGGCAAGCAGGTCGGCGTCGACACGCTGCCGATCGTCGCCGGTCAGTCGGCCGTGCAGATCGCGCGGCGCGCGATCGAGGCCGGCAAGCTCGGCGGCTACGACGTCGTCCTGCTCGACACCGCCGGCCGCGTCACGCTC
>JBKJSB010000020.1:0-16649 GCA_046593015.1 Allobosea sp.
AGGCATGACGCCGCGCGAATTCACCGCCCGCATCGAGAAGCAGGCCAGGATCGCGGTCAATCACGGCCCGAGCTTCGGGCTGGGCGGCGACAGCTTCCTGCGCTTCAACCTCGCGACACAGCGGCCCATCGTGGCCGAAGCTGCAGCGCGGCTGCGGCAGGCCTTCGCCGACCTGCAATAGGTTGTGCTCGCAGGCACCCAGTTCCAACACCAGAAGCCAAAATCACGTCAAACTGTTGGAACTCAGCCTGCCAGCACCGCGCCCGGATTCAGGATGCCCTGCGGGTCCAGCGTCGCCTTGAGCGTTCGCATCAGCGCGAGTTCCACCGGATCCTTGACGCCCGGCAGCAGGTCGCGCTTGAGCCGGCCGATGCCGTGCTCGGCCGAGATCGAGCCGTGCAGTTCGCTGACGATCGCATGGACGGCCGCGTTCATCTCGCTCCAGCGGGCGATGTAGCCGGCCTTGTCGGCGCCCACCGGCTGGCTGACGTTGAAGTGGATATTGCCGTCGCCCATATGGCCGAAGGGCACCGGCCGGCAGCCCGGCACCATCGCGATCACGACGTCGCAGGCGCGGGCGATGAACTCCGGCACGGCATGCAGCGGCACCGAGACGTCGTGCTTGATCGAGCCGCCCTCATAGGTCTGCACCTCCGACAGCATCTCGCGCAGCTTCCAGAAATCGGCGCGCTGCGACAGCGAGCCCGCAAGCGCGGCGTCAGTGACGAGCCCCTGCTCCAGCGCCTCGCCCAGAAAGGCCTCGGCCGCCTCGTCGAGCCCGGACGGCGACTGCGAGGACAGCTCCATCAGCACATACCAGGGCGAGGGCTCCGACAGCGGATCGCGCGAGCCCGAGGCGTGGCGCAGGACCATCTCGATGCAGAAGCGCGACATCAACTCGAAGGTGGTGACAGTGCCACCGGCACCTGCTTTCGCAGCATTCAGCAGCGCGAGCGCAGCCTCGGGGCTCGGCACCGCGAGGAAGGCGGTGGCGCGCGCGGCCGGCAGCGGGAAGAGCTTGAGCACAGCCGCTGTGATGATGCCGAGCGTGCCCTCCGCGCCGATGAAGAGGTTCTTCAGATCGTAGCCGGTGTTGTCCTTGCGGAGCTGGCGCAGGCCATTCCAGATCCGGCCATCGGCGAGCACGACCTCCAGCCCCATGCAGAGCTCGCGGGCGTTGCCATAGGCCAGGACGGCGGTCCCGCCGGCATTGGTCGAGAGATTGCCGCCGATGGTGCAGGAGCCTTCCGAGGCCAGCGAGAGCGGAAAGAGCCGTCCCGCTGCCTCGGCTGCAGCTTGAGCGCGCTGGAGCGTGACGCCGGCCTCGACCGTCATCGTGTCGCTCTGGGCATCGACGCTGCGAACCTTGTCGAGACGCTGCAGCGACAGGATGATCTCGCGCCCGTCCGCGATCGGGATCTGGCCGCCGACGAGGCCGGTATTGCCGCCCTGGGGAACCAGCGCAGTGCCCGTCGCGGCCGCGAGCTTGACCAGCGCCGCGACCTCTTCCGTTGAACCGGGCCGGACCACGGCGCGGGCCGTGCCGCGAAACAGGTCGCGCCATTCCTTGAGATAGGGGACCATGGCGTCCGCCTCCGTGATGAGGTTTTTGGCGCCGACGACCGCGCCCATCTGCGCGAGGATATCGCTGCTCATCGGTCCCCCTAAGCGTCAACGCCTGGCCGCGCGCCTGAACACAGCCACCAGTTCGATATGGGCGGAATAGCGGAACTGGTCGACCGGCGTGACGCTTCCCAGCGCATAGCCCCCCGCGATCAGGATCGCGGCGTCGCGGGCAAAACTGCCGACATCGCAGGAGACGTAGATCACCGTCCCCACCGTCGAGGGCGCAAGCCGGCGGATTTGCGCTTCCGCGCCGGCGCGCGGCGGATCGAGCACCACCGCGTCGAAAGGTTTCAGTTCGTGCTCCAGCAGCGGCCGGCGGAACAGGTCGCGCGTCTCGGTCGCGATGGGCTTGAGCCCTTGCGTCATGCTCGCCGCACGCGACAGCGCCAGCATCGCCGCCTTGTCGCTCTCCACGGCATGGACCTGCATGCGGTCCGCCAGCCGAAACGCGATCGGCCCGCAGCCGGAGAACAGGTCGGCGGCGCGCTTGCCTTTTGGCAGCGCGGCCAGCACCAGCGCCGCGATCGTCTCCTCGCCCGTGACCGTCGCCTGCAGGAAGCCG
The DNA here is from genome assembly GCA_046593015.1 of Allobosea sp. Taxonomy (GTDB): domain Bacteria; phylum Pseudomonadota; class Alphaproteobacteria; order Rhizobiales; family Beijerinckiaceae; genus Allobosea. The sequence continues at coordinate 2,189 of JBKJSB010000020.1, forward strand.
CCGGGCGCGGGCGCGACCATCGCCTTGCCCATGCGCTGCTGCGGCGGGCGGCGCTCGACGACGATCTCGCCATGCATCGACAGCCGCGCCAGATCGAGCCGCTCGGCCGCTTCCGTCAGGGAGAGGCGAAGCTTGTCGCCGGCCGGACCGTGGCCGCGGATATCGACGTCGAGCCCGGCGTCCGACGCCGTGATCTGGATGTCGAGCGGCTTGTTGGAGCCGCCGAGCCGGTTGGCGACGAGCTGGGCTGCGGCCGGTGCGCGGGCAAGGGCGGGGCTGAGAACCGGGCAGGCCTCGACCGCGACGAGATCATGCGTCCGTGCCGCCATGAAGCCGACCATCATGCCGAGGCCTTCGCGGCGTGCGTGAAAGGTGACGCGGCGGCGGCCTTCGCCATGGGCGTCGACGACCTCGCCGACCGGGGCCTCGATCCCGGCGCGCTCCAGCGCGGTGACGACCTGCTGGCGCTTCCAGGCGCGATAGAGCCCCTCTTCCATGTGCTGGGCGGCGCAGCCGCCGCAGCGCGTGAACAGCGGACAGATCGCGGCGATACGGGAGGACGCCGGCGCGATGATCTCGACGAGCTGGCCGCGCTCGCCATCGCGCACCACGCGCACGGTCTCGCCCGGCAGCGCGTAGGGCACGAAGACTTGGCCGTCATCGGTGTCGGCGACGCCGTCGCCGCGCTGGCCGAGACGGGCGATCGTCAGCATCTCGTTCATGGCGAGCCTGCGCTCGGGCACGGGTTTTTCGGCAAGGGGCATGCGCGGGTTGACTGGTGATTTGTCGGAAGCTTTCGCCTATCAGGTCGGAGCCAAACAGGGAAATTTCGACATGACCATTCGCAACGGCGTCATCGAGGCCATCGGCAACACGCCCCTGATCAAGCTCCGCCAGGCCTCCACTGAGACCGGCTGCACCATCCTCGGCAAGGCCGAGTTCATGAACCCCGGCCAGTCGGTCAAGGACCGCGCCGCGCTCGCCATCATCCGCGACGCGGAAGCGCGTGGCGCGTTGCGGCCCGGCGGCGTCATCGTCGAGGGCACGGCCGGCAACACCGGCATCGGCATCGCGCTGGTCGGCAATGCACTCGGCTATCGCTCCGTGATCGTGATTCCGGAGACGCAGAGCCAGGAGAAGAAGGACATGCTGCGGCTGGCGGGCGCGACTTTGGTCGAGGTGCCGGCCGTCGGCTACGCCAACCCCAACAACTATGTGAAGGTATCCGGCAGGCTCGCAGAGGAACTGGCCAAGACCGAACCCAACGGCGCGGTCTGGGCCAACCAGTTCGACAACACCGCCAACCGGCAGGGCCATGTCGAGACGACCGGCCCCGAGATCTGGGCGCAGACGGAGGGCAAGGTCGACGGCTTCATCTGCGCGGTCGGCTCGGGCGGCACGCTGGCCGGCGTCGGCATGGCGCTGAAGGCGCGCAACCCGGCGATCATGATCGGGCTCGCCGACCCGATGGGCGCGGCGCTGCACTCGTTCTACACCACCGGCGAGCTCAAATCCGAGGGCTCCTCGATCACCGAGGGGATCGGCCAGGGCCGGATCACGAAGAACATCGAGGGCGCGCCCGTCGATGTCTCGTTCCAGATTCCCGACGCCGAGGCCGTCCAGATCGTCTTTGACCTGCTGGAGCATGAGGGGCTGTGCCTGGGCGGCTCGTCGGGCATCAACGTCGCCGGCGCGATCAGGCTGGCGAAGCAGATGGGGCCGGGCCACACCATCGTGACGATCCTGTGCGACTACGGCACGCGCTACCAGTCGAAGCTGTTCAACCCGGAGTTCCTGCGCTCGAAGGACCTGCCGGTTCCGGGCTGGCTGGAGCGGGATGCGGGCGGGCTCAAGGATGTGATGGTGCGGGTGCTGGGCTGACTTCGTGCCACTAAACCCCGCCGCCCCGCTCGCCCGGCTGATCGATGCCCCTATGCGGCCGGGCCGCATGGTCTGGATGGGCCTGAGACCCGCCCGGCGCGCCACCATGCTGCCCGTGGACATGGCAAGGCTCGACCCGGCCGAAGGCCTGATCGGCGACCATTACAGCAGCCGCACCGGCGGGGCGCGGCATCTTACCCTGATCCAGTCCGAGCATCTTTCGGCGATCGCCGCCCATCTCGGCCGGGAGGCAGTTCTACCCGAGGAGCTGCGCCGCAATGTCGTGATCGCCGGCCTCAACCTCGCGGCGCTGAAGGGCCGGCGCTTCCGGCTCGGCCCGGCCGTGCTGGAATGGACCGGCGAATGCCACCCCTGCTCGCGCATGGAGGCGATCCTGGGGACCGGCGGCTACAACGCCGTGCGCGGCCATGGCGGCATCACCGCCCGTGTCATCGCGGGCGGCGGGATCGCGCTTGGCGACATGGTCGCGCGCGCCGAAGCATCCGCCTGATGCGGACTCGTCACTTCAGCGGCCAGACCAGCAGGATCATCGGCACGGCGACCGCCAGCACGATCAGCGAAAGCGGCGCGCCGAGCCGGGGATAGTCGCTGAATTTGTAGCCGCCCGGCCCCATCACCAGCGTGTTGCACTGGTGGCCGATCGGCGTGAGAAAATCGCAGGCGGCCCCGATCGCCACCGCCATCAGGAATGCGTCGGGATTGTAGCCGAGCTTGGCGGCAAAGCCCGCGCCGATCGGCGCCATCACCAGCACGGCGGCGGCGTTGTTGAGGAAGGGCGTCACGGCCATCGCCGCCGCCATGATGAGCGTCACGGCGGCCCAGCCCGGCAGACCGGAGCCGATCTGCGCGAGCCAGCCCGCGAAGACGTCGGTCGCACCGGTCGTCCGCAGCGAATCGCTGAGCGGGATGAGCGCCGCCAGCATCAGCAGGATCGGCGCGTCGATGCTTTGGTAGGCCTCCCGCAGTGGCACGCAGCGCAGCGCGATCAGCAGCACGGCGGCCGAGAAGAAGACGAGCGGCACCGGAGCGAGGCCCGCAGCCAGCGCGACCACGGCGGCGAGCGCGATCGAGACGGTCAGCACGGCCCGCCGCGTCGAGCCGAGCGCCACCAGCCTGTCGGCCAGAGGCAACAGGCCGAGTTCGACCAGCTTCTCGGGCAGCAGCTTCTCGTCGCCCTGGATGACGACGATGTCGCCGGCGCGTAAGCGGATGTCGCGCAGGCGCTGCGAGAAGCGCTCGCCCGAGCGGCTGATCGCGATCATGTTCACGCCGAAGCGCGCATGCAGCCCCATATCGCCGGCGGACTGGCCGATAAGCCCGGAATCGGGACCGATGATCGCCTCGCTGACGAGGTCTGGATCGAGCGAGTCGCGTTTCTCGGTCGGCCGATTCTTGCCGACTAGGTCCAGCCCGCCTTCGGCGATGACGCGTTCCAGCACGGCGGCCTCGCCGCGCAGCAGCAGCGTGTCGCCGGCCTGCAATCCGGCATCGGGCAGCGGCGTCTGCAGGCGCCGCTCGCCGCGCAGGATCGCCACGATCTGGATATCGCCGCCGCTCATTGTCTTGAGACCGCCGACGGTCTTCCCGGCCAACGCCGATTTCTCGACCACGACCGCCTCGGTGACGTAGTCCTTGATCTCGATCGCCTGATCGAGCGAGACGGCGCCCCTGCGGTCGCGCGGCAGGAGCCGGTAGCCGACCGCGAGGAAGGCGCAGCCGGCCAGCGCCACGATGATTCCGACAGGCGTGAAGTCGAACATGCCGAAGGGCTGCCCGCCGAGCTCGGCCCGGACACGCGCCACGATGACGTTGGGCGAGGTGCCGACCAGCGTGACGATGCCGCCGAGCAGCGAGGCGAAGGCCATCGGCATCAGGAAGACCGAGGGCGAGATCCCGCCCTTGCGGGCGAGCTGATAGGCGATCGGCAGCATCATCGCGAGCGCGCCGATGTTCTTGATGATCGCCGACATCACCGCGACGATCACGACCAGCAGCGCGACCTGCGCCTGCGTCGAGCCGATATTGGGCGCGACCTTGGTCAGCAGCCGCTCGATCACGCGCGAGCGCGCCACGGCCGCGCTCAGCACGAGCGCGCTGCCGACGATGATGACAATGTCGTCGGAAAAACCCTTGAAGGCGTCGCCGGTCGGCACGATGCCGACCGCGACGCCCGCCAGCAGCGCCAGCATCGCCACGATGTCGTAGCGCAGGCGGCCCCAGAGAAAGGCCGCCATCATCGCGGCCACGAGGGATACCGACAGCAATTGAGGCGTCGTCATGCGTCGGTTCGGTCCATTCCCGCGGCCCGGAAGCCCGCGACCGAATCTACAGCCACTTCTTCCAGCGGAAGAACAGGTACGGAAGAATCGCGAACACCACCATCATCGCCAGCGCCATCGGGTATCCGTAGTCCCATTTCAGCTCGGGCATCTTCTCAAAATTCATGCCGTAGATCGAGGCGATCAGCGTCGGCGGCATCAGCACCACGGCGACGACCGAGAAGAGCTTGATGATCTTGTTCTGCTCCAGCCCGACGAGGCCGAGCGTCGCCTGCAGCATGAAGGAGAGCTTGCTGGAGATGAAGGTGGCGTGTTCCTCGATTGCCTGCACGTCGCGCACGGCCGTGCGCCATTCCGGCGCGAAGCCGCTCGCGACCTTGGTCGGCCGCTTGAAATTGGTCGAGAGGAACAGCAGCACGCGCTCGACCGAGACCATGCTCTCGCGCACGTTCGAGATGATGTGCTCGTACTGGCCGATCGTGCGGATGATCGACTGATAGGCGCTGTTTTGCTCCACAGCCGAACTCTTGCCCTCGAAGACGCGGCGCGAGGCCTCGTCGATCCTGTCGCCGACGCCGCGCAGCACCTCGGCCGCGCGGTCGACGATCGCCTCGATCAGCCCCTCGATCACGGCGGCCGGTTGCATGCCGCAGCCGCCGGGCTTGCCGACGCGGTTGAGGAAGATGTTGAAGGCGCCGGGCTCGTCGTAGCGCACCGTCACGAGCGCCTTCTCCGTCAGGATGAAGGTGACGTCGGCGAGCTTGGGCACCTGCGTGTCGGACTGGCAGATCACGCGCGCCGTCATGTAATGCGCGCCGTTCTCAGTGTAGATGATCTCCGACGGCTCGAGATCGTGCATCTCCTCGCGCGTCGGGATCGAGATGCCCAAATGGGTCTCGATCTTCTTGTCCTCGCCGGGCGTCGGATTGAGCAGGTCGATCCAGACCGATCCGGCCGGAATCTCCTCATCGACCATCAGCGTGCGATGGATCAGGCGGTCATTGGTTTCCGGGCAGATGCCGTGGATCAGAAGCATGGCTAAGGCACTCTGGAAGACAGCGAAGCAACCGTTTTGCTGCGCCGCAAGAACTCCCATCGCGCCATGATGTCAAACGGATGACGGCGTTCACCGCAACTCGAAGCACGACGCTCGCCGCCCCCTCCCCCCGCTTGCGGTGGGGAGGGTTGGGGTGGGGGGCAGTCCGACCGGGTACGACGTCGATGATGACTGGCTCACCCCGTCGCTCGGCCCCCCATCCCTAACCCTTCCCCACCGCAAGCGGGGGGAAGGGGACGCGCTTCGCCTTCAAGCGATTGTCTGCTTGCTGGCGATCACATCCCGCCCTTCACGCCCTCGGGCGGCTTGTCTGCGGCCGGCACGAAGAAATCCGGCATCAGCGGCACCGACGGATCGACGCGGTAGGGCGAGAAATCGGTGACGCCCTCGCTCGCCATAAAGCTGTCGTCGATCAGAAAGTTTCCGGAGAACTCGCGCGCGGGTTTTGAGAAGATCATATGCGCCGCGTCGGCCAGGATTTCCGGCGTGCGGCTCGCCTGCACCATCTTGTCGCCGCCGAGCAGGTTCTGGACGGCGGCAGTCGCGATCGTGGTGCGCGGCCAGAGCGCGTTGACGGCAATGCCCTTGCCGGCCAGTTCGCCGGCAAGGCCTAGCACGCACAGGCTCATGCCGTATTTCGCGATCGAATAGGCCAGATGCGGCGCAAACCAGCGCATCGACATGTCGAGCGGCGGCGAGAGCATCAGGATGTGCGGATTGTCCGCCTTCTCCAGATGGGGAATGGCGTATTTCGAGACCATGAAGGTGCCGCGCGTGTTGATCTGGTTCATCAGGTCGTAGCGCTTCATGTCGGTCATCTGCGTGTTCGTCAGCGAGATCGCGCTGGCGTTGTTCACGACGATGTCGATGCCGCCGAAGGTCTCGGCGGTCTTCGAGATCGCGCCCGCCACGCTCGCCTCGTCGCGGACATCGACCATCAGCGGCAGGCACTTGCCGCCGGCCGCCTCGATCTGCGCGGCGGCGGTGTGGATCGTGCCCTCGAGTTTGGGATGCGGCTCGGCGGTCTTGGCCGCGATTGTGACGTTCGCCCCGTCGCGCGCGGCCCTGAGCGCGATGGCGAGCCCGATGCCGCGCGAGCCGCCGGTGATGAAGAGCGTCTTGTTCTTGAGCGACATGGTTGGCCTCCCCCTAGTGTTCTGACATGCTGAAGCGGGCCGGCTGCGCGCCGTCCCGGTCGGTGAAACCGTAAGTCCGGGCAAGGTCCGCGACGTGCAGGACCTGGCCGGCATGGCGCGCCACATCCGGGTCGGCGAGCAACGCCGCCACCGCGCGGCCGGCATAGAGCGGCGTCTCGGTCGTCTCGCTGGCCAGGCCCGCATCGGCAACGCGCTCGGTGAGGACATGGCCGGGCGACAGGCCCAGCGCCGTGACGCCGAAGGGTTTGAGTTCATGGCCCATCGCCAGCGTCAGCCGGTTCATCGAGGCCTTGGCGAGATCGTAGACGACATCGCCGAGATAGCCGGCTTGCGTATCGAAGCTCACCGCGACGATCAGGCCCTCGCGCATCTGCACCATCGCCGGCGCGACGGCGCGCGCCAGCAGCAATTGCGCATAGACGCCGCTCTCGAAGCTCTGGGCCAGCCGCGCCACCGGCCTGCGCCAGAACGGCGCGCCATAGGCCGAGCCGTCGGGATAGCGCTCCCCGTCATAGCCCTCGTTCCCGCCCCAGACGGCGTCGACGACGCCATCGAGCCGGCCGAAGCGACGCAGGCACCAGGAGACCAACTGATCGACCTCACGCTCCTGCGTGTGGTCGCAGCGATAGGGGTGTCCCTTGCCGCCTGCCGCCTCGACCTCACGGGCGGTGTCCTCGAAGGTCTCGGGGCGGTGGTCGGTGCGCGGCCCGGCCTCGCTGGAGCGGCCGGTGACGATGACCGTCGCGCCGGCCTCGCCGAGCGCTTTGGCGATGCCACGACCCAGCCCGCGCGACGCGCCGGCGACGAGGCAGATCTTGCCTGTGAGCGGGCGCTGCGCCTCGCTCACGCCGCGAAGACCGCGTCCGAATCCGCGACCGCGCCGGCCCCTTCCGTGACCGCGAGCGCCAGCGCCGGGGCCTCGGTGGCGAGGTGCTCGGCGAAGAAGCGGCAGGTCGCGAGATGGCTCAACCCGCCCTCCTCGCTGCGCAAGGCGAGGGCCTTCTTCGCCAGGCCCGTACCGCCCTGGGCGAGCGCGAACAACTTGAGGTAGGGCGTAGCTCCTGCCAGCGCCTCGGCCTGGCTCGAACCCATCGTCGCCAGCATCCACTCGGTGGCGCGCTCCAGCGCGTCAACCGCCGCCTTGAGGCGCGCGGCGCTGTGGCCGAAACCCGGCGTGTTGGCGGCCTCGACCTGGGCGACGACGCCGCGCATCTCCGCGATCAGCGCCTTGACCGCCTCGCCGCCGGACAAGGGCAACTTGCGCAGCGCGAGGTCGATCGCCTGGATGCCGTTGGTGCCCTCGTAGATCGTCAGGATACGGGCGTCGCGCAGATGCTGGGCAGCGCCGGTCTCCTCGACGAAACCCATGCCGCCATGGACCTGCACGCCGGTCGAGGCGACCTCGATGCCGATATCGGTGGCGTAGGCCTTGGCGACGGGGGTGAGGATCGCCGCGCGCTCGGCGGCAGCCCTGGCGCGACCCGGATCCGTCTCGCGCTTGGCCCGGTCGAGGCAGGCTGCGAGCATATAGCTGATCGCGCGCGCGCCTTGCGTCTTGGCGCGCATATCCATCAGCATGCGGCGGATGTCGGGATGGACGATGATCGGGCTCATAGCAGCGCCTTTCGGCGCGTCCAGAGCCGCGCCCTGTCTGCGCTCCTGCGCGAAGGCGAGCGCCTGCTGATAGGCCCTCTCGGCGATGGCGACGCCCTGCAGCGCCACGTTGAGGCGGGCGTTGTTCATCATCGTGAACATGCATGCGAGGCCGCGATTTTCCTCGCCGATCAGCCAGCCGATCGCGCCGCCCTTGTCGCCGAAGGCCATGGAGCAGGTCGGCGAGGCGTGGATGCCAAGCTTGTGCTCGATGCCGGAGCAGCGCAGATCGTTGTGCTCGCCGAGCGAACCATCGGCGTTGACGAGATATTTCGGCACGAGGAAGAGCGAGATGCCGCGCGTGCCGGCCGGCGCATCGGGCAGGCGCGCGAGCACGAGATGGATGATGTTCTGCGTCAGCCCATGCTCGCCATAGGTGATGAAGATCTTCTGGCCGGTGATGCGGTAGGTGCCGTCTCCCACGGGCTCAGCCTTCGAGCGCAACGCGTTGAGGTCCGAGCCCGCCTGCGGCTCGGTCAGGTTCATGGTGCCCATCCATTCGCCCGAAACGAGCTTGTCGAGATAGGTCGCCTTCAGATGCTCCGAGCCATGGGCGTGCAACGCCTCGATCGCGCCGACCGTCAGTAGAGGCCCAAGCGCGAAGGCGAGCGCGGCCGAGTTCCACATCTCTGTGCAGGCCGATTGCAGCAGCGCCGGCAGCCCCTGCCCGCCATGCTCTTCGGGCCCCGGCAGCGCGTTCCAGCCGGCTGCGGCCCACGCCTGATAGGCCTCCTTCCAGCCCGGCGGCGTGGTGACGACGCCGTCCTCTAGCGTCGCGCCGTGCTTGTCGCCGATGCGGTTCAGCGGCGCGATCACGTCGGCTGCGAATTTGGCCGCCTCGTCGAGCACGGCCTCGGCGACGCCGCCTTCGAGTTCCGGTGCAAGCCCTTCCGCGATCAGCGCATCGAGACCCGCGACATGGCGCATGGTGGCGAGGATATCATCGACCGGGGCGCGGTAGCTCATAAAACGTCTCCCTGAAGCCTTGGCGACCTGCGCCTGCCGGCGGGTCGCATCTTTGATTTTGGCGTTGCCGCGATGGTAGCGAGGAACTATCCCCGACGCCACGCAGGCAATGCGCGATCTTGCGACGCGGAAGCACCCGGATCGCATACCAGCGCGATATAGTTTATATATAAACCATTTCAGGTCAATCGTGCGGCAGCAGCGCATCACCCGGCATCTGGACGCAAACGAAGCCGGCATCGCCGAAGCCGCCGTCCTGCTGCGCGAGGGCGGGCTCGTCGCGCTGCCGACCGAGACGGTTTATGGGCTGGCGGCGGACGCGACCTCCGGCGCGGCGGTTGCCGGCATCTACGCCGCCAAGGAGCGGCCTAGCTTCAACCCGCTGATCGCCCATCTGCCGGATCTGGCGGCGGCGCAACGTCAGGGCCTGTTCGACGCGAACGCGCTGGCGCTGGCGCGCGCCTTCTGGCCAGGCCCGCTGACGCTGGTCGTGCCGGTCTCGAAGGGCTGCACGGTCTGCGATCTCGCCCGCGCCGGCCTCGGATCCGTGGCCTTGCGGGTGCCGTCGCACAGGGTCGCGCAGGCGGTTCTGGCGCAGGCCGGCCGGCCGATCGCCGCCCCTTCCGCCAACCGCTCCGGCCGCGTCAGCGCCACCAGCGCCGCCCATGTGCTGGCCGATCTCGACGGCCGCATCGACGCCGTGCTCGACGCCGGCCCAAGCGAGGTCGGGGTGGAATCGACCATCATCGCCTGCCTCGACGGCGCGCCGCGCCTGCTGCGGCCGGGCGGCATTCCGCGCGCCGCGATCGAGGGCGTGATCGGGCGCGCGCTCGTGCTCGCCGGCGAGGCGGGAAACGCGCCGATCGCGCCCGGGCTGCTCGCCTCGCATTACGCGCCGAACGCCGGCGTCCGGCTGGAGGCCGCCCGCCCGCAGGCCGGTGAGGCCTGGCTCGGCTTCGGGCCGGAGCCGGAAGGCGCTGCACTCTCCATCGCTGCCTCCATCGCTGCGCTGAACCTCAGTCCCGCAGGCGACCTGCGGGAGGCGGCAGCCAACCTCTTTGGCCATCTGCGACGGCTCGACGCGGCCGGGCCTGCCAGCATCGCCGTCGCGTCGATCCCGGATCACGGCCTCGGCGAAGCGATCAACGACCGGCTCAGGCGCGCCGCCGCGCCGCGTTGAGAACGAGACCGAGCTTGCAAGCATGCAAGATATCGGCTTGGGTTTCTGCGATGCGGGGAAACCATTGCCAATGACCGATTGCCGATGAATTCCAATCTCGCCTGGGACGATTTCCGCCTGATCAAGGCGATCGCCGACCATGACGGGCTGACCGGGGCGGCGGCCGCGCTCAACGTCAACCACTCGACCGTCTTCCGCCGCCTCGGGCAGATCGAGGAGCAGCTCGGCCAGCCCCTCTTCGAGCGCCGCAAGACCGGCTACGTCGCCACCGTCGTCGGCGCGGAGATGGCGGCGCTGGCGGGCCGGATGGAGGAGGACGTCACGGCCTTCGGCCGCCGCCTGGCCGGCCGCGACGTCGCGCCGTCGGGCGAGGTCCGCGTCACCACCACCGACACGCTCTATCTCGCCATGCTGCTGCCGATCTTCGCAGCCTTCCGTCTGGCGAATCCGGCGATCCGCCTCGACGTCGTGATCGGCAACCAGACGCTCAACCTGTCGCGCCGCGACGCCGATGTCGCCATCCGCGCCAGCGACACGCCGGGCGAGACGCTGGTCGGCCGCAGGCTCGCGACCCTGACCTGGGCGATCTACGGCCGCGCGCAGGACGGCCTCAACCCCGAGGAGAGCGCCGATGCCGACCTGCTTTTCCAGCGCGACTGGGTCACGCTCGGAGACCAGCTCGGCTATGTGAAGGCCGCACGCTATGTCCGCGACCGCGTCGCGCCCGAAAAGATCGCTCTGAAGAGCTCGGCCGTGCTCGGCATGACGGAAGCCGTCGAGCAGGGGCTCGGCATCGGCCCCCTGCCCTGCTTCATCGCAGACCAGCGCCCGGGCCTGATCCGCCTGATGCCGCCAGACCCGGACTTCTCGACGGGATTGTGGATCCTGACCCATCCCGACATCCGCAACGCGCCGAGGGTGCGGGCGTTTATGGAGTTCGTCGGCGGAGAACTGGCGAAGAAGCGGGGGCTGATCGAAGGGGGTGGGTGAGAATGATGCTTCGAATCTCACCTGCAATCTTGAGGGAACGCACTTTATCGCGTACATCTCGCAAGCGATCGACGTGACGCACCCGCCCGAGATACCGGTCATCCTCTACCGGACCAAAGCGGGCAACGAACCCGTTCGCGACTGGCTGCGCGAACTCGACAACGGAGACCGGCGGACGATCGGACTCGACCTGATGCGCGTCCAGACAGGCTGGCCCCTCGGCAAGCTGCTGTGCCGCTCGCTTGGCGGCGGACTATGGGAGGTTCGATCGGGGCTGCCAAGCCACCGCATCGCCCGCCTGGTCTTCGTCGTACGGCACGGAGCGATCTACATTCTGCACGGCTTCATCAAGAAGTCGCAGCTGACGCCTCAGGCCGATCTCGATCTGGCGCGGACGAGAGCAAAGGAGATGGATGCATGACGAAACCATGGTTCCAGGGCTCGTCTCTCGACGAATTTCTCAAGGAGGAAGGCGTCTACGAGGAGTTCAAGGCGATTGCGGAGAAAGAAGTCATCGCCTGGCAATTCACTGAAGCGATGAAGGCTCAGAACATCTCGAAATCGCGCATGGCGGCGCTGATGCAGACCAGCCGAACTCAAGTCGACAAGCTGCTCAATCCGCATGATGGCAACGTCACCCTGGAAACGCTGCGCAGGGCGGCGGCCGTGCTCGGCAAGCGGTTCGAATTCAAGCTCGTCTGAGACTGGCAGAGAAGGCGGGCTAACCCACCTCCACCACCACCCGCCCGCGCACCTTGCCCTCGACGATCGCTTTCCCCGTCTCGATGACGCTCTCCAGCGGGATCGTCGTGGTCATCGTCGCGAGTTTTCCCCGGTCGAGGTCGCTTGCCAACCTCGACCACGCCTCCAGCCGGCGGGCTTTCGGGCACATCACCGAATCGACGCCGAGCAGCGCCACGCCGCGCAGGATAAAGGGCGCGACCGAGGCCGGCAGGTCCATGCCCTGCGCCAGCCCGCAGGCGGCGACTGCGCCGCCATATTTGGTCATCGACAGGAGGTTGGCGAGCGTGTGCGAGCCGACCGCGTCGACGCCGGCGATCCAGCGCTCCTTGCCCAACGGGCGGCCGGGCGCGGAGAGCTCGTTGCGGTCGATGATCTCGGCCGCGCCGAGGCTCTTGAGATAGTCGATCTCCTCGGGCCTGCCGGTCGAGGCGATGACATGCCAGCCGGCCTTGGCCAGCAGCGCGATCGCGACGGAGCCGACACCGCCTGCTGCGCCGGTGACCACGACGGGGCCGTCGCCCGGCTTCAGGCCGTGCTTCTCAAGCGCCAGCACGCAGAGCATCGCGGTGTAGCCGGCGGTGCCGATCGCCATGGCCTCGTCGGGGTTCATGCCCACAGGGAGCGGCACCAGCCAGTCGCCCTTGACGCGGCTTTTCTGCGCATAGGCGCCCAGATGCGTCTCGCCCGTGCCCCAGCCGTTCAGGATGACGAGATTGCCCGGCTTGAAATCGGGATGGTCGGAGATCTCGACCCGGCCGGAGAAATCGATACCGGGGATCATCGGCCAGCGCCGCACCACCGGGGCCTTGCCGGTCAGCGCCAGCCCATCCTTGTAGTTCACCGTCGAATGCGTGACGCGGACGGTGACGTCGCCTTCCATCAGGTCGGCCTCAGTGAAATCGGTGAGGCTGAGATTGGTGCCGGTCTCGCCTTTGGTCGCGACGAGGGCCTTGAAGGTGGACATGGGCGTCTCCTGAACGTTGGGCGCAGGAGATACGCGTCGTCGGCGGCGCGCAACCCCGCGCCCCGTGCGTTTTTCCTCAGTTCCGGATCACGCCGGCTGCGCCACTCCCCGCTCCACCGGCTTCTCGATGATCGGCAGGTTGATCAGCGCGGATGCGATGCCGAGCGCGATCGAGAGCCACCAGACGATCTGGTAGGAGCCGAAGGCCTCGTAGAGCACGCCGCCGAGCAGCACGCCGAGGAAGCCGCCGACCTGATGCGAGAAGAACGCGAAGCCGTAGAGCATCGCCATGTATTTCGTGCCGAACATCAGCATCACCAGCGAGGAGGTCGGCGGGATGGTCGAGAGCCAGAACAGGCCGATCACCGCGCCGAACGCGATCGCGGTCGCCGGGCTCGGCGGCAGCAGGATGAAGGCGAGGATGGCGAGCGAGCGGCCGAGATAGATCAGCGCCAGCAGATGGCGCTTTGGCATGCGCGAGGTCAGCCAGCCCGAGCCGAGCGAGCCCGCCGCATTGAACAGCCCGATGATGGCCAGCGTCCACCCGCCGACCCAGGCCGCCATGCCGACATCCTTGAGATAGGCCGGCATATGGGCGGTGATGAAGGCGAGCTGGAAGCCGCAGGTGAAGAAGCCGAGCACCAGCAGCACATAGGAGCGGTGCTGGAAGGCTTCCGACAGCGCCTGCGCGATCGACTGGTTGGGCAGGTTGGCGGCGGCCGTCGTCTGGGCGGCGGTCAGCTTGCGGCTGGCCAGCACGACCGTCAGCGGCATGACCAGCAGCACGGTCGCCGCGAAGACGTAGAGCGCCTGGTGCCAGCCGATCTGCTCGATCAGCACGTTGCCGAAGGGCGGGAACAGGAACTGGCCGAAGGAACCCGCCGCCGTGCCCGCGCCAAACGCCATCGGCCGCCAGCTTTCGGGCAAGAGCTTGCTGAAGGCGGCGAGCACGAGGTTGAACGAGCAGGCCGAGAGCCCGAAGCCGATCAGCACGCCGGCGCTCAGATGCATGGCGAGCGGGGTGGTCGCCATCCCCATGCCGACCAGCCCCAGCGCATAAAGCACCGCCCCGAAGCAGAGCACGCGCACCGTGCCGAAACGGTCGGCGATCGCGCCCGCAAACGGCGCGCCGAGCCCCCAGAGCAGATTCTGGATGGCGATGGCGAGGCTGAACGTATCGCGGCCCCAGCCGAATTCCAGCGTCATCGGGATCTGGAACAGGCCGGCGCTGGCCCGCGGGCCGAAGGTGATCAGCGCGACCAGGCAGCCGCCGGCGACGATGATCTCCGGCGCATAGGTCCGCGGGGCCTTTCCGCTGGTGGCAGGCTCGGCGCTCATGGGGGATCTCCGGCGGCGGCATGTTCGTGTGTCTGCACGATAGCGCCGCGCACCGCAGCGCAACAACGCCATTTCGTGACATCGGACATCACAGGCTTGCATGGCCCGCGGCGAACGAGGCGCTCGAAGCGCCGCCCTGTCCCCTTCCCCCCGCTTGCGGTGGGGAAGGGCTAGGGATGGGGGGGCGAACGACCGGGTGAGCCGATAATGACCAAGGTAGTACCCGGTCGT
>JBKJSB010000067.1:0-14247 GCA_046593015.1 Allobosea sp.
CATCTCGGCGACAAGTCGCCGCTCAAGCTGCCGCGCGGCCCGAACCGGCTTTGGACCCAAGGCGGACTGCAATACGCCCCGCCAATCCGCTAGCACGTAGCCGCGTTTGGCAGCAGCGATCGAGGTCTGTGCTGCTAGACGCGCTCCTCCTCAGAACAGGAAGTACCGCTGCGCCAGCGGCAGTTCCTTCGCCGGTTCGCAGACCAGCAACTCGCCATCGGCCACGACCGCATAGGTCTCCGGGTCGATCCGGATGTCGGGCGTGGCGTCGTTGTGGATCATGCTCTTCTTCGAGATGCCGCCGCGGGTGTTCTCGACCGCGACCATCTCCTTCTCGGTGCCAAGCCGCTTCTGCAGTCCGTTGGCGATCGCGGCCTGCGAGACGAAGACCAGCGAGGTCGAGGTCACGGCCTTGCCGAAGGCGCCGAACATCGGCCGGTAATGCACCGGCTGCGGCGTCGGGATCGAGGCGTTGGGGTCGCCCATCGGGGCCGCCGCGATCATGCCGCCCTTGATCACGAGATCGGGCTTGGCGCCGAAGAAGGCTGGCGACCAGATCACCAGGTCGGCGAGCTTGCCGATTTCGATCGAGCCGATATGGCGCGAGACGCCATGCGCGATCGCCGGGTTGATGGTGTATTTCGCGACATAGCGCTTGGCGCGGAAATTGTCGGCGCCGGTGCCGGCATCCTGGGGCAGCGAGCCGCGCTGGACCTTCATCTTGTGCGCGGTCTGCCAGGTCCGGGTGATGACCTCGCCGATGCGGCCCATCGCCTGGCTGTCCGACGACATCATCGAGAGCGCGCCGAGATCGTGCAGGATGTCCTCGGCCGCGATCGTCTCCTTGCGGATGCGGCTTTCGGCGAAGGCGAGATCTTCCGGGATGGAGGGCGACAGGTGATGGCAGACCATCAGCATGTCGAGATGCTCGTCGAGCGTGTTGACCGTGAAGGGCCGCGTCGGATTGGTCGAGGAAGGCAGGACGTTGGGCAGCCCCGCCACCTTCATGATGTCGGGCGCATGGCCCCCGCCCGCCCCTTCCGTATGGAAGGCGTGGATGGTGCGGTTCTTGAAGGCCTTGATCGTGTCCTCGACGAAACCGCTCTCGTTGAGTGTGTCGGTGTGGATCATCACCTGCACGTCGTAATCGTCGGCGACGGAGAGGCAGTTGTCGATCGCGGCGGGCGTCGTGCCCCAGTCCTCGTGCAGCTTCAGCGCGCAGGCTCCGGCCTCGACCATCTCGATCAGCGCGCCGGGCAGCGCGGCATTGCCCTTGCCGGCGAAGGCGAGGTTCATCGGGAAGGCGTCGGCGGCCTTGATCATCTGGCCGAGATGCCAGGGGCCGGGCGTGCAGGTCGTCGCCAGCGTGCCATGGGCCGGGCCGGTGCCGCCGCCCAGCATGGTGGTCAACCCGCTCATCAGCGCATCCTCGATCTGCTGCGGGCAGATGAAATGGATGTGGCTGTCGAAGCCGCCGGCGGTGATGATCTTGCCCTCGCCGGCGATGACCTCGGTGCCGGGGCCGACGATGATCGTCTCGTCAGGGTCGAAATTGCCGAAGCCGGCCTGGATATCGGGATTGCCGGCCTTGCCGATCGCGCAGATGCGCCCTGCCCTGATGCCGATATCGGCCTTGACGATGCCCCAGTGGTCGAGGATCAGCGCGTTGGTGATGACGGTGTCGACCGCGCCGTCGGCGTTCCTGACCTGGCTCTGGCCCATGCCGTCGCGGATGACTTTTCCGCCGCCGAACTTCACCTCCTCGCCATAGGTCGTGAAATCGCGCTCCACCTTGATGACGAGCTCGGTATCGCCGAGGCGCACCGTGTCGCCGGTGGTGGGGCCAAACATCGCGGCATAGGCGTTGCGGGGGTAGGTGAAGGGCATGGGCTAAGCCTCAGCTCGGGACAGGCGAGAACAGATGCGTCATCTCGGCGGCGTCTCCGTCGAAGGTCAACGTCGTCGTGCAGCCGGATGCAAGATTCGCGACACCGATCAGGCAGTCGGGAAACTGGGCCCTGCTCGCCTCGAAGGCATCGATGGCCTGCTCGACCAAGCGGGCCTGTGGCACGATGAAATCCGGCGCCTCCAGGATTTGACGCAAGCGCAGCGCGATCTCCTGCCGCGAGCGTTTGAAGGTGCGTTCGAGAGTCCAGGCGAACTCGCTCAGAACGATATGGTTGACGAAAAGCGGCTCTTCCTCGGCCTCGTCGAGCAGACGCTCGACGGCGGCGGTCTGTCGCGCGTCAGTAAGATCGACTGTCCGCAGGAGGATGTTGGTGTCGATGCCTCGCATCAACGTCGTGCGCGCACGCGCTCTTCCTGCTCGTTCATCGCCTCGGTGACGGCGTCGTCGATGTCGGCCTGCGTCAAGGGGCGGCCCAGTGTCAGCGGAGGCAGGAGCTCACGCAGTTCGCGGATGCTGCGCCGCCGCTTCGGCACCACCGTAAGCTG
The DNA here is from genome assembly GCA_046593015.1 of Allobosea sp. Lineage (GTDB taxonomy): Bacteria > Pseudomonadota > Alphaproteobacteria > Rhizobiales > Beijerinckiaceae > Allobosea. The sequence goes on from JBKJSB010000067.1 coordinate 2,455, forward strand.
CATATCATCCGTCAGCTCGAAGCGAAGCTTGTCACCGGAACGCAGGTTCAGCGCCTGGCGGATTTCGGCGGGCAAAGTGAACTGCCCTTTCGATGTGAGAGTCGCATCGATCGTAATGGTCATGCCCATGTCCTCAATCGCCTTACCTCGCTCAAAGTAAGGAGCATCGCCGAGTAAGGCAAGACCGCTACGACTTCACCTCGCCCAGCCGCGTCGCCTGCGAGGCGGCCAGCGCCCAGCTCGCTTGCGTGCGGACATAGACCGCCGTCCAGCGGAACGTGTACGTCTTGCCCTCAGTGAGCGAGCGGATCGGGCTCAATCCCGTCGCGACCGCCGTCCAGTCGCTGGGCGCGCGGATGACGAGGTCCTCGGCCGGGGCGTTCTCGATGACGGGATCGCCCGCCAGCGCGGAGACGATGCGGGCGTCCTTGCCGTCGAGTTTCCCCGAGCCGTGGGTGTGAACGAACGCCGGCGCGTACATCTCGCGCAGCTTGCCGGCGTCCTTGGCCACGATGGCGGCGGCCAGCGCCTTGCGGAACTCGACGATCTCCTCGGCGATGGCGCGCTCACCGGCAGGCGACAGGATGGCGGGAGGATGGGCGAGCGCGGCGTGGGCAGCCATGCCGAAACCGAGGGCAAGGATCGTTCGTCTCAACACGGCCACCTCCTCAATCGTCTTTGCGAGCCTACAATTTTCCCATCACCTCTTGCCGGAACCCGTAGACCTCGCGCTTGCCGGCGAGCGCCACCAGCCTGACCTCGCGGGTCTGGCCGGGCTCGAAGCGCACGGCCGTTCCTGCCGGGATGTCGAGACGGAAGCCGCGCGCCCTGTCGCGCTCGAACGACAAGGCGGGATTGGCCTCGTAGAAATGGTAATGCGAGCCGATCTGGATCGGCCGGTCGCCGGTATTGGAGACCGTCAGAGACAGGCTTTCGCGACCTTCGTTCATGACGAGATCGCCCGGCAGCGTCGTGACCTCGCCCGGCTTCATGGCGTCGGCCGCGCCGCGGATCGGCTCATGGACCGTCACCAGCTTGGTGCCGTCGGGAAAGGTCGCCTCGACCTGGACGTCGTGGATCAGCGCGGCGATGCCGTCCATCACCTGGTCGGCCGAGATCACATGCGCGCCGGCCTCCATCAGCTCGGCGACGGACCTGCCGTCGCGCGCACCCTCGACGACGAAGTCGGTGATCAGCGCGACGGCCTCCGGATAGTTCAGCTTGACGCCGCGCTCGAGCCGTCTGCGCGCCACCATGGCGGCCATGGCGATGAGCAGCTTGTCCTTTTCGCGCGGCGTCAGATTCATGCAGTCACCTTCTTCTTGTCATCGGAGGTCTCGTCCTCGGAGACCTCCTCTTCGTCTTCCTCGTCCTCGTCCTCGTCCTCGTCCTCGCCGAGGTCGGCATACTCATAGGCGAAGACGATCTCGCCGGTGGCGGGATTGAAGCTGCTGGAGGTGGATTCGTCGAACGCCTCGATCAGCATTTCCGCATCCTCGGGACCATCGACGTCGAAGCGGCGCACCGCTTCCTCGCCGTCGGCCTTGAGCGCGAGCTCGATCGCCCAGCCCCGCGCGCCGGTGTCATAGATGCATTTCAGACCCTGGATCGCCAGCATGATGCTCTCCTCAGATTGACCAGGTGCGCGGCAGCGCACGGCCGGTCACTTGCCCGACGAGCGTGACGAGGGCGCGACGGAGCGCCTGCGCCTCGAGGGCGAGGAGACGGATGACGAGCAGATCGGAGACGATGCCGGCGCCGGCCTCGACGTCGCAAAACGCGTCGCTGGCGATGGTTTCACGCAATCCTTCGAGCTTCTCAACGGCCTGAGGACCGGCCGCGACCAAAGTGGCGGCGGCGCGCGCGCCGGCTCCGATGGCTTGCCTTGCGAGATGGCTCGCGATCGCGCCCTCCAGACGCAGATCGTCGGCGAAGACGAGCTTGCCTTGGCGGCGGATGCGCCAGCGGTCGTGCAGCGAGCCGCGCAGCAGGCTCTCGCCCATGGCGGCGCGGCCGAAGAACACGCTTTCGCAGGCGACGAGCGAAGCCGACGCTGCCAGCTCGATCGTCAGGCTGCGGGAGAGCCGCGCGCCGGAAAACAGGATGCTTTCCTGTGGCAGCCAGTGCAGCGTCGCACCCTCCCCGACCGAGAGCACAGTCTCGATGCGGGTGTCGTCGCCCTGGCTGCGATAGATCTTCTCGGCCGCCTGGCTGGTGACGATCGCATGGCTGCCGGCGTCGAGCGCGGCCTCCACGCGCATCGCATCGCCGCCGGCCATGCCGCCGCCGGTGTTGATCAGCACCGCTTCACAGGTCTCGTCATAGCTCGTCGGGAAGCGGGCGCGGTAGCCGCCGGATTCGGCCACCTCCCGCCGATGCGTCCGGCCGGCGGCGACGCCGAAGCGCAGCCGCACGCCTCCTGCCGCACGGACATAAGCGGGCAGCAGCGGATCATGGGCTGCCGGGATGGGGGGCGCGAACATCGGCGGTCCAGACTGCAACAGAGCCGCCAATCTTCCGCGCGGCCCTTTGCCGGGCAAGGGGTCGCGCTGCAAATCGCGCCTCAATTTTAGGCAGACGCGACCGCGCGACGACGCGATCAGCCGTTGGCTGCCAGAAAGGCCTCGATTTCCTCACGGCGCGGCGCGCCGAGACGCCCGCCGAAGCGGGTGCATTTGATCGCGGCGGCAGCCGAGGCGAAGCGGATCGCCTCCCGCTCGCCCTGCCCTTCGGCCAGCGCCAGCGCGAAGGCCCCGTGCCAGACATCGCCGGCCCCCAGCGTATCGACCGTCTCCACGCCGAAAGCCGGGATGTGGGCGACCGCGCCATCCTCCATGAAGAGCACGCCGTCCTTGCCAAGCGTAACCGCAAGCCAGTTCGATGCACGCTCTTCCATCATTGCAAGGCCGGCGACCTTCGCCAGACCGGCGCGCGGATCGTCCTCGCCCGAGAGCTCACGCAGCGCCTGCTGGCTGAAGGCGACATGGCTGGCTGTCGCCACGAGGTCGGGATGGGGCGGCTTGCGGTCGGCGTCGAGCACGCCCGGCACGCCGGCCTTCCGCGCGAGCCGGAGAACTGCGAGAGCGCCTTCGCCCCAGCGCGTATCGGCAAGGACGGCCTTCGCGCCTTCAGGCAGGTTCGACGGCAGCCAGCCGGTCTCTTCGGGCATGGCCGGATCGGAATAGGACACCACCATGCGCTCGCCCGCCGCATCGACCAGAATAGCCGAGACCGGCGAGCGCAGGCCGGGCGCGCGGAGAGACGCCGACGCATCGACGCCCTCGGCTTCGAGATCGGCAACGATGCGGTCCCCGGTCAGATCGTCGGCGAGACGGGTTGCAAGCCATGAGCGGCCACCGAGCCTCGCGATCGCGACCGAGGCGTTGCCGGCGCAGCCGCCGCCGACCACGGCGAGATCGCGCGAGCGGTATTTCTCGCCGCGCGTCGGCAGGGTCTCGACGCTGTAGACATAGTCGAGCGTGGCGATGCCGAGGCAGAAGACGCCGCTCACGCGCCGCCGGCTCCGAAGCGGTATTCGCTGGCCTGCCGGTAGACCTCGCCCGGCCGCAGCACGGTCGAGGGAAAATGCGGCAGGTTGGGCGAATCCGGGACGTGCTGCGGCTCCAGCGCAACGCCGGCGTTTGGCCCGTAGGGCGCGCCGTCGAGGCCGGGCACGGGCGTGTTCAGCTTGACGCCGTCATAGACCTGCAGGGCCGGCTCCGTGGTCCAGAGTTGCAGGGAAAGCCCGCTCCTGCTCGAGTGCAAGGTCGCGGCATGCGCGAGGTCGAGCCCGGCTGCTGCGCTCGGCTCGCAGCGGTCGCGCCGCAGGATGTAGTTGTGATCGTACCAGATGCGCGCGCCGTCTCGCCCCATCAGCCGGATCGGGCGGGACTTCCGGAAATCAAAGTCCGTGCCGCCGAGATCGGCCAGCGAACCGTCCGGAATCAGCTCGGCATCGACCGGGGTCATCAGATGGCTGCGGACTTCCAGTTCGTGGTCGAGAATATCGGGGCCGCCATCGAGATTGAAATAGGAATGGTGGGCGAGGTTGACGATGGTCGCAGCGTCGGTCGTCGCCGAGAGTTCAATGCGCAGCGTAGCCTCGGCTTGAAGGCTGTAGCGGCACCAGACGCAAAGCGTGCCGGGATAGCCGGCATCGCCATCGGCCGAGACCAGCGCCAGCGTCACGCTCGCCTCGTCATGATGGACGATCGTCCAGGGCCGCTTGCCGAAACCCTGCCCGCCGCCATGCAGCGAGTGACGGCCTTTCTGGTTCAGCGGGAGTTGATAGGTCTTGCCGTCGAGCATGAAGCGCCCACCGCCGACGCGGTTGGCGAAGCGGCCGGCGATCGCGCCCATATGCGGCGAATGCGCGACGTAATCGGCGAGGTTATCGAACCCCAGCACGACGCGCTGGCTGCCGCCGCCGGGCGCAGGCACGACGAGATCGCGCAGCACCGCGCCCCATTCCATGATCGTCGCCTGCGCGCCGGTGGCCGAGCGCAGCGTGACCTCGTGGATCGGCGTTCCGTCGGCGAGCGTGCCGAGGAGGGTCTTCGTCATGAGCGGATGCTCCGCCGACCGTCAGGGTCCGAAGCGGACGCCGTCTATGTCGGTATGGATGAAGTCGTTGCCCTTGTAGGCGAGCTTCAGGCCCGATGCCTGAGCGGCGGCATAAGCGAAGCAGTCGCCCATGTTCAGACGCGCAGGATGGCCAGTGAGATGATGACAGCGCGAGGCGCAAAGATGAGCGGTTCTCATCGTCACTTCGCCGAGTTCGATGATTTCGCCGCGTACGTCATCGATGAATTCGAGCACTGCGTCGAGCGCTTCGCCGAATGTGGCTCCTTGCCGCGTCAACCGGGCCGACGCCTCGAATACCGCCAAAGGCGACGATCTGACACGAGACGACATGACGATCGCCTCAAGAGCAGCATCACCTTCGGCCTCCCTAAGCAGAATAGCCAGAATGACAGAGGCGTCGAGGAACATCAGGCGTCGCCATATTCGCGATCGAAAAACTCTTTGTGAGACATCCCGTCATCCTTGAGATTGAACTTTGCGAGACGGTTCCGCGCTTTCTCCGCAGCCTCGAACACGATCTTCCGCCGCTCGGCGCGCCGCTCCAGCTCGAGACGCACAGCCAGACCGATCGCCCCCTGAAGCGTCAGGCCGTCCTGAGCGGCGAGCTCACGCACGTCGCGGTCGATTTCGGCGTCTCTGACAAGTATGCCCATGACGATCTCCTGATATCAAAGTAGGATATCAAATTGAGATATCATGGGCAAACTCAGTGTCACCAAACCCCCGTATTCGCCATGCTCGCCCACGGCTCGGCCGGAGCCTTCGGCTCGCCCTTCTGCAGGATTTCGATCGAGATGTTGTCGGGTGAGCGGACGAACGCCATGTTCCCGTCGCGCGGCGGGCGGTTGATCGTGACGCCGGCCTTCATCAGCGCGTCGCAGGTGGCGTAGATGTCGTCGACCTCATAGGCGAGATGGCCGAAATTGCGGCCGCCGGTATAGGTCTCCGGATCCCAGTTATAGGTCAGCTCCAGCGTCGGCCGGCCGCGCGAGCCGGTCGCCTTGACGGCGTCGAGGTCTCCGGGGGCGGCGAGAAAGACCAGCGTGAAGCGGCCCTTCTCGCTCTCGATGCGGCGCGTCTCGACCAGGCCGAACTTGGTCACGTAGAAATCCAGCGCGGCGTCGAGATCGGTGACGCGGACCATGGTGTGGAGATAGCGCATCGGGGAGAGCCTCTTGTTTCGAGCGTGAGCGGGTTGATCTCGCCTCTAGATCGGGCGACACGCTTCGGGTTCAAGAGGCTTGGCCCATTCAAGAGGCTCCGTCCAAGAGAAGCGGCAAGAGAGGCGGCGCGAGAGAGCCATGACTGACACGCAAGGCGGGCCTTCGCGCCTCGATGCGGCGACGATCTCCGGCATCAAGCAGCGCGCCGCCATTCTCTCGGTGATGGCGACGCTGCTCTTGACGCTCGCCAAGGGCGTGGCCGCCGTGCTCTCGGGCTCGCTGGCGCTGCTGACCGACGCGCTGCAGGGGCTGGTCGACATCGGCTCCACGCTGTTCACCTGGTTTGCCGTGCGCGCCGCCGACAAGCCGGCCGATGACGAGCATCACTACGGCCATGGCAAGGTCGAGGCGCTGGCAGCCCTGGTCGAGACCGCGATCCTGTTTGCGCTCGCCGGCGCGATCCTGTGGGAGGCCGGCTCGCGGCTGTGGACCGGCGCTCTGAGCGCGGTGTCGGTGACGCCGGTCGTGATCGGGGTGATGCTTCTGTCGATGGCGGTAGACGCCGTGCGCTGGCGCTCGCTGACGCGGGTGGCCAGCGAGACCGGCAGCGAGGCTCTGGCGGCAGAGGCGACGCATTTCTCGGCCGATTTCGTCGGTTCCGCGCTGGTGCTGGCGGGGCTCGTCGCTTCCTGGCTCGGCTTTGCGAAGGCCGACACGATCGCGGCCTTCGCCATCGCCGCCTTCATGATCCTGTCGGCGTTCAAGCTGGCGCGGCGGACCATCGACACGCTGCTCGACGCCGCGCCCGAGGGCGTCACCGAGCGCCTGCGCCATGCGGTCGCCGCCGTTTCGGGAGTGGTGGCGGTCGATTCGATCAAGGTGCGGCCCGCCGGCGGACGCGTCTTCGGCGAGATCGCCATCCGGGTCTCGCGCACGCTGCCGCTGGACCGCGTCGTCGCGATCAAGCAGGCGCTGCTCGACGCCGTCGAACGCGAGCAGCCGGGCGCGCAGATGACGATCGCGGCCAATCCGATCCAGGTCGATGACGAGACGGCGCTGGAGCGGGTGCTGCTGATCGCGCTCAAGCTCAAGATCCCGGTCCACCATGTCAGCGTCCACTCGATCGGCGAGCGGCTCTCGGTCAGCCTCGACATGGAGGTGGACGCGAAACTGCCGCTCGGCGAGGCGCATGACGTTGCGACACGGCTCGAAAGCGCCATCCGCGCCGAATTCGGCGGCGAGACCGAGGTCGAGACCCATATCGAGCCGATGGAGACCGGCCTGCCCGCCGGGCACAACGCCGCCTGGGAGACGGTCGAGGATATCGGCAAGGCGCTGGCCGGCGAGGCGCTCAGCCTCGACGGCCCGGTCCACGACATCCACAGCGTGCGCGTGCGCCAGACCGTCAACGGGCTGGTGGTGAACTATCATTGCCGCGTCGATCCGGCGCTCGATGTGGCCGCCGTCCATGCGGCGGTCGACGCGATCGAACGCGCGGTCAGGCTGTCGCGACCGCAGGTCTGCCGATTGGTCAGCCATGCCGAGCCGGCGCGGGCTCTGGCCTCCGATCCGGGGATTTAAGACAAGCCGGCGATGCGGGGGCGTTCCATCGCCGGCTTGCCGTCGGGACAGGCAGGGGACCCCGCGGCCCGAAACGGGTTCAGAACCTGTAGGTCGCCGAGGACTGAACCCGCGTCTGGCGGCCGCGCGCGTTGTCGCGGTCCTCGCGCAGGCCGTGCTGAACCTCGATGCCGAGGTCGAGATCGGCCCACGGGCTCCAGATCAGGTTCGCCGCGCCATACTGGCTGTGCTTGAACGTCGCGGCGGAGGCGAAGCGCGGCAGGTCGGAGCGGGCATAGCTGTAGAGCAGGTTGCTGCGCAGCTCGTTCGTCCACCAGTGCTGGAACGCGACATAGCCCCCAAACGTCTTCTGCGTTTCGGACTGGCCGGTCGCCGGGTTGAAAAACACGCTCGGCAGAACGCCGGCCGTCTCCTGAATGTAGCGGGTCGCGCCATTGGCGTAGGTGGCCTGGAAGCGGATATTGTCCTTGGGCGCGAGGAACGGCAGGTTGAGCCGACCATGCAGCGTGCCGGCATAGCCGACCTCGTCGCCCGAGACGCCGTTGGGCGCATTGGTCTGCGTGACCGCGCCGCCGAGCTGGATGTGCCCGAACGCGCCCTGGTAGCGGATGTTGCCGACGAAATCGGGGGTCGTGTCGCGGCTCGATACTACCGCCGCCGCCGGGCCGAACTGAACCCTTCCCTCGGGATTCTCGATCGCGCCGGCGATCGAGAACCCGTTGGCGAAGCGGTGCTGCAGCCTGACGACGCCCTGCCGGATAAAGGTCTGGCCGCCCGCGCCCTGGAAGTCGAGCGTCTCGGCATAGGCGCCAGGATCGTAGAAGGTCGTCCACCACTGGCCGGCCAGCAGCGGCCCGACCTCGACGATCGCGTGCCGAAGGCGGAAGGAATCCGAGTTCGAGGCGATCTGGTTGCCGGCCGCGCCGAAGAAATCGCCCTCCAGCAGGATGCGGGCAGGCCCGAGCGGCGTCTCCTTCTTGGAGAACTCGATATTGAAGCGCGATTCGCGGCCGTGGATGCGGAAGGCGGAGTCGCCGATGCGGGTGCGCCGCGTATCGATGGCGGCGACGGCAAACAGATCTTCCGCTCCAAGCGATGGGTCGCCGCTGACGCGCCCGATCACGTCGGCCTTCACCTTGCCGCCGATCCTCACGTCGATATCGGTGCCCGGCAGACGCCAGCTCCGCGGCAGGCCACCTTTGAGCACGTAGGGTTCGTCGTCGGCCTTGGCGACGACGCCATCCCTGCTCACGACGGAGCGCGCCGCCGGCGTGCGGCGCGCGCTCTGCGTTTTGATGCCGCCGACCTCGCGCCGCAGCGCCTCGATCTGACGCTGCTGATCGCGGATCAGCCTTTCCAGACGCACCGTCTGGTCCTGGGCGCTGACGGTTATCGACGACAGGGCCAGCGCGAGGCCCGACGCTGCGACACTTGTCGCGACAGAACCTGATCTTGCTAAAAACGACATGTACACTCCCCCATAAACGGTTCGTTTATTGATTTGTTTTTCATTTGCCGACTGCGGGACGCTGTCACGGGTATTTTTCACTCAGAAATCACAAGTTATTTACTTTGATTTGTTGACAAAACCGCCGACGTAATGAGTACGAATACTTCTGTTCGTGTTGACAAAATCAATGGAGCGCGCCGGCCATGCCGAAGCCTGCCCAGACCTTCGCGGCGGACGAGGACCGCCTCACCTCAGCAGCCATGACGATCGGGAGCACGACGACCAGCGACGCCGCCCGCGATCAGCTTCTGTCGGAACGGCAATGGCTTTGGCTCAGCAGCCGGCTGCCCTTGGCGACCGAGAAGCGCGGCCGCCCACCCGGCAACAACCGCGCCGTGGTCGAGGGCATCTTCTGGGTCGCCTGGAGCGGCCAGCCCTGGCGGGAGCTACCGGCCTGCTACGGCAAGTGGGGCAGCGTCTATCGCCGGTTCCAGCGCTGGTCGCGCAGCGGCGTCTTCAGCGGGCTGATGGAGCAGGTCCGGCCGTTCGAATGCGGCCCGCAGGCGCCCGATGCCGAGACCCGGTTGCTTTATGAAGGGCTGGCCGCAGTCGGGCCGCTGGCGCTGCGCTCGCGCGCCGCGCCGCGGGCGCACGGCCGAAGCCGCAGGCGCGGTCTCGTTTCGGCCTGATTGCGGATCGCGGTTCACCAGCGAACCATGCGCCGTCCATGCGCCGGTGAGAGCGTGCGCCGCCTGCCGCCGACGCCAGGTCGGCGGCTTTCGCCTGGGGGACTATGACGATGAAGACAATCCTGTTCGCAACCATTTGCCTGTTCGCAACCGCCTGCATGGTCGCGCTGCTGGCCGGGCCTGACGCGCAAGCCCAGTCCGCCGACGACGCCAAATGGGTCGGCCAGTGCCTGATCGACAATGCCGGCGGCGCGGCCGAGCCGATCGTGCGCAAATACTGCGTCTGCATGAACAACAAGATGAACGACAACGAGACCCGCTCGATCACGCAATGGGAGAAGAGCAATCCGCAGGCGCGCGCCGCCTGCGACAGGGAAGCCGGCTGGCGCTGAGCCGGGCACCGGCGCGGAGGCATCGACCGCCCGCACTGGCGCTCTTCCTGCATGGAATTGTGCAGGCTACAGACGAGGCGAGAGACCACTCGCCTCACAGGTTCCCATGCGCACTGACGACACAAACCTGATCCGCCTCAAGGACTACCGCCCATCCGACTGGCTGATCGACACGGTGGATCTCGACATCGCGCTCGACGCGCGCAAGACGCGGGTGCGGGCGCTTCTGGGATTGCGGCCCAATCCCGCCGGCCGGCCGGGAGCGCCGCTGGTGCTCGACGGCGACGAACTCGTCCTGAGCGGGGTGTCGCTCGACGGCGCGCCGCTTCCGGCCGAGGCCTGTCAGGCCACGGCGCAGGCTCTGACGATTCCGCACCCGCCGCAAAGGCCGTTCACGCTGAGCATCGAGACGGTCCTCGACCCGTCCGCCAACACCAAGCTGATGGGGCTCTACCGCTCGTCGAACGCCTATTGCACGCAATGCGAGGCCGACGGCTTCCGCCGCATCAGCTATTTCCTCGACCGGCCCGACGTGATGAGCGTCTACACCGTCAGGCTGGAAGCCGTGAAGGCCGACGCCCCGGTGCTGCTCTCCAACGGCAATCTGGTCGCGGCCGGCGAAGGGCCGGGCAGCGACCGGCATTTCGCGGTGTGGCACGACCCGCATCCGAAGCCTGCCTATCTCTTCGCGCTGGTCGGCGGCGCGCTCGACCATGTCCGCGAGGATTACGTCACGGCCGACGGGCGCAAGGTCGAGCTCGCGGTCTATGTCGAGCCCGGCAAGGCCGGCCGCGCCGGCTGGGCCATGGACTCGCTCATCCGCTGCATGCGCTGGGACGAGCGCGTCTTCGGCCGCAATTACGATCTCGACGTGTTCAATGTCGTCGCCGTCTCCGATTTCAACATGGGCGCGATGGAGAACAAGGGCCTCAACATCTTCAACGACAAATACGTCCTCGCCGACCCGGCAACGGCGACGGATGGCGACTATGCCTCGATCGAGGCGATCATCGCCCATGAGTATTTCCATAACTGGACAGGCAACCGTATCACCTGCCGCGACTGGTTCCAGCTCTGCCTGAAGGAAGGCCTCACCGTCTTCCGCGACCAGGAGTTCTCCTCCGACGAGCGCTCGCGGCCGGTGAAGCGGATCGCCGACGTGCGCACCCTTCGCGCGACGCAGTTCTCCGAGGACGCCGGGCCGCTGGCCCATCCGGTCAGGCCGCGCGCCTATAAGGAGATCAACAACTTCTACACGCCGACGGTCTATGAGAAGGGCGCGGAGGTGATCCGCATGCTCAAGGTCCTGATCGGAGCTGAGGCCTTCAAGGCCGGCATGGACCTCTATTTCGAGCGCTGCGACGGAACGGCCGCGACGATCGAGGAATTTCTGGCCTGTTTCGCGGAGAGTTCGGGCCGCGAACTGACCCATTTCGCGCGCTGGTACGAACAAGCCGGCACGCCGACCATCGTGGCTTCGGGACGCTATGATGCGCAGGCGCGGCGCTACACGCTCGACCTCGCCCAGACCACGCCGCCGACGCCGGGCCAGCCGGACAAGGGGCCGGTGGTGCTGCCGGTGGCGCTCGGGCTCGTCGGCAAGGGCGGCGACCTGCCGCTCGTCACGGACTCGCCGGCCTATGCCGGCGGCGGCGTGATCGTGCTCGACCAGGCCTCGCTCTCGGTGACGTTCAACGATGTCGCCGAGCCGCCGATCCCCTCGCTGTTGCGCGGTTTCTCGGCGCCGGCGCGGCTGGAACTCGACCTTGGCGACGCCGATTTGCTGCGGCTGTTTTCGGCCGACAGCGATTCCTTCAACCGCTGGCAGGCGCTGCAAAGCGTGGCGATGCGGGCGCTCGTCGCCGCAGGCCGCCCCGGCGCTGATCGCTCAGCGCTTCTTTCCCGCGCGCGCGAGATCGGCGTCGCGCTCGACC
>JBKJSB010000185.1:0-18979 GCA_046593015.1 Allobosea sp.
GTTGACGGTCGGGACAGCCAGGGCGGTGGCGGCGGGATGCGCGATCAGGTCGCTGAGGCTGGAAACCGTGCCATAGGCGATGGCGTGGCGGTCGAGCGCAGCCGAGACCTCGGCGAAGGCGCGCGTGCTGAGCAGCGCCTGCACCTGCCCGTCGAGCAAAGCGCGCTGGCGCACCCTCAGCACATTGGAAGCGAAGCGCGGATCGGTCGCGAGCGCCTCGCTGCCGAGCACCTCGCGGGCGAGGATCAGCCATTCGCGCTCGCTCTGGATCGAGATCAGGATGTTGCCGTCGGCCAGCGCGAAGACGCCATAGGGCGCGATGGACGGATGCGCGAGGCCAAGCCGCGGCGGCTCGATCCCGCCATAGCGCCGCATCAGGTAAGGCACGTTCATCAGCTCGCCGAGCGTGTCGAAAAGCGAGAGCTGGATCGCGGAGCCTTGGCCGGTCTTCGCCCGCCGCAGCAGCGCCTCCAGGATCGCCGCATAGGCCGCCTGGCCGGTGGCGATGTCGGCAATCGAGACGCCGATGCGCGAGGGGCCGGAGCTTTGCGTGCCCGTGATGCCGGACAACCCCGATTCCGCCTGCACCAGCAGATCATAGGCCTTGCGGGTGTAGTGCGGCGTGCCCGGCGCGTAGCCCGAGACGTCGCAGGTGATCAGGCGTGGGAAGCGCTGCCGCAGCGCCTCGTGGCCTAGGCCCAGCCGCGCGGTTGCGCCCGGCGCGAGGTTCTGGATGAAGATGTCGGCCTCGGCCAGCATGGCCTCGACCATGGCGAGGTCGCCGGGCGTCTTCAGATCGACCCGGCAGGATTCCTTGCCCCGGTTGAGCCAGACGAAATAGGACGACTGCCCCTTGGCGTAGTCGTCATAGCCGCGCGCGAAATCGCCTTCCGCCCGTTCGAGCTTGATCACGCGTGCGCCGGCGTCGGCGAGCTTGCAGGTGCAGCTCGGCACAGCCACGGCCTGCTCCAGCGCCACGACCAGGATACCATCGAGAGCGTTCGTCATCGCGCCGCGCCACCTCGCCCTGTGATGAAGCGCGAGAGCGGCCATTCGCGCGCTTCAAGTCAAATAGTGTTTTGCGATGGGCGCCATAGCGGAAACCGCCCCGCGCCGGGCTTCTATAGGTTCTCGCTATGAGGCGCATCGCTTTATCCTACTTGCGGCGCCGGCATGCCCATGCACCCCTTCGCCGCAGGCAGCGCGCCGTCAAAGAGTGCGCTCCACGAGGATTGGGAACAGGGAGAGCGACAATGGCGATGACAAGACTGGCGGCTGCGCTGTTTGCGGCAACGGCGCTGATGGGCTCATCCGTGTGCGCGCAGGAAAAACCCAAGGAACTGGTCGTCGGCGTCGCGACCTTCCTTTCGGGCCCCGCGTCGGTGTTCGGCGTGCCCGGCAGGGCCGCCGCCGACCTCTTCTTCGAGGAGGTCAACGCCAAGGGCGGCATCCTCGGCGTGCCGGTGAGGCCGGTCTATGTCGACGAGGGCGCCGGCACCAACCAGCTCATCTCGGAATATCGCCGCGTCGTTCAGGACCAGGGCGCGCAGGTCATGTTCGGGGCGATCTCGTCGGGCTCCTGCAACGCGCTCGCCCCCGTCGCCGAGGACCTCAAGGTCGTCAACGTGATGTGGGATTGCGGCACGCAGACCATCTTTGAAGAGAACAAGTGGAAATACTCGGTACGCACGCAAGGTCACGCCGGCGCCGAGATGATGGCGACGCTGCTCTACCTGATGAAGGTGAAACCCGACTTCAAGACGATCGCCGTGGTCAACCAGGACTATGCCTGGGGCCGTGAATCCTGGGCCCTGCTGCAGGCCGGCCTCAAGGCGCTGAAGCCCGACGTCAGGGTCGTGGCCGAACTCTTTCCGAAGTTCGGCGCTCCCGATTTTTCGACCGAGATCACAAGGCTGTCCGCGCTGCGTCCAGATGTCGTGATCTCGACCTCCTGGGGCGGCGACCTCGACACCTTCGTCCAGCAGGCGGCGGCGCGCGGGCTGCTCAGGCAGTCGACCTTCGTGTTGCCGCTGGCGGAAAGCTCGCTTGAACGGCTCGGCGCCGTCCTGCCCGAAGGCGTCATCGTCGGCTCGCGCGGCGACCACTACTTCCTGCATCCGAAATACAAGGACACAGCCGAAATGCAGGCCTTCGTGAAGGCCTACAAGGCCAAGACCAACGTCTATCCCATCTATCCGACCTTCCATATGAACCAGGCGGTGACGGGTCTGGTGAAGGCCTATGAGAAGGCCGGCGCGGCGGCGGGCGGCAAATGGCCGACCAAGGAACAGGTCATCGCCGCCTTCGAGGGACTGGAGTTCAAGTCGCTGACCGGCACGATCACCATCCGCTCCGACCATCAGGGGCTGGAGGACCAGATGCTCGGAACGACAAAGCGCGTGCCGGAATATCCCTTCGCGGTCTACGACAAGATGGCGCTCTATCCCGGCAAGCTGGTGACGACGCCGGTCGGCGAGAAGTCGCTCGACTGGTTCGCAAAGGTGAAGCCCGAACTCGTCACCGACAAGTCGATCGAGACGTTCGACTACAAGAAGTGATCGCTCCGGAACCTCGACCTAACCTCTCCCCCTTGTGGGGGAGGGGCAGGGATGGGGGTCGTGGGGCAGTGGCAATCGGCCCTTCCGCCGGATAGCCGCCGCTGCCACCTTGTCTTGTCCGGAGATCGCTCGCCAAGCGGCGCCACCCCCACCTCTTACCCCTCGCCACAGGGGGGAGGGGAACTCGGTTGCGGAATACAAATGCCCCCAGAAATGTTCCTTCTCGCCGCGCTCGACGGCCTGGCCTACGGCTCGCTGATCTTCCTGGTCGCGGTCGGGCTGTCGCTGATCTTCGGCGTGCTCGGCGTGCTCAACGTCGCTCATGGCTCGTTCTACGCGATCGGCGCCTATGTCGCGGCCTCCGCTGTTCTGGCGGCGGCCGGCATGGGGCTGCCGACCTGGGTCGCCTTCCCGCTTTTCCTCGTATCGGCCGTGCTCGTCGGCGTGGTGGTCGGCGGCACGGTCGAGGCGCTGCTGCTCCGGCGGATCTACGGCAAGGAGGAGGTGCTCCAGCTCCTCGTCACCTTCGCCGTCTTCATGATTCTCGAGGATGCGCAGAAGGTCGTCTTCGGCACGAGCCCGGTCTTCGCCAACGCGCCGATGAACTGGCTCGGCACGGTCGAGGTTTTCGGGATCTTCTACACACGCTACCAGCTCATCCTGATCCCGCTGGTCGCGCTTTGCGTGCTGCTGGGCCTGCGCTTCTTCCTGCGCCGGACCTCGTTCGGGCGCGCCATCGTCGCGGTGACGCAGGATCGCGAGGCGGCGCAGGCGATGGGCATCGACGCCACCCGCATCTACCTCTTCACCTTCATCATCGGAGCTTCGCTGGCGGCGCTCGGCGGCGCGCTCTCCTCGGCCACGACCTCGCTGACCCCCGGCATCGGCTCGGGAATGATCGTGCTCTCCTTCGCTGTCGCCGCGACGGCGGGGCTCGGCCGCATCGAGGGTGCGGCGGTCGCGGCGCTGATGATCGGGCTCGGGCGCTCGGCGGCGGTCTATTTCGCGCCGGAATTCGATGTGCTGATCCCCTATCTGATCATGGTGCTCGTGCTGCTAATCAAGCCCGAGGGCCTGTTCACCACAGTACAGACGAGGAAGGTCTGATGGCGCGCCAGTATCTGATCGGCGCCTGCCTGCTTGCCGCGCTCGTCGTCTTCCCGCTGCTCTCGCCCTGGTCGACCGTCATCCTGACGGTGGCGCTGTGCGAGGGGCTGGCGGCGCTGGGCATCATGGTGCTGCTGCGCGCAGGCCAGGTCTCCTTCGGTCACGGGCTGTTCTTCTCGTTCTCGGCCTATGTCGTCGCCTTCATGGCGGCGGCCAGATTCGGCCACGAGGTTTTGCTGCTCGTGCCGATCGCCACTTTGGCGTCGGGCGTCATGGCCGCGCTCGTCGGGCTCTTCGTCGTGCGCTACCGGGCGATCTTCTTCGGCATGCTCAACCTCGCCATCTCGATGGTGTTCTTCTCGCTGCTGGAAAAGCTGTTCTCGGTCACCGGCGGCGCCGATGGAAAGCGCGTGCTCCGCCCGACGCTGGCCGGCATGCCGCTGGAGCGCGAGAGCTTCGAGTTCTGGATGTTCTACATCACGCTGGCGCTCTCCGTGGTAGCGGCGCTGTTCGTGGCGCGCTATCTGCTCTCGCCGGGCGGCAAGGCGCTGGAGGCGATCAAGTCCAACGAGACGCGGCTGGAGTATCTCGGAGTCTCAAGCCGCAAGGTTCTGTTCGGAGCCTATCTGCTGTCGGGCCTGCTGGCGGGCTTGGGCGGCGCGGTGATCGCGCTGGTCTCCGGCCATGTCACGCCGGAACTGGCCTATTGGGTACGCTCGGGCGAGTTCGTCTTCATCGCGATCCTCGGCGGCGTCGGCGGCGTCGCAGGTCCCTTCCTCGGCGCGCTGACGTTCCAGATCATCCGCGGCTATGCGGCGGTCTATGCGCCAGAGACCTGGCACGCGGTGCTGGGCGTCATGCTGCTCGTCATCATCTTCTTCGCGCCCAGCGGGCTCTATGGCCTGATCCTCGGGAAAACGCGCAAGGAGCCGGTAGCCGAGCGCGGCGCGGGGGCTGCGCCATGAGCGGGCCCTTCATCCTGGAGGCCAAAAACCTCGAGCTGCGTTTCGGCGGCGTGCAGGCGGCCGCCGGCGCGAGCCTGCAGGTCAGGGCCAACGAGCGCATCGCCATCATCGGGCCCAACTGCGCGGGCAAGACAACCTTCATCAATCTCTGCACCGGCTACATCAAGCCGCAATCGGGTCAGGTGATCTTCGCCGGGCAGGACGTGACGGCTTTGTCGTCGCGAGCCATTACCCGGCTCGGCATCGGCCGTTCCTTCCAGATTCCGCAGCTTTTCGCGGAGAACACGGTGATCGAGAACCTTCTGCTGGCGCTGAGCGCCCGTGCGGGCACCTGGTCTCCATTCCTGAAACTGGAGAAGCATCCCCGGATCGACGAGATGTGGGCACTGCTGGAGATCGTCGGCTTGAAGGAGACGGGCCATCGCCTGGTCCGCGAACTGCCCGAGGGCATGCGCAAGCTGATCGACATCGCGGTCGCGCTGGCGCTGGAGCCGAAGCTGATCTTCATGGACGAGCCGACCTCGGGCGTCTCCAGCCACGAGAAGTTTCAGGTCATGGATACGCTGACCCGTGCGCTCGATGCGCGCGCCACAACCGCGATCTTCGTCGAGCACGACATGGATGTGGTCGCGCGCTATGCCGGCCGGGTCGCCGTCTGGTCGGGCGGCAGGATCGCGCTGGAGGGCACGCCCGACGAGATCCTGAACCACCCGGACGTCCGAGAGACCGTAATCGGGGTGGGCATTTGAATCATGCTGGAGATCAAGGGGCTTTCGGCGCGTATCGAGACCGTGCAGGTGCTGCGCAAGGTCGATCTTTCGCTGGCGGAGGGCGCAACCGTCGCGCTGATCGGTCGCAACGGGGCCGCCAAGACCAGCCTGCTGCGCGCCATTATGGGCTTCATGCAGGTGACAGAAGGCGCGATCTCCTTCGACGGCCGCTCGCTTGACGGCGTCAAGCCGCACGAGCGGCCCCGGCTCGGCATCGGCTATGCGCCCGAGGACCGCCGGCTGTTCTCGACCTTCACCATCGAGGAGAACATCCGCCTGCCGGCCGAGGTGATGAAGGTGCCCTCTACCGAGATCGCCCGTCGTCTGGAGGGCGTCTACCAGGTCCTGCCCGAACTCGCCGATCTGCGCCATCGCGGCGCGGCGGGGCTCTCGGGCGGGCAGGGCAAGATGGCGGCGTTGGCGCGGGCGCTGATGGTCGGCACGCGCGTCATTCTGCTCGACGAGCCTTTCCAGGGCCTTGCTCCGGTTCTGGCGCAACGATATGCGGCCGCGCTGCGCGCCTTGCGCGACAGCCATCCCGAGATCGCCTTGCTGATCACCGAATCCAACCCAAGTCTGCTACGCAATTTCGCCGAGCGTGCCTATGCGATAGAACGCGGCGAGGTCACGGAGGTCGAGGGCGGGCTCGCCGCGACCTCGCTAGCCGCCGCTGGCCTGCATTGAATCTCTGGAGCAACGAGATGACTCAGCATTTCATCAATGGTCGCCAAACCGCTGGGCGGACAGGCGAAACCATGGCCGTGCTCGCGCCCGCCACCGGCGAGGAGTTCGCCCGCATCGCCTGCGGCAACGCGGCCGACATCGACGACGCCGTCAAGGCGGCGCGCGCGGCCTATGAGGGCGCCTGGGGCAAATTGACGGCGGCCGAGCGCGGCCGGCTGATCGCGAAGCTCGGCCTCACGGTGCTCGACCATTTCGACGAGTTGGCGCTGCTCGAGGCGCAGGACACCGGCAAGCCGATGGCGCAGGCGCGGGCCGATATCGAGGCCTGCGCCCGCTATTTCGAGTTCTATGGCGGCGCGGCCGACAAGGTCCACGGCCATATCGTGCCGTTCCTGAACGGCTACAGCGTCAATGTCGTGCATGAGCCCTATGGCGTGACCGGCCATATCCTGCCGTGGAATTATCCTGCCCAGATGTTTGGGCGCTCGCTTGTGCCGGCGCTCGCCATGGGCAACGCCGTGGTGCTCAAGCCCGCCGAGGAGGCCTGCCAGACGGCGCTGCGGCTCGCGGTTCTGGCGAGCGAGGTCGGCTTTCCCGATGGCGCGATCAACGTGGTGACGGGGCGCGGCCATGAGGCTGGCGCTGCGCTGTCGGCCCATCCCGGCATCGGCTTCATGTCCTTCACCGGCTCGCCCGAGGTCGGCAAGATGGTGCAGATCGCCTGCGCCGAGAACTATGTCGCCTGCACGCTCGAACTCGGCGGCAAATCGCCCCAGATCGTCTTCGACGACGCCGATGTCGAGGCGGCGGTGCCGATCGTCTGCAAGGCGATCGTCCAGAACACCGGCCAGACCTGCTCGGCCGGCTCGCGCGTCCTTGTGCAGCAGGGCATCTACGACGAATTCATGGGGGCGGTCGCCACCCAGTTCGCCAGGCTGCGCGCCGGCACGCCGGAGATGGACCTCGATTGCGGCCCGGTGATCAACGTCAAGCAGCGCGGCCGCGTGCAGAGCTTCGTCGATCAGGCCCGCGAGGCCGGCATTCCCGTGATCGCCGAAGGCCAGATCGCGCAGGGCGTGCCAAATGGCGGCTTCTTCGTCACGCCGACGCTGTTTGGGCCCGTGCCGCGCGGCAACCGGCTGGAGCAGGAGGAGGTCTTCGGCCCGGTGCTCGCAGCCTTCCCGTTCAGCGACGAGGAGGACGCGATCAGGACCGCCAACTCGACGGCCTATGGCCTCGTCGCCTCGGTCTGGACGAAGGATGGCGGCCGCCAGCAGCGCGTCTCGAAGCGCGTCCGCGCCGGCCAGGTCTTCATCAACGGCTACGGCGCGGGAGGCGGCATCGAGTTGCCTTTTGGGGGAACCGGCAAGAGCGGCCATGGCCGCGAGAAAGGCTTCATCGCGCTGGAGGAGTTCGCGGTCACGAAGACGATCGTTCACAAGCACGGGTAACCATCGTCATTCCGGGTTCGCGCTTGTGGCGCGCCCCGGAATGACAGCGCCCTCACATCAGGATCACATGCCTGATCGTGCGGCCTTCGTTCAGCGCGTCGAAACCTTCGTTGATGCCCTCCAGCCCGCTGGTGGAGGTCAGCAGCCTGTCCACCGGCAGCTTGCCGCGCTGATAGAGATCGACGAAGCGGGGGATGTCGCGCACCGGGATGCAGGAGCCGACATAGGAGCCCTTCAGCGTGCGCTCCTCGCCGACGAGGCGCACCGGCGCGAGCGAGAGGGTGTGGGCCGGGTTGGCGAGCCCCGCCGTCGTCGTCGTGCCGCCGCGCCTTGTGATCTGGTAGGCGAGGTCGAGCGCCTTGACCGAGCCAGCCATCTCCAGCCCGTGATCGACGCCGCCTTTGGTCGCGGCGCGGATCGCCTCGACCACGCCCGGATCGCCGGCGTTGAAGCAGTCGGTCGCGCCCAGCTCGCGTGCGATGGCGAGCTTCTCGTCCGACAGATCGACCGCGATGACGCGCGCAGCCCCGCAGGCGGCCGCCCCCATCAGCGCGCTGAGGCCCACGCCGCCGAGGCCCACCACGGCAACGCTCTCGCCGGCCCGCACCTTGGCGGTGTTCACGGCAGCCCCCACTCCGGTCAGCACCGCGCAGCCGAACAGGGCGGCGATCTCATGGGGAATGTCGGCCTCGATCTTCACCAGCGAATGGCGCGAGATCACGGCGTATTCGGCGAAAGCCGAGACGCCGACATGGTGATGCACCGGCTTGCCGCCGACAGACAGCCGGCGCCCGCCGCCGATCAGTTCGCCGATGCCGTTGGCGGCGTTGCCGGGTTCGCACAGGGCAGGGCGGCCTTCGCTGCAGGGCGAACAGTGCCCGCAGGACGGCACGAACACCATGATCACGCGGTCGCCGGCCTTGAGGTCGCTGACGCCGGGGCCGGGCTCGACCACTTCGCCCGCCGCCTCGTGCCCCAGCACCATCGGCACCGGGCGCGGCCGGTTGCCGTCGATCACCGACAGGTCGGAGTGGCAAAGGCCGGCCGCCCTGACGCGCACCAGCACCTCGCCGGGACCGGGCGGGTCAAGCTCGACCTCCTCGATCGACATGGGACGGCTCAGCGCATAGGGCGCGGAGACGGGACTGGCGTTCAGCACGGCGGCGCGAATTTTCACAGGCGTATCCTCAGCTCTAGCGGTTGTTACCCCTCGACCCTCATCCTGAGGAGCAAGCGCAGCTGGCGTCTCGAAGGATCGTCCAGTGTGCTCTGGAGCACCCTTCGAGACGCCGCTGCTCCTCAGGATGAGGGCTGAGGTTGACAGGCTGGCTTTAGGTTCGGGTTCTCAGGTCGCCCTGTCAAAGACGAAAGCGCGATCAGCCATATAAGGTAGGCGGCTCGCCGTCCTTGCCGAGCGTCGCCGTCCAGGTCTCGTCGGCCACGAGGCCGCGCAGGATCTCCCAGGAGAGCTGTCCGATGGCGCGGGCGGCTGCCGGCATCGGCCGCTCGGTCGAATAGGCGAGGTAGACCTTGCGATAGAGCGATGGCCGTTCGATCCGCCAGGTCTGGAAGATTCCCGCCTTCTCCTGCGCGCTCACCGCCATGCGCGGCAGGATCGAATAGCCCAGCCCGCGCTCAACCAGCCGCTTGATCTGCGTATAGGATTCGATCTCGATCGCCGGCTGGATCGTGGTCTGGACGCCTGCCGCCTCGTCGATCTGGTCGCGCAGGCCGTGGCCGACGCCGGGCAGGATGAGGTCGACCGATGCGGCCTCGGTCAGGCTCACCGCGCCGCCGGGCGGCGCGGCCACGCCGGTCAGCCCCGGCACGCCGAACAGGCAGAGTTCCTCGGTCAGGACATGGTGGATGCCGAGACCCTTGGGGTCCGAGGTCGAGTAGATCACCGCGAGATCGACATCGCCGCGCCGCAGCCAGTCGAGCACGAAGCCGCTCATCGCCTCGGCGATGCGGATGCGGATGGCGGGATAGCGCGCTTTGGCCGCCTCGATCAGCGGCACGCTGAACTGTTCGCTGACGGTTCCCGGCAGGCCGATGCGGACCTCGCCGCCGGGCGTGGCCATCTCGCCGCGCACCGCGTCGCGCAGTTCGGCGAAGTCCGCCAGGATGGTCCTGGCCCGCGCCAGCAGCCGCTCGCCGGCCTCCGTCGGCATCACGCCGCGCGTGCCGCGATGCAGAAGCGCGACGCCGAGTTCATCCTCCATATGGCGCAGATGCTGGCTGAGCGCCGGCTGCGCCACGCGCAGCTTGGTCGCGGCCTTGGAGAACGAGCCCTGTTCGACGATGGCGGCGAAGTAGCGGAGCTGGCGCAGGTCCATCGCCATGGAATGTCCTTATGCGGTCGCATCGGGCGAGCAGACCTTGGTAGCGCCGCCGCGCCATGATGGCCAGCCTGCGTCAGCTTTCGGTTATGCGGGGTAGAGCGAAGGGTTATTGGCCGCGCAACCGGAGCGGGTGCATCCTTGCGTCGAGGCGGGCCGTCCAGGTCCGTCGAATATCATGAAGCCGGCGTCAGACCGGATGATCGCAACCCGAGGAGGAAGCCATGTCCCGAGCCAACGACACCGAAATCCTGCTGCCGCGCGCCAGCCGCCGCGGTTTCCTCGGCGCAGCCGCCGCGCTCGCTGCAGGTGCGACCCTGCCGCCTGGTGGTGCGGCTCTCGCCAAAGCCCCGCTGGCCAAGAATCAGGCCCCGTATTTCTACCGCTTCGGCCTCGGCCAGGCCGAGGTCACGGTGGTCTCGGACGGCCCGCTGCCGCTCGGCGATCCCGGATCCAGCTTCCTCGGCGTCTCGAAGGAAACCGTCGGCAAGATGCTGTCGGATTCCTTCCTGCCGACCGACAACGTCGTGCTGGAGCAGAACATCCCGATCGTCAATTTCGGCGACCGGTTGGTGATGTTCGACACCGGCATGGGCTTTTCCAAGGCGTTCGGACCGACCACCGGCCGCCTGCTGAAGAGCATGGAGGAGGCCGGCATCAGGCCCGGCGACATCGACGACATCGTCTGCAGCCACGCCCATATCGACCATATCGGCGGCATCTGCTCGGCCGACGGCAAGGCGCTGTTCCCCAATGCGCGCGTCCATATCAGCCAGATCGATTTCGATTTCTGGACCGACGAAGGCAAGCTCGGCGGCCCGCTCAAGGTCTTCGTCGAACATGCCCGCGCCAACCTGCTCCCCGTCCGGGACAAGATCGTCTTTTTCAAGAGCGAGGCCGAGGTGCTGCCGGGCGTGACCGCGATCGCAGCGCCCGGACACACCGCCGGCCACCACATCTTCAACGTTTCGTCGGGTGGAAAATCCTTCGCCTTCCTCGGCGACCTGACCCATCACGCCGTGCTGCTGACCGAGAACCCGCGCCTCGAATTCGCCTATGACAGCGACCCCAAGCAGGCCGTGCAGTCGCGCGTGCGGCTCCTGACCTCGCTGGCGGCCAACAAGACGCCGGTGATGTCCTACCACTTCGCCTGGCCGGGCTTCGGCAACCTCGCCAAGGCGGGCGAGGGCTTCCGCTACTACCCCGCGCCGATGGAGATGCTGCGCGGCTGACCACCCCTCCGATTGCGGGTCGGCATGCGCCGGGCGCGGCTTCGCGCCCGGCGTTTTCGTCCCTAAGCTCGACACAACGAAAACAGGAGGAAGATGTGCCCAAAATTCAATCGATTGAACGCGGCTACTACCGCATCCCGCTCGAGGTTGCGCTGAGTGACAGCATGCATGGGCAGATGACCGCCTTCGAACTGAACACGGTCCGCATCCGCGACAGCGACGGCGTGGAGGGCGTCGGCTACACCTATACCTGCGGACGCAATGGCGCGGCGATCGAGGCCCTATTGGCGCGCGACTTTCCCGATCTGGTTATCGGCGAGGACGCCGACCGCATCGAGCACATCTGGAACAAGATCTGGTGGGCCCAGCACTATGGCGGGCGCGGCGGGCCGACGGTACTGGCGCTCTCGGCGCTCGACATCGCCCTGTGGGACCTCAAGGGCAAACGGCTGAGCCAGCCGCTCTGGTCCCTGCTCGGCGGCCATTCCGACCGGGTTACCTGCTATGCCGGCGGGATCGACCTCGACCTCCCG
Organism: Allobosea sp.; assembly: GCA_046593015.1. Classification (GTDB taxonomy): domain Bacteria; phylum Pseudomonadota; class Alphaproteobacteria; order Rhizobiales; family Beijerinckiaceae; genus Allobosea. The sequence continues at coordinate 11,640 of JBKJSB010000185.1, forward strand.
CTCGACGAGTTGCTCGCCCAGACCGACCGCAACCTCGCCAAGGGCTTCCGCGCCATCAAGATGAAGGTCGGCCGCAAGCGGCTTGCCGAGGACGTCGCGCGCGTCGCCGCCATGCGGCAACATCTCGGCGACGGCTTTCCGCTCATGGCCGACGCCAACATGAAGTGGAGCGCCGATGAGGCGATCCGCGCCGCGCGCGCCTTCCAGCCATCCGAACTCACCTGGCTGGAGGAGCCGATCATACCCGACGATGTCGCCGGCTATGTCCGCCTCGTGCGCGAAGGAGGGGTTCCCGTCGCGGCGGGCGAAAACCTGCGCACGCTCTGGGAGTTCAAGCAATTGATCGCCGAAGGCGGCGTCACCTATCCCGAGCCGGACGTGACCAACTGCGGCGGCGTCACGCCCTTCATGAAGATCGCCCATCTGGCCGAGGCGTTCAATCTGCCGGTGACCTCGCACGGCGCGCATGACGTCACGGTGCATCTGCTGGCGGCCGTGCCGAACGGGGCGTTCCTGGAGGCGCATGGCTTCGGGCTCGACCGCTACATCGCCGAGCCGCTGCGGCTCGTGGAGGGGCTGGCGATCGCGCCCGCGCGGCCGGGTCACGGCATCGTCTTCGACTGGCAGGGTCTGGAAAGCGTCAGAGCCTGATTGGAGCTAGTCCCTCAACGGGCGCGGCACCGTCACGGGCCGCGCCTCGCGTGCCTGGGCGGCCAGCCGCACCGGCGCGTTGACCGCGCCGAACCCGGCATAGCCGTTCCGCCGCTCGACGATCTCGAAGAAGAAACGCTGCGCGAAGACATGGGTGTAGACCTGCAGGAACTCGGCCTCGCCGTCGCGGTCGTAGAGGATGTGGTGCTCGCGAAGCAGCTCGATGAAATCCGGCTCCAGACCGTGACGGGCTTCCAGATCCTCGTAATAGTTCTCCGGGATGTCGAGGAACGACAGCCCCGCCGCTCGCATCGCGGTGACCGCCGCGAAGATGTCTGGCGCGCCGAAGGCGATGTGCTGCACGCCCGAGCCGAAATGCTCCGAGACGAAGCGCGAGGACAGGGTTCGCGTCGCCTGCGAGCCGTTGAGCACGAAGCGCAGCGCGCCATCGTCGCTGATGATCGGCCGGCTCTCGACCAGCCCCGCCGGATCGGCGATGGCCAGCTGGGGGATGCGCTCGAGCCTGAACAGCGAGGTGTAGAACAGCAGCCAGGACAGCATCTCCTCATAATCCATCGACTGGGAGATGTGGTCGACGCTGTCTAGCAGCGGCCGGGCGAGCGCCGCCTCGGCGCCTTCGGTGATGAACTCGCGCTGCCAGACCTCGCCGAGTTCGCCTGTGGCCTGTGTGAAGTAGATCAGCGCGCCGCCGACACCCCTGATCGCCGGGATGTGCATTTCGCCGGGCGCGATCGGCTGCTCGAAGGCCGCGATCCTGAGCGCCTTGGCCCGCGCCATCGCCTGCGACACGTCCTCGACCCTCAAGCCGATGGCGCAGACGCCTGGACCATGGGTGATCGCATGCGACTGGGCGAACCCGTCCTTCTCGGTGTTGAGCACGAGGTTGACGCCGCCTTGCGTCCAGCGCGCCACCGACTTGCTGACATGCGCCCCGGTCTGGCGGAAGCCCAGCGCGTGCAGCAGCACGGCGAGGTCATCGGCGGTGCCCTCATCGAGTGCGAACTCGATGAATTCGACGCCGAGCACGCGCGCCCTCGGCGGCAGGGAGGGTTGCGTCTGGTCGGCGAGCGCGATCAGCGAGCGCATGCCGTCGGTCGCGAGCCTGCGCGCCGAGCCGGCCCGGAACTGGTCGTTGAAGATTTCGTGCGAGAGCGGCCCCGAATACCCTGTCGCCTGCACGGCCCTGACGAAATCCGCGACGGGCAGATCGCCCTGGCCCGGAAAGCAGCGGAAATGCCGGCTCCAGCTCAGCACGTCCATGTCGAGCTTCGGGGCGTCGGCGAGCTGGACCAGAAAGATGCGGTCGCCGGGGATGGACGCGATCGGCGCCAGCGGCGAATTGCGCGCCAGCGTATGGAAGGAATCGAGGATCAGCCCGATGCGCTCATGGCCCGCCCGGCGCACAATCTCCCAGGCGTCGCGATAGTCGTTGACGTGGCGGCCCCAGGCCAGCGCTTCGAAGCCGACCCGCACGCCGGATTTCTCCGCCAGTTCGCCGAGTTCGCGCAGATCGGCCGCCGCCCGGTCGATGCCGCCCAGCGACTGCGGCGAGACGTTCGAGCAGATCAGCATCAGATCGGTGCCAAGCTCGTTCATGACCTCGAACTTGCGCTGCGCGCGGGCGAAGGTGCGGGCGCGCAGCGGCTCGGGCATGCCCTCGAAATCGCGGAAGGGCTGGAAGGCGATGATCTTCAGGCCGAGATCGGCGATCATCGCGCCGACATCGCGCGGGCTGCCGTCGAAGGTGAGAAAGTCGTTCTCGAACACCTCGACGGCGTCGAAACCGGCCGCTGCGATCGCCTGCAGCTTCTCGGCGAGGTCGCCTGAGAGCGAAACGGTCGCGATCGAGGTCGGGTTCATGTGGCCTTAAGCCCTCGGTTGTCCGGCGACCGCGACAGGGCCGCCCGTGCGCGCAGCTTCCGCGACAGCCTCGACCACGGCAAGGGTGCGCGCCGCATCGGCGGCATTCGTGATTGGCTGCTCCATTCCTGCAATGACGGCGCAGAAATGCCGGATCTGCTCGGCCAGCGGCTCGACGGGCTCCACAGCGAGCGTCTCCTGCCGCAGCGGCTCCCACCAGCCGGGCGTGCCCTCATAGGACCAGAGATCGAGCTTCGGCAGCGACAGCGAGCCTTCGCTGCCGGCGATCAGGTAGCAATGCCCGTCGCGCTGCGGATAGGCCTTGTTCTCGCCCGAGGAGAGTTCCCAGCTCCAGGGCGTGGGCGTTGCGTCCGAGACGGTCGCGGTGCCCAGCGCCCCGTTCGCGAAGCGGAAGATCAGCGCGGCGGTGTCCTCGACGGCGAAGCCGCGCGTGGCATTCGATGTCATCGCCTGCACGCTCTCGATCTCGCCGCAGATAAAACGCAGATTGTCGATGTCGTGGGTCAGGTTGATCAGCACCGGCCCGCCCCCGGCCTCGCGCCGCCAGGCGACGTCGAAATAGTCGTCGGGTTTGCGGATCAGGAAGAGCGAATTGACCGCCACGAGCCGGCCGAGCCGGCCGTCCTGCACCAGCTTGCGCGCGGCCTTGACGATGGGGTTGTGGCGGCGGTGATGGCCGGCGAGCACAGCCACGCCGGAGCGTCCTTGAGCCTCCACCAGACGCTGCGCGCTCGCCACGCTTTCGGCCAGCGGCTTCTCGACCAGCACCGGAACGCCGGCCTCCAGACACGCGACGGCCTGCGGGACATGCAGCGCATTGGGCGTGGCGATGATCGCGCCGTCGGGCGCCATCGCCGCCAGCATCTCGCGCGGGGAGGGGAACCAGGGCAGAGCGCGCTCGGCGGCGAGCGCCTTCGCGGCTTCGGTGGGGTCGCAGATGGCGCAGCAGGCGCAGTCGGGCGAGGCGTCGAGGCGTTCCAGATGCGCGCGGCCGATCAAGCCCGCGCCGACGAGGGCGATGGCGAGGGGGGCGGTCACGAGGCCGGACTCGTACGAGAAGCGCTACGCGCCCCCTCTCCCCTTGCGGGAGAGGGTTGGGGTGAGGGGTCGGGCTGAGCTAGCCGATGAGACAGGGTAGCGTAGTGCGACCCCTCATCCGTCAGCGCTTCGCGCTGCCACCTTCTCCCGCAAGGGGAGAAGGGAACGCGCCCGCTCGTGGCCCCGACCATCACGCCGCCTCCGTCAGCGCACCGCCCAGGAACAGCTGCGCCACGCGCGGATCGTTCAGGATCTCCACCGCGGGCCCCTGCATCCGGGTCTGGCCGAGTTCGAGCACGAGGCCCTCGTCGGAGATTTCCAGCGCTGAGCGGGCGTTCTGCTCGATCATCAGGATCGTCACGCCCTTGGCGCGCAAATCCATCAGGATGCCGAAGGTCTCCTGCACCAGCATCGGCGAAAGCCCGATCGAGGGCTCGTCGATCAGCACGAGCTTGGGATCGAGCAGGAGCCCGCGCACGATTTCGAGCTGCTTCTGCTGGCCGCCCGACAGCGTCGAGGCCTGCACGTCGGCCTTCGCGCGCAACGAGGGGAAGCGGTCGAGCGCCGCCTCGATGCGCCTTGGCATGTCGGTGATGTGGCTGCCGGCAGCGACCGCGCCCAGTTCGATGTTGTGGCGCACCGACAGCTCGGAGAAGATGTTGCGGCCCTGCGGCACATAGCAGATTCCGGCCTCCAGCAGCTTGCGCTGGCCCCAGTTGGTGATCTCGGTTCCTTCGAGCCGGATATGGCCCTCACGCACCTTGAGCAGGCCGAAGATCGCCTTGAACACGGTCGATTTGCCGGCTCCGTTGGGGCCGATCACGGTGGTGATCGCGCCGCGCGGCACCTTGAACGTCGTGCCGTTGAGGATGGTCATGGCGCCATAGCCGCCGACCACGCCGTCGAGTTCGAGGATGGGTGTCATGCTCAATGCCCTAGATACGCGTCGATCACGGCCGGATTGGCCCTGACCTCCGCCGGCGTGCCCTGCGCCAGCACCTTGCCTTCCGCGAGCACGATCACGCGCGAGCACAGGCTCATGACGAAATCCATGTTGTGCTCGATCACGACGAAGGTCGCGCCCTGCTCGGCGTTGATGGCGCGTAGACGCTCCTTTAAATCGCCGAGCATGGTGAGATTCACCCCGCCCGCCGGTTCGTCGAGCAGCACGAGACGCGGGCCGGCCATGAAGGCCATCGCGGCGTCGAGCAGCTTCTGCTGGCCGTAGGACAGGCCGCCCGCCTTGGCGTCGATCAGGTGCCCGAGCTTGAAGAAGGCGATCATCTGGTCGGCCTTGCTCGACAAGCCCGCGTCGCGCGGCCCGAAGAAGCGCGACAGCATCGTGCCCTCATGCTCCTGCCCGGCGAGGATCAGGTTCTCGCGCACGGTCAGCTCGGGAAAGACCTGCAGGAGCTGGAAGGTGCGGCTGACCCCGAGCCGGTTGAGTTCGGAGGGACGTTTGTTGGTGACCTCCTTGCCGTCGAGCTTCACGCTGCCTTCGGTCGGCTCCAACTGGCCGAGGATGCAGTTGAACAGGGTCGACTTGCCGCAGCCATTGGGACCGATGATGCCGAGGATCTCGCCCTCGTTGACCGAGAAGGAGACGCCGTTGACGGCCTTGATGCCCCCAAAAGCCTTGTGGAGATTGGTGACTTCCAGAACCTGGTTCATCGGCTGGCTCCCTTGCCGGTGAGCTTGTGCCAGCCGCGCTCCAGCAGGCCGCTCATGCCCTGCGGGCAGGCGATCAGCAGCAGCATGACGATGGCCGCAAAAATGATGAGGTAGAGCGAGCCGGCAAAGCGCAGCCATTCCGGCAGCACGACGCCGAGCAGCGCGCCGATGAAGGGCCCGAGCAGATAGCCCGAGCCGCCGGCCACCACCATGAGCAGCAGGAAGAAGCTCTGCGACAGCGAGAAGGGCGAGGGGTCGATGAACTCGACCAGCGGGGCATAGAGCGCACCCGCAAACCCTGCATAGGCCGAGCCGATGGCAAACGCGAGCAGCGTATAGAGGCGGGTGTCGATGCCAAGGCTCGCGGCCCGGATCGGGTTTTCGCGGAGCGCGGTGAAGGCGCGGCCCCAGGGGCTGCGGATCATCCACCACAGCACTGCAGCCAGGATGAAGGTGATGACCACGACGAAGCGGTGGAATTCGAGCGCGTTGAACAGCTTGATGCCGAGGAAGTCCGGCCGGTTGATGTTGGAGATGCCGAAGACGCCGCCGGTCAGCCATTGCTCGTTGCGCATGATCAGCCAGATCAGCGTCGAGAAGGCGAGCGTGACGAAGGCGAGGTAGTGCGCCTTGACTCGCAGCGCCGGGAAGCCGAGCACGAGCCCGACCGCGAAGGTCAGCAGGCCCGACAGCGCGAAGCACAGATACCAGGAGACGCCATACTTCGTCGTCAGGATCGCGGTGAGATAGGCTCCCAGCCCCATGAAGGCGGCCTGCGCCAGCGACTTCAGGCCGGCATAGCCGAGCGTCAGGTTCAGCCCCATCACGGCGATGCTGGTGACGAGCCAGAGCGAGAGCACATAGGTGCCGTACCGCCCCATGCCGACCGGCGCGAACCAGAGGATGACCGCGCCGGCGACCAGCGTCAGCAGCGTGCCGTCGATGGTGCCGCCCAGCATGGGCAGTTTGACGAGGCGGGGCTCGGAAACCGAGCCATGGCTCACGGGCGCGGTCATACGCGGCGCTCCTCTTTGCGGCCCATCAGGCCTTCCGGCTTGAGCAGGATGATGACGACGAGCAGGACGAGCGGCACGGCCAGCCGGTAGGAACTGGAGATGTAGGCGGCGGCCATCGAGTCGACGATGCCGACGATCAGCCCGCCGACGAGCGCGCCGCGGACCTGGTTGAAGCCGCCGACGATGGCCGCGATGAAGGCGAACAGGCCGATCACCTCGCCATTCGAGAACTTGGCCAGATAGATCGGCGAGATCAGCACCGAGGCGACGACCGCGAGCGCGGCGTTGATCGCGAAGGTCAGCAGCACCATGCGCTCGACGGGTATGCCGAGGATCCGGGCCACTGTCGGGTTTTGCGCGGTGGCCTGCATCTGCCGGCCGAGCCGCGTGCCGCCGACGAACCATTGCAGCAGGAAGATCACCGCGAAGGCGACGGCGATGATCGCCAGATGCTGCAGCGAGATCGACGCGCCGAAAACCTGGATCGTCTGCGAGGGCACGAAAGAGGGGAAGGTCTGCGCCTCGGCCGAGAAGCCGTCCTTGGCGCCTTCCTTCATGATGATCGAGAGCGCCATGGTGGCGATGGCCAGCGGCAGCACGCCATGCCGGATCATCGGATCGACCACGAAGAGCTTGAAGCCGACGCCGAAGATCAGGATGAAGGCCGCGATGCCGATCAGCGCCCCGAGCCAGACCGGCGCGCCGAGCAGCTTGATCGCGAGCAGCACCAGGATCGCTGGCAGCATGACGAACTCGCCCTGGGCGAAGTTGATCGTCTGCGAGGTCTGCCAGACCAGCGTGAAGCCGATGGCGGCGAGCGCATAGATCGCGCCCGTGGCGACGCCGGCGATGAGATAGGCGATGAATTCGGCCATGGCGGGGTCTCGCTCTGCTGTGAGCGGCGGGAAGGGCTCGACCTAACCCCTCCCCACAAGGGGGAGGGGCTCAGGTCGAGCCAACCGAGCAAAACCATGGCCGAGTTCATCGCCTATCTCATCGCCGGCATCGCCACGGGGGCGATCTATGCTCTCGCGGCGATCGGCTTCACGCTGGTCTGGCAGA
>JBKJSB010000263.1:0-4109 GCA_046593015.1 Allobosea sp.
CACGATGCCGGTGACGAGGTGCTGCGCGAATTCGCCGACCGCGTCCGCGCCTGCACGCGCGGCATCGATCTCCTCTCCGCCCATGCGGGCAACGAGATCGATGCCGCGCGTGCAGGCGCGGACGCGGTCGGCGAATTCGCGCAGCACCTCGTCACCGGCATCGTGGCCCCAGCTGTCGTTGACGAGCTTGAAGCGGTCGACATCGAGCACCAGCATCGCCAGCGAGCGGGCGCGCAGCGCCGATTCGTCGAACATCACCGTCAATCGGTTGTCCATGAAGCGGCGGTTATGCAGCCCGGTGAGCTGGTCCATCACCGCCATTTCCATCGAAGACTGGACGCTGTCGCGCAGCTTCTCGGTGAAGCGCTTGCGCCGCACCTGCGTGCGGACACGGGCCAGCAGTTCGTTGCGGTCGATCGGGCGGATCAGGAAGTCGTGCGCGCCGATCTCCAGCCCGCGCAGGATGCGGGCCCGGTCCTCGGCCTCGCTCAGCATCAGCACCGAGACGTTGCGGGTGCGCTCCAGCGAACGGAGCTGGCTGCACAGGCGCAGGCCGTCGAAGGATTTCAGGTCGAGGCTGACGAGGACGCTGTCGAAATCGCCTTCGGCCGCCCGGACCAGCGCCTGCTGCGCATCGGCCTCGACCTCGACGACATGAAATGCGGACAATGCGGTCTGGAGCCGCTCGACGACGGTCGGACGGTCCTCGACCACGAGAATGCGGCCGTTGAGCCCGGTCTCGGAGGCAGCCGCCGCGAGCGGGTCGGCAATGCCGAGCCGGCGCGAGGCGAGCGCACGATTGCGCAGTTCGTCGGTCACGGACTTCAGCCGCACCAGGCTGCGCACGCGTGCAAACAGCGCCGTGTCGTCGAGCGGCTTGGTCAGGAAGTCGTCGGCGCCCGCGTCCAGCCCCTTGAGACGGTCGCTCGGCTGGTCGAGCGCGGTGACCATCACCACCGGAATATGGGCGGTGGTGGCGCCGCCCTTCAGCCGGCGGCAGACCTCGAAACCGTCCATGCCTGGCATCATCACGTCAAGCAGGACGATATCGGCCTCGCCGCGCTCGCAGATGGCCAGCGCGTCAAGGCCGTTCAGGGCGGTGACGACGTCGAAATACTCCGCCGACAGCTTGGCCTCCAGCAGCTTCACATTGGTGACGATGTCGTCGACGACCAGGACACGCGCGGACATGGGGCTACTTTCGGCTGTTCAGGCTGCACCGGCGTAGGCGCGAACGGTTTCCAGAAATTTGGCGACCGAGATCGGTTTCGAGAGATAGGCCTCGCAGCCGCCATCGCGGATGCGCTCCTCATCACCCTTCATCGCAAAGGCTGTGACCGCGATCACGGGGATCGACTTCAGCGTCTCGTCCTCCTTGATCCATTTGGTCACCTCCAGTCCCGAGACCTCGGGAAGCTGGATATCCATCAGGATCAGATCGGGGTGATGCGCGCGCGCCAGCTCGATCGCCTCAATGCCGTCGGCTGTCTTCAGCGTGGCGTAGCCATGCGCCTCCAACAGGTCGTTGAAGAGCTTCATGTTGAGCTCGTTGTCCTCGACGATCAGAACAGTCTTCATCGTGCCGCCCTTCATCCGCGCCCTATCCGATCCGGATCGTTCCGGATTGTCCAAGCTGGCGGCCTCGTTCAAAGATCAAGCTAGCATGCGAGCCGTTGACGAAACGCAAACCGGACCCCCGAGAAGGAGACCCATCCCGCCATGGCCAAATCCATGACCACCGAGACGGCCGAGGCGCTGGCCCTGCGCGCGCTCGGCTTTCTGGCGGCCGAACCCGAGCGACTCGAGCCGTTTCTGGCCACGACAGGGCTCGGACCCTCGACTTTGCGCGCTGCGGCCAGCCAACCGGGCTTTCTCGCCGCCGTGCTCGACCATCTCGCCGGCAGCGATTCGCTTCTTCTGGAGTTTGCCGGAAATTTAAGCCTGAATCCGGAAATCATCGCGCAGGCGCGCTCCATCCTGTCAGGAGCCGGCGGCGGCGAGTTCGCTTGAGCCCGGGCGAGCGCGCCATGGCGGCCCGTGTCCTGTGCCGCGACTGCCTCGCCGATCATGACGAGGCGGCAGCCGGCCTGCGCCGCTGCCCCGCCTGCGGCTCGCCGCGGCTGCTCCGGCATGCCGAGCGCGATACCCTGAACCTGGCCCATATCGACTGCGACGCCTTTTATGCCGCAATCGAGAAGCGCGACGATCCGAGCCTCGCCGACCGGCCGGTCATCATTGGCGGCGGCAAACGCGGCGTCGTCTCGACCGCCTGCTACATCGCCCGGACCTATGGCGTGCGCTCGGCCATGCCGATGTTCAAGGCGCTGAAGGCCTGCCCCGAGGCCGTGGTGGTCAAGCCGAACATGGCGAAATACGTCGCGGTCGGCCGGCAGGTCCGGGCGCTGATGCAGGAATTGACGCCGCTGGTCGAGCCGATCTCGATCGACGAGGCCTTTCTCGACCTGTCGGGAACGGAGCTGCTGCATCATGCCAGCCCCGCCGTGACGCTGGCGCGCTTTGCCCGGCGCATCGAGGCCGAGATCGGCATCACCGTTTCGGTCGGTCTGTCCTATGCGAAGTTCCTCGCCAAGGTCGCCTCCGACATGGACAAGCCGCGCGGCTTCTCGATCATCGGCCGGGCTGAGGCCGTTGCCTTCCTGTCGACCAGAGCCGTCGGGCTGATCCCCGGCGTCGGCCAGGCGAGCGCGAACAAGCTCGCCGAGGCCGGGTTCCGGCTGATCGGCGATCTGCGCGACGCGCCGGTCGAAAAGCTGTTCAGGCTCGCCGGCAAGGACGGGCCGCGCCTGCGAAACCTCGCCAACGGCATCGACGAGCGAAAGGTCACGCCCGAGCGCGAGACCAAGAGCGTCTCCAGCGAGACCACGCTGGACGTCGATCTTTCCAGCTTCGAGTCGTTGGAGCCGGTGCTGTGGCGGCTCTGCGAGAAAACCTCGAAACGCCTGAAAGCCCAGCAGCTTGCAGGCAGGACCATCACCTTGAAACTGAAGACGGCTGAGTTCCATTCGATCACCCGCGCCGCGCGCCTGCCCGAGCCGACGCAGCTTGCCGCCAGGTTGTTTTCGGCCGGCCGCGACCTGCTCAGGCGCGAATGCACCGGGGCGCGCTACCGTCTGATCGGCATCGGCGCGAGCGATTTCAGCCCGCCCGAGGACGCCGACCACGGCGACCTTGCCGATGTCGCGACGCCGCGCCTGAAAGCCATGGAGGGTGCGGTGGACAAGCTCCGCGCCCGCTTCGGCGACGATGCCATCGGCAAGGGCCTGAGCCTGCGCGGGCCGGAGCGCCGCGGCAGCGCCGGCCCGACTCCACGCAGTCCTACTTCGCACAATCCTGAGCGGGAAGAAGATCGAGACGGGTGAGCGTGCCGCGCAGCGCGAACGCGCCATAGTCGAGCCTGACCGCGCCGGTGACGCCGTTCTCGTAGAGCTCGAAGGCGATGGTGTAGGTCGGCGTCGTCTCGCCGGAGCCGACCTTGAAATAGGAGATCGTCACGGGCCAGCGTGCGATGTTTTCGAATTCCGGCCTCTGCAGCGGGGTTTCGCTGGGTTTCGCCTCGATCCGCTTCCCGATGACCGAGAGCGTGTCATAGACCTCCTTGCCGCTGTTTGCGCCGTCATAGAGCCTGACGTTCAGCGTGGTCTGCCCAGCCTTGGCGGCGGCGATCACCGCCTTCATCTGGGCGTTGGGGAAGAGCGCGTCGGCGGGCTCTCGATGGGTCTCGGGCTTGGGCGCGCGCAGCTTGACCTCGTAGCCGCCATTGCCCTTCTCGGCTGTGCCATCGACGATCTCGGCGGGTCCGACCCCGCTCGAGCTCTCCGTCTTGAAGCGGTAGCTCGCGCCGTCGCCGGCCTCGAAGCTGGTGGTGCGGGCGTCTATGACGCGCGGGCCCCTTTCGCTGGTGAGCTGAGTCACTTGCCGGAAGGACAGCGCGTAGCCCTCGCAGGCATCGCCGGTGAAATCGAAGGCGATGCGCCCGCGCGCCGCCTCGATGTTCTTGGCCGGCTTGGTCGGGTCGAGCACGAGGTCGTAGACCGCGCGGTGCGGCGCCAGCACGACTCTATCGGCCGCCGACGTCTGGGCCGACGCAA
>JBKJSB010000280.1:0-11786 GCA_046593015.1 Allobosea sp.
CGCTGGCGCATCCTCGTCGGCCGCGCGAGCGATCCCGCCGCCTTTGCACGATTACAGACAGCGGCACCCGCCCATGTCACGGTCGAATGGGCGCGGCCCGACTTTCCGGCCCTGCTCGCAGCTTGCGCGCTCTCGATCAGCCAGGCCGGCTACAACACCGTGCTCGATCTGATCGACGCGGGCAGGCCGGCAATTGTCGTTCCCTTCGACGCCGGCGCGGAGACCGAGCAGGCGATCCGGGCCGACGCAATGGCGCGCTCCGGCCTCGCCCGCTCCCTGCGCCTTTCAAAAGATCCCGACCGCGACGCCGCCGCGCTGGCGGCTGCCGTGGCGCAGGCCCTGCGCGAGGAGCCTTCGGCCCCGCTCCGGCTCGACCGCGATGGCGCGCGGGGCAGCGTCGCGGCCATCGCGCGGTTTCTTTCCACCCGCCGCTGAGACGCAAAACACCCTGCCGCAGCCCGGCTGGCACGTCCGTTGCGTGCTCTCCGGCATGCCTGGCGCGAATTGCCGCCCCGGCGCTTTGCGAATTGCCGCCTCCGGTCTTTCGCTCTAACTAGGGTCTGATATGCCTCCCTTTTCGGTCGGCCCTGGGACAACCGGTCAAGCACCCGGCCCTGTCCCGCGCCCGGAGACCTGACGATGACAGCGACGACCGCCCCGGCCCTGCCCGACATGAAGCTGTCGGTGCGCCAGACCTTCGGCATCGATTCCGATCTCGAAGTGCCGGCCTATTCCAAATCCGAGGCCCATGTCCCGGATTTCGACCCGGATTACCGCTTCGACCGCGACACCACCATCGCGATCCTGGCCGGCTTCGCGCATAACCGCCGCGTCATGATCTCGGGCTATCACGGCACCGGCAAATCGACCCATATCGAGCAGGTCGCGGCGCGCCTCAACTGGCCCTGCGTCCGCGTCAACCTCGACAGCCACGTCTCGCGGCTCGATCTCGTCGGAAAGGACGCGATCGTGCTCAAGGACGGCAAGCAGATCACCGAGTTCCAGGACGGCATCCTGCCCTGGGCGCTGCAGAACAATATCGCGCTGGTCTTCGACGAGTACGACGCCGGCCGCCCCGACGTGATGTTCGTGATCCAGCGCGTGCTCGAGCAGTCGGGCAAGCTGACTTTGCTCGACCAGAAGCGCGTGATCCGCCCGCACCCCTGTTTCCGGCTGTTCGCTACCGCCAACACGGTGGGGCTCGGCGATACGTCGGGCCTCTATCACGGCACCCAGCAGATCAACCAGGGCCAGATGGACCGCTGGTCGATCGTCACCACGCTGAACTACCTGCCGCACGACAACGAGGTCGCGATCGTGCTGGCGAAGTCCAAGCATTATCAGGCCACGCCCGAGGGCAAGGACATCGTCAACAAGATGGTCCGCGTCGCCGACCTGACCCGCAACGCCTTCATGAACGGCGATCTCTCCACCGTGATGAGTCCGCGCACGGTGATCACCTGGGCCGAGAACGCCGAGATCTTCACCGATATCGGCTTCGCCTTCCGGGTGACCTTCCTGAACAAATGCGACGAGATGGAGCGCACGCTGGTGGCGGAGTTCTATCAGCGCTCCTTCGGGAAAGAATTGCCGGAGAGCGCGGTCAACGTCGTGCTGAGCTGAGAGGCCGCGGCGCGCATGGCCACGCTCCAGCGCGAGACCGATCTCGCCGCGACCACCGAGGCCGTCAAGACAGGCCTCACCGCCTACAACGCCGCCCGTGTCGGCCCGCGCAACAGCGAGCCGCTGGCGATCAGCCTGCGCGACGAGAGCGGCGCGATCGTCGGCGGCCTCGTCGGCGAGTTGAAATGGCAGTGGCTGCATGTCGACCTGCTCTGGATCGACGAGGCGCATCGCGGCAAAGGCCATGGCGAGGCGCTGGTGACAATGGCCGAGCAGGCGGCGCGCGACCATGGCGCGCGCGGCGTCTATCTCGCGACGATGAGCCTCCAGGCTCCTGATTTCTATCCAAAACTCGGCTATAAGGAGTATGGCCGGCTGGAAGACTACCCCGTCGCCGGCCACCGCATCCTCCAATTCGCAAAGGCGCTATGACCGTCTCCGACAGCAAGCCCAGACAAGCAAAGGCGGCATCGGTCGGGCCGGTGAAGCGCGCCGTCTTTCCGGCCGCCCAGCCTCTCACGCGCTATGACGAGGATTTTGCCCGCTGGGCCTTCGAGCAGGCGAAGGCGTTGCGCAACGGCGACTTTGCCGGGCTCGACATCGAGAACATCGCCGAGGAGCTGGAGACGTTGGGGCGCGGTGAATTCAGCACGCTGAGGAGCGCACTGGCCGTGCTCGTCATGCATATGCTCAAATGGGATTATCAGCCGCAGCGGCGTAGCCGTAGCTGGGCGACCACAATCCGGATCCAGCGGATTCACGCCGACAGGCAGATCAAAGAGAACCCGAGCCTGAAGCCTCGGCGTGACGAGGCACTGGCTGAGGCCTATGAGACGGCCAGATTGACTGCAGCCAAAGAAACGAAATTGCCGATCCGGACCTTCCCAATCGCTTGCCCCTATAGCTGGACTGATGTGACCGAGCGACCCTTCGCCATAGATCCGGACGACGCATGAGCCTCACCAACCGCAAGCCCGGCGCCGCCAAGGAAGCGCCAGCCGAGCCGCTGAAGCGCGCCATCTCCGGCGCGATGAAGGCGATCGCGCGCAAGCCGGAGATGGAGATCGTCTTCGCTGCCGACAAACCCTCGCTGGTCGGCGACCGCGCCCGCCTGCCCGAGCCGCCGCGCAAGCTCACCGTGCAGGACGTCGCGATCCTGCGCGGCCATTCCGATTCGATGGCGCTCCGGCTCGCCTGCCATGATGCGACCGTACATCGCCGCGCCGCGCCCGAGGGCGACGCGGCGCGCGCCGTGTTCGACGCGGTCGAGCAGTCGCGCGTCGAATGCGTCGGCTCGCGCCGCATGGCCGGCATGGCCGGCAACATCACCGCCATGCTGGAGGACCGCTATCACCGCGGCGGGCGCTACGAGGAGATCACCGACCGCGCCGACGCGCCGCTGGAGGACGCGCTCGCTTTGATGGTGCGCGAGCGCCTGACGGGCTTAAAGCCGCCCAAGGCCGCCGAAAAGCTGGTCGATCTCTGGCGCGACGTGATCGAGAGCAAGGCCGGCCCCGATCTCGACCGACTCTCCAAAGCCGTCGAGGACCAGCGCGCCTTCGCCCGCACCGTGCGCGACATGCTGGCCTCGCTCGACATGGCCGAGCAGAGCTCGCAGGGCGACGACGCCGATGACGATCAGGACGACAAGGATTCCGCCTCCGAGGACCAGCAGCAGCAGGACGGCGAAGCCGAGCAGGAAAGCGCCGGCGACCGCTCCGAGACCGAGGTCAGCGACGACGCGACCGAGGAGTTGCAGGAGGGCGCGTCCGAGGCGGCCGACGCGCCGGCGGGCGACTGGGAGGAGGAGGACGAGAACTCCGATTCGGAAGAAGCCGGCGAGGCGCCGCGTCCGCGCGAAAGCAAGCCCAACGACCGCCCCGTCACCGACTACAAGGCCTACACCCAGAAATTCGACGAGATCGTCACGGCCGAGGAGCTCTGCGACGCCGAGGAGCTGACCCGCCTGCGCGCCTATCTCGACAAGCAGCTCGCCCATCTCCAGGGCGTGGTCGCGCGCCTCGCCAACCGTCTCCAACGCCGGCTGATGGCGCAGCAGAACCGCTCCTGGCAGTTCGATCTGGAGGAAGGCGCGCTCGACCCTTCGCGCCTGCCGCGCATCATCATAGACCCCTACCAGCCGCTCTCCTTCCGGCAGGAATCCGACACGAATTTCCGCGACACGGTGGTGACGCTGCTGATCGACAATTCCGGCTCGATGCGGGGCCGGCCGATCACGGTCGCCGCCACCTGCGCCGACATCCTGGCCCGCACGCTGGAGCGCTGCGGCGTCAAGGTCGAGCTTCTGGGCTTCACCACGCGGGCCTGGAAGGGCGGGCTTTCGCGCGAGAACTGGCTGCAATCGGGCAAGCCGGCCGCGCCGGGCCGCCTCAACGACCTGCGCCACATCATCTACAAATCGGCCGACGCGCCCTGGCGGCGTGCCCGGAAGAATCTCGGGCTGATGATGCGCGAGGGGCTGCTCAAGGAGAACATCGACGGCGAGGCGCTCGACTGGGCCCATAAGCGCCTGCTGGCGCGGCCCGAGCAGCGCAAGATTCTGATGGTGATCTCGGACGGCGCGCCGGTCGATGATTCGACGCTCTCGGTCAACGCCGGCAATTATCTGGAGCGCCATCTGCGCCACATTATCGCCGAGATCGAGACGCGCTCGCCGGTCGAGCTGATCGCGATCGGCATCGGCCACGATGTCACGCGCTACTACCGCCGCGCCGTCACCATCGTAGACGCCGAGGAGCTCGGCGGAGTGATGACCGAAAAACTCGCCGAGCTGTTCGAGGAGAACGAGGGCGCTGGCGGCTCGTCGCGCGGTTCGCGACGGCGGCTGCAGTAATGAACGCAAGCGGCGCTGCGCGCACCCCCTCTCCCCTTGCGGGAGAGGGTTGGGGTGAGGGGTCGCACTGCGCTCGCGGTGCTTCGCAAACAACGAATTGCGTCGGCCCGACCCCTCATCCGGCCGCTGCGCGGCCACCTTCTCCCGCAAGGGGAGAAGGGAAGCGCGCGAGCGTCGATCCATGCGCCTGACCCGGCGCGCCGCCCTCGCCGGCCTCGCAACCGCCACGCTCGCCGCCCCCGCGCGCGCCCAGCCGCTCGAACCCGGCCGCATCCCGCTCACCATTTCGGCCCGGCCGATCGCCGCCTTCGAGCCGCGCAGCCCCGAAAAGACGCGCTTCGGCGCGATGATCTTCCGGAGCGGGCTGGTCCTCACCGGCGACCATCCGCGCTTTGGCGGCCTGTCGGGCCTGTGGCGCTCGCCCGACGGGCGCGACCTCGTCGCCGTCACCGATAACGGCTTCTGGCTGACCGCGAAGCCCGTCTATGGCAATGGCCGCCTCTCGGGGCTCGACGACGCCGAACTCGCGCCGATCCTCGGCACATCGGGCCGGCCGCTGCACCGCTCGCGCTATTACGACACCGAGAGCCTGACGATCGCCGATGGCGTGGCTTATCTCGGCGTCGAGCGCGCCCACGAGATCCTGCGTTTCGACTGGGCCCGCGACGGCGTCGAGGCCCGCGCCCGCATCGTGCCGGCCCCACGTGAGGTCAAGCGCCTGCCCAACAACCGGGGGCTGGAGGCGATCGGCGTCGCTCCGCCCGGCCACCCGCTGGCGGGCGCGCTGGTCGCGATTTCGGAACGCTCCGGCGGGGAGGACGATCCGACGCTCGGCATCATCATCGGCGGCCGCCAGCCCGGCCTGTTCGAGGTGAAACGCCATAACGGCTTCGACATCACCGACATGGCCTTCCTGCCCGATGGCGACATCCTGCTGCTGGAACGCTGGTACCGCTCGCTGCGCGGCGTCGGCCTGCGCATCCGCCGGATTCCGGCAGCCGGCCTGAAACCCGGCGCGCTGCTGGACGGGCCCTATCTGCTCGACGTCGATCTCGGCCAGGAGATCGACAACATGGAAGGGCTGTCCGTCCATCAGGAGCGGGGCAGGACGATCGTCACCCTGATCTCGGACGACAATTTCTCATTCCTGCAGCGCACGATCCTGCTGGAATTCGAGTTGGTCTAAACGTGGTCTTACCTTCTTCCCTCGCGGGAGAAGGGAAACACCCAAACGAAAAAAGCGGCCTCGCGGCCGCTTCATTCAATCCGGAAAGGCAAACCCGCTCAGACGGCGGCGAGCTTCTTCTCGATGTCGCGCTTCAGGGTCAGCGCGCCGGTCGAGAGATCGCCGGCCGGGGCCTTGGCCAGGAAGGCGTCGAGGCCGCCGCGATGATCGACCGTGCGCAGCGCATTGGCCGAGACGCGCAGGCGCACCGAGCGGCCGAGCGCATCGGACTGCAGCGTCACATTGACGAGGTTGGGACGGAAAACCGTCTTCGTCTTGCGGTTCGAGTGGCTGACGAGGTGCCCGGTCTGGGTGCCTTTCCCGGTCAGTTCGCAACGGCGGGCCATGTCATTCTTCCTTGAGCAGTGCAACCGTTGCGCCAAACGAAACAGCCGACACGCGACGTGCCGGAACTCAGCGCCGGAGGTCAAATTGAGTGGCGGGTCTATACCCAAGCCGTCCGGATGCGTCAAGGACAACTCTGCAATCAAGCCATCGTGACCGCGTCGGGAGCGGCGTTTCGAAGCGTGACCTTCCCGCCACTCGTCAAACGCGTGGAATCCGGTCACGATTCGGACCGATTCGCAAGGCATCCATAAGCCCGACCCGAAGCCCGGAGAATACGGATGACATCCGCCATCGCATCGTCCCTGGCCGGATTCTTCGCTGTCGCCGCCTTGGCCTGCCCCGCCGGCGCGGCCTCGATCGACGCGAAATACGACGTCTCCCTGCTCGGCCTGACGCTCGGCACCGCCAGCCTCAGCGGCGGCATCGACTCCGACAGCTATTCGCTCGACGTCGCCGCCAGGCTCACCGGCCTGATCGGCGGCTTCACAGGTGGGCGCGGTTCGGGCGAGGCCAAGGGCTCGCTGGGCGGTGCAAGACCCTCGCCCGCCAGCTTCGCGATCAACTCGGCCAATTCCAGCGAGAGCCGTACCGTGCGCATGGCGATCGGCGGCGGCGCGGTGCAGGCCGTCGAGATCGCCCCGCCAATCGACGCCAAAGCCGACCGCGTGCCGCTGACCGACGAGCATCGCCGCAACATCGTCGATCCGCTCAGCGCCTTCCTTATGCCTGTCAGCGCCAAGGGCGGCCTCAACGTCGCCTGCAATCGCACGCTGCAGATCTTCGACGGCGCGGCGCGCTACGACATCAAGCTCAGCCATGCCGGCACGCGCGAGATGACGATGGAAGGCTATAGCGGCCCCGTCGCGATCTGCCAGGCGCGCTATGTCCCGATCGCCGGACACAGGGCGCTCAGGCCCAGCACCAAGTTCATGGCCGAGAACAAGGACATCACCGCCTGGCTCGCCCCGGTGGCCGGCACGAACGTCATGCTGCCGGTCCGCATCTCGGTCAGGACCATGATCGGCACCGCCGTGATCGAGGCCTCGAGCTTCAAGGTCGATCCGGGCGTGACCGCGAGCGCCGCGAAAAGGAATTGAGGCGGGGCATCGCCACGCCCGGGCGCGTGCGAATACGCTAGCGCCGGACCCTGTCGCGGATCGTCGCCGGCATGCACGAACCGTCCAGCACCCTGCACACCTTCATTGCGGATTGCCCGGCCCTGCCGCTACGATGCCCGCGCCACGCCTGCGCCGGAACGCCGCCATGACCAGCGACTTCGCCACCCCGCCCGGATTGCGCCATCGCCAGATTTCGGTGCGCGACACGCTCCTGCATGTCGCTGAGGTCGGCGATGGGCCAGCCGTGCTGCTGCTGCATGGCTGGCCGGAATTCTGGGCGACCTGGCTGCCGATGATGAACCGGCTGCATGGCGAGTTCCGCCTGATCGCGCCCGATCTGCGCGGTTTTGGCGACAGCGCCAAATCGGCCGGCCCGCGCAGCGACGCCGGCGCGAACTGCCATGGCGACGACATGGCGGCGCTCATCGCCGCGCTCGGGCTGGAAAGCGTCGGAGTGGTCGGCCACGATGTCGGCGGCTATGCCGCCCAGGCGCTGGCGCGGCGGCACCCGCAACTGGTCGAGCAGCTGCTGTTCTTCAACTGCCCGACGCCGAGCGTGGCGGGGGCTTGGGTCCATGACGGCCATGTCAACGAGGTCTGGTACCAGTCCTTCCAGCAACTGCCGCTGGCGGAAGCGATGGTGGGCCTGAGCCGCGAGGCGGGCGCGCTGTATCTGCGCCATTTCCTGACGCATTGGTGCCACCGCAAGGACGCCTTCGACCCGGTCTTCGAGATCTGGCTCGACAATTTCATGAAGCCGGGCAACTGGCGCGGCGGTTTCGACTGGTATCGCAGCCAGAATGCGGCGCGCATCGCAGCGATCGACGGCCACCCGACGCCGTCCGTCAAGATCCACCAGCCGACGCGAGTGCATTGGGGCCGGCACGACCCCATCCTGAAATCGGAGTGGGCCGCCTTCGTGCACGAGCATTTTGACAAGGCGCAGGTCAGCTTCTGCGAGAGCGCCGGGCACTTCGTCCATGTCGAGGCGCCCGATGAGGCGGCGGAGGTTTTCAGCGAGGTGTTCGGCGATCTTTGATCCGCGCCCTTCGCTTCGCCGGCCGCCATCCCTAGCTAGTGGGACGGGAGACGCGAAGAGAACGAATCCCGATTCTGGCCGAGTCAGCGATTCGGCCCGTTTTCGTTCCGGACTCGTTCCGTTCCCGATGCGCTGCCGGCGGCCCGAGCATGATGCCGAAAAGTGCGAAGCGGTTTTCGGATGACATCATGCTCTCACTTTTGGTTGTAGAGACGGATTCAGATTTCAGGTCGATCCGACCTGAAATCATCCGGCTCTACGGCCGGCTCACAGGATTGGCGGCGTCTTGATTCCCTTTCGTTCCCTGCCGCCATCAGCCCGCAGCCATGGCGTCACCGCCGTTCTCGGGCCGACCAATACCGGCAAGACCCATCTCGCCATCGAGCGCATGGTGGCGCATCCGACCGGCATGATCGGCCTGCCGCTGCGCCTGCTGGCGCGCGAGGTCTACCAGCGCGTGGTCGAGAAGGCCGGCGTCGAGGCGGTCGCGCTCGTCACCGGCGAGGAGAAGATCAAGCCGGCCCGCCCGCGCTTCTGGGTCTGCACGGTCGAGGCGATGCCGCGCGACCTCGCGGTCGACTTCATGGCGATCGACGAGATCCAGCTCGCCGCCGATCTCGATCGCGGCCATGTCTTCACCGACCGGCTTTTGAACCGGCGCGGCCGGGCCGAGACCATGCTGATCGGCGCGGGCACGATGCGCCCGCTGATCGAGAGGTTGATGCCGGGCGTCAATGTCGTGACGCGACCGCGCCTGTCGCAGCTTCTGTTCGCCGGTGACCGCAAGATCACAAGGCTGCCGCCGCGCTCGGCCATCGTCGCCTTCTCGGTCGAGGAGGTCTACGCCATCGCCGAGCTGATCCGCCGGCAGAAGGGCGGCGCGGCGGTGGTGCTCGGCGCGCTCTCGCCGCGCACGCGAAACGCGCAGGTCGAGATCTATCAGTCCGGCGATGTCGATTATCTCATCGCCACCGACGCGATCGGCATGGGGCTGAACCTCGACGTCAATCACATCGCCTTCGCAGCCGACAAGAAGTTCGACGGCCATCAGTTCCGTATCCTCAACCCGGCCGAGTTCGGCCAGATCGCCGGTCGCGCCGGCCGGCATCTGCGCGACGGGACCTTCGGCACCAGCGGACGGTGCCCGCCTTTCGAGGCCGAACTGGTCGAGGCGATCGAGAACCACCGCTTCGAGCCGCTGCGCCAGCTGCAATGGCGCAATACCGATCTCGATTTCCGCTCGGTCGAGAGCCTGCTTGAGGCGCTCAACATGCAGCCGAGCGAACAGGGCCTGACGCGTGCGCTGATCGCCGAGGACCAGACGACGCTGGAAATCCTGGCGCGCGACCCGGAGATCAAGGCCTTGGCCGTCGGCCGGCCGGCGGTCGAGCGGCTCTGGGAGGTCTGCGGCCTGCCGGACTACCGCAAGATCGCACCGGCCCAGCATGCCGACCTGGCGACGACATTATATCTGCGGCTGATCCGCCATGGCCGGCTCGATGTGGACTGGTATCGCGCCCAGCTGGCCGCGCTGGACCGCACCGACGGCGAGATCGACACGCTCTCGGCGCGCATCTCCCAGGTCAGGACATGGACCTTCGTCGCGAACCGTCCCGACTGGTTGCCCGATCCCGAGCATTGGCAGGGGGTGGCGCGTCTTGTAGAGGACAGATTGTCGGACGCTTTGCACGAGAGGCTCGCCAGCCGTTTTGTGGATCGGCGCACGAGTGTGCTGATGCGTCGTTTGCGGGAGAATGTGATGTTGGAGGCTGAGGTCACCACGGCGGGCGACGTGCTCGTCGAGGGCCAGCACGTCGGAATGCTGCAGGGTTTCCGCTTCACGGCGGACCCGAAGGCCGGCGGGCCGGAGGCGAAAGCCCTGAACATGGCGGCGATGAAGGCGCTGGCCAGCGAGATCGAGGCGCGCGCCGCGCGCGTCGTGCTCGCCGGCGACGACGCCTTCGTGCTCTCCCATGACGGCCTGCTGCGCTGGGTCGGCGAGCCGGTGGCGCGCCTGACCGCCGGCGAGAAGGCGATCGAGCCGCGCCTGCGGCTTCTTGTCGAGGAGCACCTGACGGGGCCGGCGCGCGAACAGGTCGAGGCGCGGCTGAACCTCTGGCTGAAGAACCACGTCACGAAGCTGCTCGGGCCGCTCCAGCTTCTGGAGGCCGCCGCGACCGCGACCGGCATCGCGCGCGGCATCGCCTTCCAGACCGCCGAATCGCTCGGCGTGCTCGAACGCGCAAAA
This sequence comes from Allobosea sp., assembly GCA_046593015.1. Taxonomy (GTDB): domain Bacteria; phylum Pseudomonadota; class Alphaproteobacteria; order Rhizobiales; family Beijerinckiaceae; genus Allobosea. The sequence goes on from JBKJSB010000280.1 coordinate 10,456, forward strand.
GTCGGCGAGGAGATGAAGGCGCTCGACCAGGAGGGCCGCGCCGCGCTGCGCAATCTCGGCATCCGCTTCGGGGCGTTCCACCTTTATGTGCCGGCGCTGCTGAAGCCCGCGCCACGTGCGCTCGCAGCCCAGCTCTGGGCGCTGAAGCATGGCGGGCCGGACCTGACCGGGCTCGACGACATCGCCCATCTGGCCTCGTCGGGCCGAACCTCGTTTCCGGTCGACAAGGCGATCCCCAAGGGGCTCTACCGCGCCGCGGGCTACCGCGTCTGCGGCGAGCGGGCCGTGCGCGTCGACATCCTGGAGCGCCTCGCCGACCTGATCCGCCCCGCGATCGCCTATCGTCCGGGGCTGACCCAAGGCGTGCCGCCCACCGGCGCCGCCGATCAGGACGGCTTCGTCGCGACCGGCGCGATGACCTCGCTCGTCGGCTGCGCCGGAGAGGATTTCGCCTCGATCCTGCGCTCGCTCGGCTATGTCTCGGTCAAGCGGGCAGGTCCCGCGATCACCGTGCCGCTGGCGGTCGCGCCCGCTCCCAAGCCCGAGCCGGCCAGGACGGACGAGGGCACGACGGACGAGAGCACGACGGACGAACCCAGGACGGGCGAATCCGGAACAGACGAAGCCGGGACGGACGAGCCGGCCGCTCCGGCCGCCTTGGTCGAGATGCTGAACGAGGGAGCGGAGGCGACCGCCGTCGCGACCGAAGACGCCGCGCCGGAGCCAGCCGGCCCCGCCGACGACGCGACCGCACCCGCAGAACCGGCCGAGGACGTTGCGCCGGAGACGCCGGACGCGCCGATCCTCACCGAAGCCGAGCTGACGCCCGAGCCCGAGCCGGCGTCCCATCCGGAGCCGGTTCCGGCCGATCTGATGTCGGCGCTGCGGGAGCCAGCCGAGGCTTCGGCGCCAGCGGACCAGGGCGACGCGGTCGCCGACGCGGCAGAGGCCGAAGCGCCCACGGAGGCCGAGGCGCCCGCGGCCGCCGTGACGCCGGCCGAGCCGGAACTGATCGAGGTCTGGCGGCCGCATCGCCATCAGGGCGGACGCAGGCCCGAGCAGGCCGGCCGCGGACCGCGCGACGGCGCACCCGGCGAGCGTCAGCCCGGCGGGCGCCGCGACAGGCCAAATCGCGGCGGCCGTCCGGACGAACGGCGGCGCGATGGCGGCCAGCCGCAGCCGGCAGTGGTGGCCGAGGGCGCTCCCGCTCCGACCGGAACAACCGATGCGCCGCGCCCAGACCGTCCACCGCGACGCGACGACAGGCCGCGGCATGGGCAGCCGCGCGGCGAAGGCCCCCAGCCGGGCCGTGGCGAGCAGGGCCGCCCTCA
>JBKJSB010000206.1:0-26341 GCA_046593015.1 Allobosea sp.
AGCGGGTCTGCCGCTTTGCCAACGTGCTCAAGGCCCAGGGCGTCAAGAAGGGCGACCGCGTCACCATCTATATGCCGATGATTCCGGAGGCCGCCTACGCGATGCTCGCCTGCGTCCGCATTGGCGCGGTCCATTCGATCGTGTTCGGCGGGTTTTCACCGGATTCGCTGGCGAGCCGCATCGAGGATTCGGATTCGCGGATCGTGATCACCGCCGACGAAGGTCTGCGCGGCGGCCGCGCCGTGCCGCTCAAGAAGAACGTCGACGCGGCGGACGCCAAGGTGAAGGGCGGCATCGAGAAGGTCGTCGTCGTGCGGCGCACCGGCGGCCACGTCACCATGGTCGATGGCCGCGACAGCTGGTATCACGAGGATGCGGCAAAGGTTTCGGGCCATTGCCCCCCGGTCGAGATGAAGGCGGAGGACCCGCTCTTCCTGCTCTATACGTCGGGCTCCACCGGCAAGCCCAAGGGCGTGCTGCATACGACCGGCGGTTACCTTGTTTACGCCGCGATGACGCATCAATACGTCTTCGACTACCATGACGGCGACGTCTACTGGTGCACCGCGGATGTCGGCTGGGTCACCGGCCACAGCTATATCGTCTACGGGCCGCTGGCGAATGGCGCCATCACGCTGATGTTCGAGGGCATCCCGACCTATCCGACGATCTCGCGCTTCTGGGACGTGGTCGACAAGCACAAGGTCAACACATTCTACACCGCCCCGACCGCAATCCGCTCGCTGATGGGCGCTGGCGAGGAGCCGGTGAAGAGGACCAAGCGCAAGTCGCTGCGCCTGCTCGGCTCGGTCGGCGAGCCGATCAATCCGGAAGCCTGGGAGTGGTATCACCGCGTCGTCGGCGACCGGCGCTGCCCGATCGTCGATACCTGGTGGCAGACCGAGACCGGCGGCATCCTGATCACGCCGCTGCCCGGCGCGACGAAGCTGAAGCCGGGTTCCGCGACGCGTCCCTTCTTCGGCGTCAAGCCGGAGATCGTCGATGCCGAGGGCAAGGTGCTGGAGGGCGCGTGCGAGGGCAATCTCGTCATCGCCGAGAGCTGGCCCGGCCAGATGCGCACGGTCTATGGCGACCACAAGCGTTTTGAAGAAACCTATTTCGCGACCTATCCGAACAAGTATTTCACCGGCGACGGCTGCCGGCGCGACGCCGACGGCTATTACTGGATCACCGGCCGCGTCGACGACGTGATCAACGTCTCGGGCCACCGCATGGGCACGGCGGAAGTTGAATCGGCGCTCGTGGCGCATCCGAAAGTGTCGGAGGCGGCCGTGGTCGGCTACCCGCACGACATCAAGGGGCAGGGCATCTACGCTTATGTCACGCTGATGACCGGCGAGAACCCGAGCGACGCGCTGCGCAAGGAACTGGTCGCGTATGTCCGAAAGGAGATCGGCCCGATCGCCTCGCCCGACCTCATCCAGTTCTCGCCGGGCCTGCCCAAGACCCGCTCGGGCAAGATCATGCGCCGCATCCTGCGCAAGATCGCCGAAGACGAGTTCGGGGCGCTGGGGGATACCTCGACCTTGGCCGATCCGGCCGTGGTCGACGACCTGATCGCCAACCGGCAGAACAAGCGGAAGGCTTAGGTGAACAAGCGGTCGCTTGCTGGTCCTTTCCAGTTCTATGTCAAATGACAAGCATTGCCGGCCCCGCCATCAATGATTAGTCTGCAATCATTGATGGCGGAGGCTAGGTCATGGCCAGCATGACCATTCGAAAGATCGACGATCAGCTCAAAATCCGTCTTCGCGTCCGCGCTGCGGCCAATGGTCACTCGATGGAGGAGGAGGCGCGTGACATCCTTCGAAGGGCGCTCTCCGGGCAGGATCAGGAGCCATTTAATCTTGCGGCTCGAATCCGCGCTCGCGTGGCTGCCGTCGGTGGCGTGACCTTGGCGCTCCCTCCACGGGAACCTATCCGTGAGCCACCTGACATCGGCGGATGATCATCCTCGACACCAATGTGATCTCGGAGATCATCGCGGTCGCTCCATCGGCTGCCGTCGAGGCTTGGCTTGCACTGCAGCCCGGCGCGTTGGTGATCAATCCTTGGGATCATATCGGTTGATCGCGTGACTGCTCCTTGGTCCCAGCTTCACGCCCATTCCCCCTGTCTGAACACGGGCACGCGGCTGCCGTCTTCGCGCACCCCGTCGATGTCGATCTCGTTCGAGCCGATCATCCAGTCGATATGGATCAGGCTCGCATTGCCGCCTTTTGCAGCGATCTGCTGTGGCGAAAGACTCGCTCCGTCGAGGAAGCACTTCGCGTAGCACTGGCCGAGCGCGATGTGGCAGGCGGCGTTCTCGTCGAACAGCGTGTTGAAGAACAGCAGCCCGCTCTGCGAGATCGGCGATGAATGCGGCACCAGAGCCACCTCGCCCAGACGGCTTGCGCCGTCGTCGGTCTCCAGCACCTTGCCGAGCACCTCCTGCCCGCGCGTCGCATGGGCCTCGACGATGCGGCCGGCCTCGAAGCGCACGGCGATGTTGTCGATCAGCGTGCCCTGATAGGAGAGCGGCTTGGTCGAGCGGACATGGCCTTCGACGCGCAGCGCGTGGGGCGTGGTGAAGACCTCTTCGGTCGGGATGTTGGCGTTGCAGGTGACGCCGTTCTTCGCGGTGGAGGCGCCGCCCTGCCATTCATGGCCGTCGGCCAGGCCGATCGTCAGGTCGGTGCCGGGGCCGGAATAGTGCAGGGCCGAAAAGCGCTGGCCGTTCAGCCATTGGGTGCGCTTGGCCAGGGTCGCGTTGTGCGCGGCCCAGGCCGGGATGGCCTCAATGCGATCGACGCGGGACGCTGCGAAGATCGCGTCCGCCAGCTTGCCGACGGCGATGTCGTCGGCATCGCCCGGAAAGACCTGCCGCGCCCATGACACCGTCGGATAGGCGAGGATGTTCCAGTTGATGTCGAAGCCCGCGATCTTCTCCAGCGCCGGCTTGTAGGCGATCGAATTGGCCTTGCTGGCGCGGCCGACCTTGTCGGGGTCCTGCCCTGCGAGCAACATGGGGTCGTCGCCGACGATGGCCAGCCGCGCGGTGTTGGCGGCGAACGCCTTGGCGACGCCCTCGTAGAGCCAGCCGGCTGCGCGGTCGAAGCTGGCGTCGTGGCCGAATTTGTAGCGCGCCAGCGTCGTCTCCTCGTCGGAGAGCATAGGCACCACCAGCCCGGCGCCGGCTCTGTAGGCGTGCTCGGCGATCCTGCGCACCAGCGGCAGGGCGGCGACCGGCGCGGTCAGGAACAGGTCCTGACCCTCCTGCAGATTGAGGCCGACCTTGACGGCGACCTCGGCGAGACGGTCCAGTTTTGCGGAGTCGATCGGGATGGTTGTGTGCAGCGTCATGGAGGCGATGGCCATTCAGGATTTTGTCGGAGGCTGCATTGCTCTCCGAAATCCGGCCGGGGTCAACCCGTGCGCACAGCCTCAGCGACGACCGCGCAGTTTCCCCGGCGCGATCTTGCGGCCGTAGAGCTCAAGCCTGTGGCGCACGATCTCGTAGCCGAGTTCCGCTGCGATCTTGGCCTGCAACGCCTCGATCTCGGGCGAGGAGAATTCGACCACCTGCCCACTCTCGACATCGATCAGGTGGTCGTGATGCTGCTGGTCTGCGTGTTCGTAGCGCGAGACGCCGTCTTCGAAGGCGTGGCGTTCGATCGCCCCTTGCGTCTCCAGAAGCTTCATCGTGCGGTAGACGGTCGAGAGCGACAGCGTCGGGTCCTGCGCGAAGGCGCGCGTAAAGATGCCCTTGGCGTCGGGGTGGTCGTCGGCCTCGGCCAGCACGCGCAGGATCAGGCGGCGTTGCTGCGTCATGCGCAGGCCGGCATCCCTGAGCTGGCCCTCGAAACCGGCCACGCGCTGATCGATTCCCGTCATCCCAACGCCATAGCAATGCTGAGAGGCGTTTGCAAAAGGGCTTCTTGCAAATCATTGTCAGGAGCGTTGACAGATGCAACTGATTTGCAATAGCGTGAGGGTGGATCAAACGACCCCCTGGAGAAACCATGTTTTCGCGTCGTCATTTCGGGACCCTGGCCGCCCTCGCTGTTTCCGGCGGGCTCTATCTCGGCGCTCCGGCGCTGGCTCAGCCCGCTCAGGGGAAGCCGCTGCGGGTCGTCACCACCTTCACCATCATCCAGGACATGGCGCAGAACGTCGCCGGCACGGCCGCGATCGTGGAATCAATCACCAAGCCCGGCGCCGAGATTCACGACTACCAGCCGACGCCGCTCGATGTTGTGAAGGCGCAGTCGGCCGATCTCGTGCTCTGGAACGGGATGAATCTGGAGCGCTGGTTCGAGCGCTTTTTCGACAACGTCAAGAACGTGAAGAGCGCGGTGGTGACCGACGGCATCATGCCGATGGGTATCAAGGAGGGCCCCTATGAAGGCAAGCCCAACCCGCATGCCTGGATGTCGACGGCGAGCGCGCTGATCTATGTCGAGAACATCCGCAAGGCGTTGACCGACGCCGACCCAACCAACGCGGCGATCTACGCGAAGAACGCCGCCGACTATGGCGCCAAGCTCAAGGCGCTCGATGCGCCGCTGCGCGCCCGTCTCGACAAGGTGCCGCAGGACAAGCGCTGGCTCGTCTCCAGCGAGGGCGCGTTCAGCTACCTGACGCGCGACTATGGCTGGCGCGAGGCCTATCTCTGGCCGATCAACGCCGACGAGCAGGGCACGCCGCAACAGGTGCGCCGCCTGATCGACCTCGTCCGCAAGAACAAGATTCCCGCCGTGTTCAGCGAGAGCACCATCTCCGACAAGGCGGCAAGGCAGGTCGCGCGTGAGACCGGCGCGAAATATGGCGGCGTGCTCTATGTCGACTCGCTCTCGGCCGAGAACGGCGCGGTGCCGACCTATCTCAAGCTGCTCGAGGTCACGGTCGAGACAATCGCCAAGGGGTTCGGCCAGTGAAAGCCAACTCCGCCGGCGATCTTCGCGGGATCGGGCCGACGCCCTCGATCGTCGTCAGCGGCGTCACGGTGCGCTACGCCAACGGCGTCACGGCCGTCAACGACGCCTCATTCGCGCTCGGGCCGGGTACGATCTGCGCGCTGGTCGGCATCAACGGCTCGGGCAAATCGACCATCTTCAAGACATTGATGGGATTTCTAAAGCCGGCAAAAGGCATGGTCTCGATCGCCGGCATGGAGGTCCGCGATGCGCTCAGGCGCGGCCTCGTCGCCTATGTGCCGCAAGCCGAGGAGGTCGACTGGACCTTTCCCGTGCTGGTCGACGACGTGGTGATGATGGGCCGCTACGGCCACATGAATTTCCTGCGCATTCCCGCAAAGGCCGATCGCGACGCGGTCGATGACGCGCTGGCTCGCGTCAACATGCTGGAGTTCCGCCGCCGCCAGATCGGCGAGCTGTCCGGTGGCCAGCGCAAGCGCGTCTTTCTGGCGCGGGCTCTGGCCCAGGGCGGGCAGGTCATCCTGCTCGACGAGCCCTTCACCGGCGTCGACGTCAAGACCGAGGATGCGATCGTCGGCCTGATGCGCGATCTGCGGGCGGAAGGCCGGCTGATGCTGGTCTCGACGCATAATCTCGGCTCGATCCCGGATTTCTGCGATCAGGTCGTGATCATCAACAAGACCGTGATGGCGGCGGGCCCAACCGAGACGACCTTCACGCAGGACAATCTGCAGAAGGCCTTCGGCGGCGCGCTCAGGCACTTCCGGCTCGGGGGCTCCGATCTGCACGACGATGCAGACGGGCGGCGCGTCACGGTCATCACCGACGACGAACGCCCGCTCGTGCTCTATGGCGAGCGCGACCGCGAAAAGCTCGCCGGCGGCGACAAGGACGGGATAGCCCGCGAACTCGGCAAGGACAGTGTCAAGTCGGAGCGGCAGCCATGATCGGCCTGCTGCTGGAGCCCTTCGGCTACCAATACATGGTCAAGGCGATCTGGGTTTCGGCGCTGGTCGGCGGGGTCTGCGCCTTCCTGTCCTGCTATCTGATGCTGAAGGGCTGGTCGCTGATGGGCGACGCGCTGGCGCATGCGATCGTGCCCGGCGTCGCGCTCGCCTATCTGCTGGCGCTTCCCTATGCGGTGGGAGCGTTTCTCTCCGGGATTCTCGCGGCGCTCGCCATGGCGCTGGTGCGGGTGCGCACCAAGCTGCGCGAGGACGCTGTCATCGGCATCGTCTTCACCAGCTTCTTCGCGATCGGCCTGCTGATCGTCTCGATCAACCCGACCTCGGTCAACGTCCAGTCGATCGTGCTCGGCAACATCCTCGGCATCTCCGACGAGGACGTCGTCCAGGTCGCGATCATCGCTGCGGTCTCGCTTGTCATCCTGATCGCGCGCTGGAAGGACCTGATGCTTGTCTTCTTCGACGAGAACCAGGCGCGGGCCGTGGGCCTCTCGCCGACGCGGATGAAGATCCTGTTCTTCGTGCTGCTCTCGGCCTGCACGGTCGCGGCGCTGCAGACCGTCGGGGCCTGCCTCGTCATCGCCATGGTGGTGACGCCGGGCGCGACCGCCTATCTGCTGACCGACCGCTTCGGCCGGCTGATCGTGATCGCCGTCGCCATGGGCGTCGTCACCAGCGCGGTCGGGGCCTATGCGAGCTATTTTCTCGACGGCTCCACGGGGGGCATGATCGTGGTGCTGCAGACGGTGCTGTTCCTGCTCGCCTTCGTCTTCGCGCCCAAGCATGGCCGGCTGGCGGCGAGGCGCGCGGCCAGCGCAGTCGCGGAGCCGGTCACATGAGCCTGATCGAAGCCTGGCTGCTATCGCCTTTCGTCCACGAGTTCATGCAGCGCGGGCTCGTCGTCGCCGTGCTGGTCGGCATCGTCTGCGCCGTCCTGTCCTGCTTCCTCGTGCTCAAGGGCTGGTCGCTGATGGGCGATGCGGTCTCGCATGCGGTGCTGCCCGGCATCGTGCTCGCCCATATCGTCAGCCTGCCGCTGGCGATCGGGGCGTTCGCGGCGGGCCTCGGTTGCGCGCTCGGCATCGGCTACCTCAAGGAGAACAGCCGGGTGAAGGAGGACACGGTGATGGGCATCGTCTTCTCGGGCATGTTCGCGCTCGGGCTGGTGATGTTCGTCAAGGTCGATTCCGACCAGCACCTGCTGCACATCCTGTTCGGCAACATGCTCGGCGTGCGCTGGGCCGACATCGCCGAGACGGCGCTGATCGCCGTGCCGACCATTGCGATCATGGTCGCCAAGCGCCGCGATTTCCTGCTCCACGCCTTTGATCCCGCCCATGCCCGCGCCATCGGACTCAACGTCCGGCTCCTGCATTTCGGCCTGCTGGCGCTGCTGGCGCTGACCATCGTGGCGGCGCTGAAGGCGGTCGGCATCATCCTCGTCGTAGCGATGCTGATCGCGCCGGGCGCGATCGGCTATCTGCTGACGCGGCAGTTCGACCGGATGCTGATCGTCGCGGTTTGCGTGGCGGTGACATCGAGCGTGCTCGGCACAATCCTGAGCTTTCATCTCGACGCCGCCACCGGCCCCTGCATCGTCGTGGTGCAGGCCGGCTTCTTCCTGCTGGCGCTAGCCGCGAGCCTGCGCCGCTCGGCAAAGCTCGCGGCCAGTGTTGGTTGAGCATGATGTTATCCGAAAACCGGTCCCCCTTTTTCGGCATCATGCTCAGCCGCAGGGCTGAGCCAGCGTCACCAAACCCCAGCCGAATTCGCGGTCGCGCCCAGGCGCGCCGAGGTCCCTGGCGCTGGTCTGCAGGCTTGCCTCGACGGTCTTCGCCTGCGCGCCCTCGCGGCTGAGCGCGACCGCGATCGCAGCCGTCACGAAGGGCGCGGCGTAGGAGGTGCCCGACTGGCCGCGGCTGCCGCGGCGCGTCTGCGTCGCGGCGGCCGTGCCGAGATCGACCCCGGGCGCGGCGAAATCGACGTAATCGCCGCGATTGGCCCGGCGGTAGAGCCTGCCATCCTTGTCCACTGCGGTCACCGCGACGACGGATGGGGCGTTCCGGCCGGCTAGCGGTTCGGGTGCAGCGATCGACGCGCTTCTGGATGGTGCGCGCGCCGGCGATGCGCTCGATGCGGCGGCCGTGCGCGAGCAGATCGCGAAAGGCTGGCGCTAGGAGGCGGGCTGAACCAGGCGGCGTCCGCGAGAAAGAATCGCGACGAAGCCGGAATAGATTGTCGGCCCTCCCGTTGTCCTGATGCCGGCCAGTCAACCCCGGCGTCGGGCCGGCTCTCCCGGACCCTGACGCCAGCGCCGGCGCAACAGGAGATCACGATGACGGATATCGACAGGACTTGCATCGACAGGACTTGCATGGACGGGACTTGCACCGACGAGACTCGCCGGTCGCTGCTGCGGAGCGCGCTGAGCGCCTTGCCGGCCATCGCGCTCGCGGGCGCAGCCCTCACCGTCGCGACCACGGCCAAGGCCGATGACGACGACAATGGCGGCAGCCGTCGCGGCCGGGGCGGGCGGCGCCAGCGTGGCGGAAACGACGACGACGATTGCGATTGTCCCGACAGGCGGATGACAGCGCTCCGGCCCGATGGCCGGAGCGCTTCTGTATCGGGCTCAGGCCGCCTGCAGGGCGGTGCCGTCCTGTGTGTCGTCCTGAGCGCGCCTGACCGTGATGACCTGGTTCAGGCACTGGCAGTTGAACTCGCTGGTCAGGAAGGCGATGTCGGCGGCGTCGCGGCCGCTGCCGATCCGGACCATACCCTCGACGGGGGCGAGCCGTGTCGGATCGACCAGCCACCAGCGGTTGCCGAGATAGACTTCGAAGACGGCGTGGAAATCCGGCGGGTCGAGATCGAGCGCATAGGCGCTGACGGCGCGTGCGGGAATGTTCAGCGCCCGCGTCAGGGTGATGCCGAGATGGCTGAAGTCGCGGCATACGCCTGCGCGGTCGATGAAGGTCCGCTCGGCCGTGGTCAGCGCATTGCTGACGCCATGGACGTAATCGACATGTTCGTAGAGCCAGTCGAGCACCGCCAGCACGCGCGCGCCGCCGAGCGGCACGTTGCGGAATTCGCGCTGGGCAAAGCGCATGAACTCGTCCGACGGGCAGAACCGGCTCGGCAGCACATAGGGCAGAACCTCGCGCGGCAATTGCGACCAGTCGTGCTGGAAGGCGTCCGCTGGCAGCTTCGTGCGCAGGCCGTTATCGACGGTGGCGCGATAGCGGATCTCGACCTGGCCGCTCAGCGCGGTGCGGAAGCGGCGCTCGCCGGTGGCCAGATCCTCGTCGCGGATCAGGTTGGCCTGCGGCGATATCTCGAGGCTTTCGGAGAGGATCGCCTGGTCGGGCGATCGCGCCGCCTCGATCGCGGCGATCACCTGCGTGGCGCTGCCGAAGCCATAGGTCAGCGCAGCCTCGATATCGAGTTTCATCCAAATTCCCCCGGACCATCATAAGGTGAGACTGGCCAACGCCGACCCGCCGCCGATGTTCCCGGAGCGGCGTCAGGCTGCGTCTCTGGCTGCCGTCAGCCCCTGCGCCACCTCGGCGAGGATGGCGAAGGAGCGCTTGCGCGCCGCATGGTCGAAGATCGGCGCGGTCGCCATGATCTCGTTCGCGCGTGTCGCCGTGATGAAGGCCGACAAGTCGCGCGCGATCGTCTCGGGCGACCCGACGAAGGCGTAGCGCAGCATCTGCGATGCCTGCATCTTCTCGTGCGGCGCCCAATGCTGCTCGATGTCGTCGACCGGAGCTTTGAGCCTGCCGCGCGTGCCGCGGATCATGTCGAGGAAGCGCAGTTGCTGCGAGGTGAAGAGCCGGCGCGCCTCCGCATCCGTATCGGCCGCGATCACCGAGACCCCCGGCATGGCGTGAGGCTTTTGCGCCTGCTGCGAAGGCTTGAAGCGCTCGCGATAAACGCTGAGCGCCTGCATCAGCGCCTCGGGCGCGAAATGCGAGGCGAAGGCGTAGGGCAGGCCGAGCTCGGCGGCGAGCTGCGCGCCGAACAGGCTCGATCCGAGGATCCAGACCGGCACGTTCAGGCCCGCGCCCGGTACAGCCTGGATCGACTGGCCGGGCTCGGCCGGCTCGAAATAGGCCTGCACCTCCATGACGTCGCGCGGAAAGTCGTGGGCGGCATGCGGGTCGCGCCGCATCGCCCGCATGGTGAGCTGGTCGGTGCCGGGCGCGCGACCCAGCCCCAGGTCGATGCGGCCGGGAAACAGCGATTCCAGCGTGCCGAACTGCTCGGCGATAATCAGTGGCGCATGGTTGGGCAGCATCACGCCGCCGGCCCCGATCCGCATCGTCTTTGTGGCGGCGGCGAGCTGCCCGATCACGACGGCGGTCGCGGCGCTGGCGATTCCGGTCATATTGTGATGCTCGGCGACCCAATAGCGGGTGTAGCCGAGACCCTCGGCATGGCGCGCCAGGTCGATCGACTTGCGCAGCGCGTCGCCCGCGCTCTCGCCCTCGTTGACCGGCACGAGGTCCAGCACCGAAATCGCAACCATGGCCGCTCCGTTCGTCTCTGGCGCAGTCGCCGCGCCGCAGGCACTGCGCATAAGAATGGGCCGAGCAGGCACATGTTTCCAGAGCCGGGGCGCAGCGTCATGGCGTCCCTGCGCCCCGGTTCTGTCCGGCATTGCGGCGAGGATGAGGTTTTTGGTGTCGGCTGATGTCCCGATCGGCTAAGGAAACATTGGGAAACAATCCGACGGGCGACGCTCGCGGAAGCGGGGCGTAGAGCCCTTGCGCGGCTGTATCGCGTCGCGCCGGAGCCGAGGCAGGGCATGAACCGCACCCCGCATATCCTGATGGTCGAGGACGATCGCGAGATCGCCAACCTCGTCTCGCGCTTCCTGCGCAACCACGACATGCGGGTCAAGGCGGTGGCGAACGGCCGCGAGATGGATGTCGCCCTGCGCGATGGCCGCTTCGACCTCGTGGTGCTTGACCTGATGCTGCCGGGTGAGGACGGCCTGTCTTTGTGCCGCCGCCTGCGGTCGGATGGCGCGCTGCCGATCATCATGCTGACGGCGAAGGCCGAGGAGATCGACCGCATTCTCGGGCTGGAGATGGGCGCCGACGACTATCTGGTGAAGCCGTTCAACCCGCGCGAACTGCTCGCCCGCATCCGGGCCGTGCTTCGCCGAGCCTCGGCGCAGGCCCAGCCCGAGATCGGCGACAGCGTGCTGATCAGCTTCGAGGGCTGGAAGCTCGACAAGGCGGTGCGCCGGCTGTTCAACCCGGCCGGCGAGCGCGTCGCGCTGACCGGGGCCGAGCTCGACCTGCTGCTGGCCTTCTGCGAGCGCCCGCGCCGCGTGCTGTCGCGAGACCAGTTGCTCGACCTGACGCAAGGGCGGGCGGCCGCGCCCTTCGAGCGCTCGATCGACGTGCTGGTCAGCCGGCTACGCCAGAAGATGGAGCGCAATCCGCGCGAGCCGGAGCTGATCCAGACCATCCGCTCTGGCGGCTACATGTTCTCGCCGGAGATCGCGGCCGGATGAAGCGCCTGTTCCTGCGGCTGCTGCCGGAGCGCGCGGCGGCGCAGATCGCGGTCATCGTCGTCGGCTCGCTGATCCTCGCCAATATCGTCACGGCGGTCGTGTTGCTGACGACGCTGCCGCGCGAGTTCCGGCGCCTGCCGAGTTTTCCCTATGTCGTCGAGCTGGTGACGGTTGCGCGGCAGCTCCACGCGGCCGGGAACGCGCAGGACCGCGCGACGGTTCTCAACGCCGCGCTTTCAGCCAATCCCCGGCTGTCGCAGCTGGGCGAGGGCGTCACGGCCACGACGCGCTCCCTGCCGAAGCCCGACCGCGAGATGCAGCAGGGCTTGCGCGAGGATCTTGCGGGAATCGCCGAGCCTTTCGTTCTCGACAAGCTCGAGCGGCAAGGGGGGCTGCCCGGCCCGCCGCCGGTCGGCCTGCGCTTCCCGGACGGCTCCGGCCTTGTGATGGCCCCGCCGCCGATGACGCCGCCGCCGCGCGGGCTGGCGTTCATCATCTATCTGCTCGTCATGCTGGCCTCGCTGGCGACGCTGATCGGGATGCTATCGCTCTGGGCGACGCGCGCCGTGGTCTCGCCGCTGACCGGGCTGGCCGAGGCCGCCGACCGCTTCGACCCCGACCGCGACGAGGTCGTCGCGATCAAGCGCGCGCCGGTCGAGGTCAAGCGGCTGGCGGCGGCCTTCTCCGCCATGGCGGCGCGCATCAGGCGGCTTGTCGACGAGCGCACGCGCATGCTGGCGGCGGTCAGCCACGATCTGCGCACGCCGATCACGCGGCTCAGGCTGCGAGCCGAGGACATCGGCGAGGAGGACAAGCGCCAGGCGATCCTGTCGGATCTGGCGCTGATGGAGCGGATGGTCGGCGGCGCGCTGTCCTATCTGCGCGAGGGCCGCGCCTCTGGTAGCATGGTCGCCACCGACATTCCGGCGTTGCTCCAGACGATCTGCGACGACTTCGGCGATCTCGGCCATATCGTCGTCTATCAGGGACCGATGCGAGCCTCGGCGCTGTGCGATTCCGACCAGATGATGCGGGCGGTGACCAATCTCATCGACAACGCGATCAAGTTCGGCGGCAAGGTGACGGTGCGGCTCGACGACGCCGATCCGGAGCGCATCGCGATCATGGTCGAGGATGACGGGCCGGGCATCGCGGCAGACGAGCGCGAAAAGGTGTTCGAGCCGTTCTATCGCAGCGATCTTGCGCGGACGTTGCGCGAGGGCAGCGGCTTCGGGCTGGGGCTGGCCATCGTGCGCGCCATCGCCGAGGGGCATCGCGGCGAACTGACCCTGGCGGAGCGCCCCGGCGGCGGATTGCGGGCGGTCATTGCCTGGCCGAGGCGCTGGTGAGCCGGACGTCCAAGTAACGCCCGCCTTGCGTGGCCTGCGTCCCGCCCCCGTCGCCAGAGGCATAGCGGCGGGCCCCCGACTGCGCCATCTTGCGTCCGACGCATTGCGATGGGCTCAAAGCCCGGCCGTCAAGGCAGGAGGCGTCTCAAGGGGAGGATTCTGAGTGATCTACGAAGAGCGCGATTATCGCATCCGGGCCGGCAAGCTCGCCCAGTTCGTCAAGCTCTATGGCGAGTTCGGCCTGCCCCTTCAGAAGAAGCATCTCGGCACCTTCGTCTCCTATTTCACCACCGAGATCGGCGAGCTCAACCATGTCGTGGCGCTGTGGGGTTATGACAGCCTCGACGACCGGGCCGCGCGGCGCAAGGCGATGCAGGCCGATCCGGCCTGGCAGGACTATCTCGCCCGCGTCGACGGGCTGATCGACGTCCAGCAGACGCGCATCCTGACGCCCGTCTCCTATTCGCCGCTGCAATGAGCGCCGCGCAGGCCAGCGCCGCCGGGCGCTTCGAGGTCAGGACGGCCGACGGCGCGGTCCTCAAGGCTTTCAGCGAGGGCGCAGGTCAGCCGCTGCTGCTGGTCAGCGGGCTCGGCGGCACGGCCGGGTTCTGGGCCGACAACGCCGCGACGCTGGCGCGCTCCTTCCGCGTCATCCGCTTCGACCAGCGCGGCATCGGCGGCAGTACGCGCGGGGATGCGCCCTGCACGATCGCGCAACTCGCCATGGACTGCCGATCCGTGCTGGACGCAGCCGGCGTCGCGCGCGCCGTGCTGCTCGGCCATTCGACCGGCGGCTGCATCGGTCAGGAGCTAGGCCGGTTCGCACCCGAGCGGCTCGACGGTCTGATCCTGAGCGCGACCTGGCTGAAGCCGAGCCGCTACATGGCGGGCCTGTTTCGCACGCGTCTGGCGATCCTCGACGCCGACCCGGCGGCCTATGCGGCGACGGGTGCGCTGTTGGCGTATCCGCCGACCTGGCTCGAGGCGAACTGGCCGGTCTTCGAGGCGGCGGCAAAGGGTGCGCCGGTCTCCGACGAGGCCCGTGCGGTGGTCCGCGAGCGGATCGGGGCGCTGCTGTCCTTCGACGGCTCGGCGCATGCCGCCGCGCTCGCCATGCCGGTGCTGATCCTGGGCGCGCGCGACGACATGATCGTGCCCTGCTTCCTGCAGGAGGAGCTTGCCGCCGCGCTGCGGGGTTCGCGCAAGACCATGCTCGACACGGGCGGGCACTTCTTCCCCGTCTCGCGGCCGGACGCCTTCACCGCGACGGTCGCCGAATGGATCGGCGAACTTGGATGACGCGCCGCCGCGTCGTCCTGATCGGCTATGGCGCGATCGCCGGCGATCTCGCCGGCAGGCTGCTGGCGGAAAGCGAGCCGGGCTACCATCTCGGGGTCCTGCTCGGCGCGACCTCGTCCTCCCGCGAGCGCGTGCCCTCGACGTGCATGCTGCTCTCCGACATGGCCGGGGTTGCGGCTTTCGCGCCCGATCTCGTGGTCGAGGCGGCGGGGCATGACGCGATCCGGGCGCATGGGCCGGCCTGTCTCGGGCTCGGCCTGCCGCTGATGGTCTCGTCGGTCGGCGCGCTGCATGACGAGGCGCTGCTGGCGACGCTGACCGAGGCTGCCCGGATTGGCGGCGGGCGCATCCTGCTGCCGTCGGGCGCGCTTGGCGCGCTCGACTATGTGCGGGCCGTGCGCGGCGCGGCCGACCTCTCGCTGCGCTACGAATCACGCAAGCCGCCTGCGGCCTGGAAAGGCGAACTGGAGCGGCTGGGCCATGATCCCACATCGCTCGATGGCCCCGTGACGCTGTTTGCCGGCGATGCGCGCGCCGCTGCGGCAGCCTATCCGCAGAACCTCAATGTCGCTGCGGCGCTGGCGCTGGCAGGTCCGGGCTTTTCCGGTGTCGAGGTGGCGGTGGTCTGCGATCCGGCGGCGGCCGGCAACACCCATATCGTCGAGGTGAAAAGCGCGCTCGGCACGATGCGCATCGAGATCGCCAACCGGCCGTCGCCGGCCAATCCCAAGACCTCATGGATTGTCGGAGCCTCGCTGATGGCGGCGATCGAGCAGTATTTTTCGCCGATCCAGATGCTCTGAAGGCTTCCCGGCGGAACGCTCCGATCCCAAAGGCGTTTCCCCTTCGCAGGGCCGGCGACGCCGGCTCGCGACATAGGGGACGACCATGACCGCCACCGCCAATCCCGCGAAAGAGAGCCTGCGTCAGGAACAGGCCGAGCAGAAGCGCGACTCCAGGGGCAAGACAGAGGACGCTGCTCTGACCGATGCGCTGAAGGATACGTTTCCGGCAAGCGATCCGGTTGCGGCGCAAGCGCCGAGCAAGCCGGGCAAGGCCGCCAAACCGAAGGGCTGAGCGGGGCGGGAGCGCCCGGCCGGGCTGCCACGATCCGCTCATTGCCGGGCAAGCCGCGAGGCTTTACCCCTGCGGACGTCGTTGCCCCCAAGTCGGAACGAGATCCCAATGGCGCAGGCTCCCGTCACGCATGATTTCGACGCCGCCACCGGCATCGCCCGCATCACTTTCAACCGGCCGGAGGTCCTGAACGCCATCGATCTCGCGACGGCGCAGGCATTCCGGGAGGCGGTCGCGGTCGTGACCGGGCTCGAAGGCCTGCGTTGCATCGTGCTCGGCGGCGCGGGCCGCGCCTTCATCGCGGGAGGCGACGTCGCAAGCTTCGGCGACGAACCGGCCAGTGTCGTGGATGCGCTGCTGGAGGCGCTGCACACGCCGCTGCTCGCCTTGCGGGCCTGCGCCGCTCCCGTCCTGGCCGTGGTGCAAGGCGCGGCCGCCGGCGGGGGCCTGAGCATCGCGCTCGGTGCGGATTATCTGCTCGCCTCCGACAAGGCGCGCTTCGTCGTCGCCTATGACCGGATCGGGGCTGCGCCCGATTGCGGCGGCACCTGGTTCCTCCCCCGGAAACTCGGACGGACGCGCGCCTTTGCGATGCTGCTGCGAGGCGAGGCGCTCGATGCGCAGGCGGCTCTGGACGCGGGAATCGTCAGCGAAGTCGTTGCGCATGTGGAACTCGAGGGCCGCGCGCAGGCGCTTGCGCTGCGGATCGCGTCCGGCCCGACGCAGGCCTATGGCCAGTTCAAGCGGCTGATCGACGGGGCGTCGGCTGCGACGCTTGCCGAGCAGCTCGAGTCCGAGCGACGGGCCTTCCTCGCCGCGACCGCAACCGGCGACTTCCGGGAGGGCGTCGCCGCATTTCTTGGCAAGCGCGAGCCGGTCTTCACCGGCCGCTGAGGCGCTTCAGCCGGCCGTCGCGTTGCGCTGCGGATCGTTTTCGAGCCGGATCGGGCTGCCATGCGGCGTCGCCTCCGCCGCGCGCGCCCAGGACAATGCAAGCGCGTCGAGGCTGTCATGCGAGGCCAGCCCCTTGGCGATCAGCAGATGCTCAAGCGCCTCGCACCAGCGTTCGTAATAGTCCGAGCCGTCGCGGCAACCGCCATTCGCCACGGCCTCGGCGATCTCCGCGCCCAGGGCCTGCGCCCACTCGTCGGCGGAAAACACGCCCTTGCCTTGCAAGGCAACGACGAGCGCGAAGGCCTGCGCCTGCCAGGGCTCGGCGAAGACCGGCCCGTCCGCGTCGCGCGGGATCGGCGTGCCGGCGGTGAGGCTCGCCGCCGGTTCGGCGTCAGGCCGGCTCAAGATAGCTCTCCCAGGCCTCGATGCTGATGCGGGTCGCAGGGTCGGCGTCGCGGCCCCACAATTCCGCGCCGGTGAAGACGACTGTGTAGAGCCATTGCGCGGTCTCAGGTGCGCCATGCGCGCCGGTGTCGGGGAAGACGTGGCAGCCCGTGACGCGCTCGATCGTGCCGGTCTTGCCGCGCGCATAGCGCGGCAAGCGGGTATGGTGGGCAGGGTGCATCACGATGGTGCGGACCTTGTCGCCGACGGCGAATTCTGCCGGAGCCTGCGCCTCGCGCTCATAGGGAAAGCCGCGACGCAGTACGGTCGCGACATCCTCGCCCTTGAGCACGCGCTTGGGCGTCTTGGGCGGTGTCAACGCTTGCCCCTGCGCCAGTTCCGCCTCGCTGACAAAACCGTGCCGGACCAGCGTGGCGTTCAGCGCGGTTAACCAGATCCGGTAGTAGCTGAACGAGAGGTAGTCCGCCGGCGGGAGGCTTTCGCGGGCATGGCGGATCTCGTCGATCGTCCAGTGCCCCATCGCGCCGGCCGCGACGTTCAGCGCCAGAACGCGCTTTTCCCAGTCGCCGTGGAAGATCGCCTCGTTCGGCTCCGGGATGACCGGGCCGAAACCCATCTGACCGCCGAGATCCTGACCGCCGTTCATGGCCTTGTCTCCACGCTCGGCAAGCCGGTGCCGATCATCGAATCGCGGGTGACGATGTCGGCCAGTTGTTCCTCCGACCAGCCCTCGGTGCCGGCTGGGCGCATCGGGATGACAATAAAGCGGGTCTCGGCGGTCGAATCCCAGACGCGAATCGTCTGCTCTTCCGGCAGGGTCACCCCGAAATCGGCGAGCACGCCGCGCGGATCGAGCACCGCCTTGGCGCGGTAGGGCGGCGATTTGTACCAGACCGGCGGCAGGCCGAGCACCGGCCAAGGATAGCAGGAACACAGCGTGCAGCAGATCAAATTGTGCTCGTGGGGCGTATTGAACGCCGCAACGATGTGCTCGCCGCCGCGCCCGCCATAGCCCAGTTCGGCGACCGCCGCCGTGCCGTCCGCCTTCAGCCGGGCCGCATAGTCCGGATCGGTCCAGGCCCTGGCGACGACGCGCGCGCCGTTGCGCGGGCCGATCTTCGTCTCGTAGGTCTCGACGATGGCGTCCAGCGCCGCAGGATCGACATAGCCCTTTTCGACCAGCAGCGTCTCGAGAGCCTTCACCCGCGCCTCGATCGGGGCGAGGTGGTTGTCGTGGTTGTGATCGTGGTGCCCGCTCATGGCGTCCTCCTCACGCGATCCGAATACGCGCCGCCCGCTCGAACCTCACCGCGAAGGCGACGAGCGACTTGTCCGAGCCTTTCGGCCCGATCAGCGAGAGGCCGAGCGGCGCGCCCTCGCGCTGAGCCACCGGCATCGTCACCTGCGGGAAGCCCGACAGACCGGCGAGGCAGAGCAGGCGCAGCGCCCGATTGCGGAAATCGTCGAGCTCGGGCTCCTGCGCGCTGACAAGCGGCGCGATGTCGGGCACGGTCGGCAGGATCAGCACGCCGTCGGAGCCCAGCAGCCTCGCGAGCTTGGCGCGGAAACCCTTGCGGGTGGTTTCGCCTTTGGCGTGCTCGGCGTCGCTGACCGATTTCGAGAAGGCGAAGCGCTCGGCCACGCCCGGCCCGAGCGGCGGGGCGAAGCGCTCGATCAGAGCCCCGTCCGAAACCCACGCCTCGCGGCCCTGGACCCAGCGAAAGGCCCAGTAGAGCGCGTCGAGATCGCGCGCGACCATGACTGTCTCGGGCTGGCCGAGAGCGGGTATAGCGCGCTGGACGACATTGCGCAGGATGGTCTCGGCCTCGGGCACGGCCTGCGCGAACATCTCGTCGGCCAGGAGCAGGCGCGGCTTCTCCGGCAATGCGATCCGGTCCGTGCCGAACACGGCGTTCGCGACGCGGGCGAAGGTCTCGCCGTCGCGGCAGAACCAGCCCGGCGTGTCGAGGCTTTCCGACAATGGCCAGGTGCGCTTCAGAGAGAGCCGGCCATGGCTCGGGCGGATGCCGAAGAGCCCGCCATAGCTGGCGGGCGCGCGCACGGAGCCGCCGGTGTCGGAGCCCAGCCCGATATCGGCGAGCCGGCCTGCGACCGCCGCCATCGAGCCCGAGGACGAGCCGCCGGTGATGCGGTCGGGCGCGGAGGGATTGATGGGCGAGCCGAAATGCGCGTTCTTGCCGTTGAGCGAAAAGGCGAACTCGTCGGTATGCGTCTTGCCGACGAAGCGCGCGCCGGCGTCGAGCAGCGTCTTCACGATCGGGGCGGTCTTGGTCTTGACGCCCGATTGCGCCAGCACGAAAGGCGAGCCTGCGCCGGTCGGGTAGCCCTTGACGTCGAACAGATCCTTGACGGCGAGCGTCAAACCCGCGAGCGGGCCGGACGGCGCGCTTTTCACGGCAGCGTCGGGATAGGGGACAATGCAGCGGAACGGGTCGTCGATAGGCATAGGCTTCAAATCCCTCGGGCGTCGCCATCGGAGCGCGGGTCGTGCGTGGCCTCGACCTCGCCGCGCGGGTGTTTCAGCAGCATGCCGGCATGGCCGAACTGGTCGGAATAGGCTTCCGAATACTCCTCGACCGGGTGGCCGGCGGCCGTCAGCCGCGCCAGCAGCATCGGGTCGAAGCGGCTTTCCAGCTTGAGCGAGACCGAGCCCGCGCCCCAGGTCTTGCCGAGCAGCCAGCGCGGCGCGTCGACGGCGGTGGCGAGGTTCTGGCCGAAGCGATAGCGCGAGAGGATTTGCGCCTGGAACTGCGGCTGTCCGTCGCCGCCCATCGCGCCATAGGACAGGATGCGGCCATCCGCGAAGCGCGCGAAGGCCGGGTTGAGCGTGTGGAACGGCTTGCGGCCGGGCGTCAGCGGGTTGACGGCCTTCCTGTCGAGCGAGAAGGCGACGCCGCGGTTCTGCCAGTGGATGCCGGTCTTGGGCAGGACGCAGCCGGAGCCGTATTCCCAGTAGAGCGACTGGATGTAGGACACGGCCATGCCGGAGCCGTCGATCGCGCCCATCCAGATGGTGTCGCCATTGCCGGGCTTGGGCGGCCAGGGTGCGGCGCGCTTGCGGTCGATCGCGGCGGCCTCGCGGGCGAAGATCGCGTCGGTCAGGAAGCTAGCCGGATCGGCGGTCAGATGCGCCGGGTCGGTAATGTGCCGGTCGCGGATCGCGAAGGCGCGCTTCACCGCCTCGACCAGCCCATGATGATGGTCGAAGCCTTCGGCGCGGGCGACGCCGAGCTTCTCAAAAATGCCCAGGATCAGCAGCGATGCCAGCCCCTGCGTCGGCGGCGGGAAATTGTAGACGGTCAGCCCGTCGAGCTTCAGCGACAGCGGCTCGACCATGCGGGCGCGATAGGCCTCGATGTCGGCGCGGGTGATCGGCGCATCCATCGCGGCCAAGTCGGCTGCGATCTCGCGGCCGATGTCGCCCCGATAGAAATCCTCGAGCCCCGCTGCCGCAAGCTGCTTGAAGGTCGCGCCCAGCGTCTCGGGCTTGCGGCGCGCGCCGGCCTTGGGCTGCTCGCCGCCCGGCCAGAAGAACGAGCTGAAGCCCGGCGCGAGCTTGGCCGCATCGACCTCCTGCGGCCAGGTCCGCAGTTCCGAGGCCGAAACGTCGTAACCTGCGTCGCAATGCCCGATCGCGTCGGCCAGCAAATCCCTGAGCGGCATCCGGCCGCCGAGCGAGGCTGAGAGCGCAAGCGCCGCCTCCCAGCCACCGAGCGCGCCCGCGACCGTGATCGCGGCGTCGGGCCCGCGTGCAGGCAGCGTGTCGTGGCCCTTTTCGCGATAGCGCTCGATCGTGGCCAGCGATCCGGCCGGCCCGCAGGCCTCGATTGCATGGACCTTGCCGCCGGGCTGATGCACCAGCCAGAAGCCGTCGCCGCCGATGGAGTTCATATGGGGGTAGACCACGGCGATGGTAGCCGCCATCGCGACCATGGCCTCGATCGCATTGCCGCCCTCGGCGAGGATGGCGCGGCCGGCCTGCGCGGCGAGAGCGTGGGGGGCGGCGACTGCGGCCGACGCAAAGACGGGGGTCTCGATCATCAGGGTCTTTTCAAGCGGGACGGGGACAACCATGTGCCGCAGGCGTCGTAGGAATTCGAGCTGCGGCGCGATTTTGTTGCATGCCGCCGCTGCCTCCGCTAGGTCGTTGCGCGCATAAGTGTCTTGGCAGTCTGGAATCTGGGATCAAGAGAATGGCGCAAGGGCGCACCACCGGCGGCAACCTGATCATGATCGTGTCGCTCGGCATCCTGATCGCGGTCGAACTCTTCGGCGTCGCGCTGGCGGCTGGCTGGGCGCTGGCCGGCCTGTTCGATCTCGGCCCGATCTTCGGCTATGTGCTGATGGCGCTGTTCTCGGGCTTTGCCGCCTACGCCATGCTGAACCTGATGCGGCGCGTCATCCGCTATGAGCGCGTCAGCCAGAGCGGCTGATCAGGAACAGCGCTGCAAGGTCACCGGGTCGGCCTCGGCCGGCAGCAGATCCCCCATCGGCCGGCAGGTCGACCTGACGCAGACCTGCCAGTCGGCGGTCGCGCCCGAGCGCCGCATCACGATCTCCCGCTGGGGCGGCAAGGCCGGGGTCCAGCGCCAGAAGCCGTTCTCCAGCCGCGCGCCGTCGGGCGGGTCCATGCCTGCGCCCGAGCCCTGGATCCGCGCTTCCGTCATCACGAGCCCGGCGGGCGTGTCCCGCCAGACCTCTTCCCAGATCGTCTTCTGCACGGAATGACGCCAGGCGAGCGTGATCTCGCCGGCGCCCAGCGACACCACGAGCGCGCCCGCCGCCAGGCACAGGCTCATGCCAGCGACAGGTTCATGGTTGGCGACAGATTCATGCGACCGCGCGCTCGGCAGCCCGCGCGCGCCAGAGATGGACGCCGATCACCAATGCGGCCAGGCCGAAGCCGATCTCGTCGGTGATCGGCAGCGCCAATACCAGCGAGGCCGCTGCTGCCGCAGCCAGCGCCCTTTCCCACACCGCCATGTCGCGCTTGAGGAAGCCGATCGTCGCCGCGCCCCAGAGGCAGACGGCCAGGAGCGCCTTGCCGATGATATAGGCCGCGCCGAGCACGTAGGCGAAGCCGGTCACGCCCTGCACGGGCTGGAGCATCAGCGCTGGATCATATACCGACATGAACGGGATGACGAAGCCCGCCATGGCGATCTTGATGGCCTGGAACGAGATCTTGAAGCCGGATTCCTTGGCGATCGGCGCCGCTGCGAAGGCCGCCAGCGCCACGGGCGGCGTCAGATCGGCCATGATGCCGAAATAGAACACGAACATGTGGCTGACGATCAACGGCACGCCGAGTTTCAGCAGGATCGGCGCGGCGATCGAGGAGGTGATGATGTAGTTGGGAATCGTCGGGATACCCATGCCAAGGATCAGGCTGACGATCATGGTCAGCACGAGCGCCAGGAACAGCGATTTCTCGCCGACCGCGACGACCGCATTGCCGAAGATCGTACCCACGCCGGTCAATGTCATCGTGCCGATGACGATGCCGACCACGGCGCAGGCAATGCCGACGGGGATGGCCTGGCGCGCGCCGTCCGCCAATGCCTCGCGACAGGCGGCCACCGTCTCGGTTCCGCCGCGCGTGGTCAGGCTGGCGAGGACGAGCAGCAGCACGATCCCGACCATGACCAGGATGCCGTACCAGAAGAAGAAGGCACAGAGCAGGCCGAGCCCGACCCAGAACAGCACGCGCAAGGCGGTCTGCCCGATGCCGAGCGCGAGCGAACCGCCCAGGATCAGCACCACGGTCAGCGCCAGGCCGACCGAGCCGGAGAAGAGCGGCGTGTAGCCGGAAAACAGCAGGTAGACGAGCACGGCCAGCGGCAGGATGAGGTACCACTTCGTCGCCAGAGCCTTGCCGGCGCTCGGCAATTCGTCGCGCGGTAGGCCGACCAGCCCGCGTTTGCCGGCTTCCAGATGCACGGCGAGGAAGGCGGCGGCGTAGTAGAGGATCGCCGGCACGATCGCCGCCTGGACGACATCGGCATAGGGAACGTCGATCGTCTCGGCCATGATGAAGGCGACCGCGCCCATCACCGGCGGCATGATCTGCCCGCCCATGGAGGCGGTTGCCTCGACGCCGCCGGCAAAAGCGGCGCGGTAACCGAAGCGCTTCATCAGGGGAATCGTGAACTGGCCGGTCGAGACGACGTTCGCCACGCCGGAGCCCGAAATCGTGCCCATCATCGCCGACGAGAACACGGCGACCTTGGCCGGCCCGCCGCGCGCGCTGCCGAACAGCCCCATGGCGATGTCGGTGAAGAGCTGGATCATCCCCGCCCGCTCGAGAAAGGAGCCGAACAGGATGAACAGGAAGATGAAGGTGGCCGAGACGCCCGTCGGCGTGGCGTAGATGCCCTCCGTGCCGAAGGCCATGTGCTCGATCACCTGCTCCAGCGAATAGCCGCGATGGTTCAGCGGCGCCGGCAACCATTGCCCGAACAGGCAATAGGCGAGGAACAGGCCCGAGACGATGGGAAGGGCGGGGCCCATAAAGCGCCAGCAGATGACGAAGAGCACAATGAGGGCGCTGATGCCGACGACGAGATCGGCGGACGTGACCTCGCCCGCGCGCGCCACAAGCTCCTCGTAGAGAAACCAGTGATAGAGACCGATGACGAAGCCGATACCGGCGAGCGACCAGGCCAGGACGCGCGCGGTCGTCGTATGGCTCTTGTGCTGGGCGAGAAGCCCGCCGGCGACCAGGCACAGGAAGCCGACATGCAGCGTCCGCAAGATCTGGTTTGGCAGAGAGCCCCCGAAGCGGGCGAGAAGCTCGACCACGACGAAGATCGGGATCCAGGCCAGCAGCAGGCCGTGATACGGCCGCGACCGCGCGGCCTGAACGACGATCCAGACCAGCCAGGCCGCCATCGTCGCGCGCAGGACATCGACCAGGGTGATGCCGACGAGCCGATGATCGAGCGGGACGTTGAAGGCCGTGGCGATCTGGAAGAGCGAGAACGCAACCGCGATCCAGAACAGCAGCCGGCCCTGCCAGCCCGGGCCGAAGCCGGGAGGAAGACCATGCTCGGGATCGACGAGGATCGCTGGCGTCTGCGTGTGAATGCCGCCGATATCCGGCACCGCCAGGGGCTGCGTCTCGTCATTGTTCATGGTCGCGTCTTCCGCTCAGAGAAAAGGCGAGGCCGGATGAACCGGCCCCGCCTGTCAGACTGGCTGCAGGATCGGCTCAGGAGCCGACCTTCAGTCCCTTTTCCTTGAAGTAGCGCGCCGCGCCGGGATGCAGCGGGATCGGCATGCCTTCCAGCGCGCCCTCGAGCTTGATCGAGCGGGCGGCGGCGTGCGCTGCACCGAGATCGCCAAGGTTCTCGTAAATCGACTTGGTCATCTCGTAGACGGTCTCTTCCTTCATGCCCTCATGGGTCACGAGGTAGTTCATCACGGCCGCTGCCGGAACCGCTGCCGCCTGGCCGGTGTAGGTGTTGGCGGGGATGGTCGCCTTGACGAAGGGCGGGCCGGCCTTCTCGACCGCGGCAGCCGGCACTTCGACGACGACGATCTCGACCGAGGTGGCGAGATCGCGCAGCGAGGCGACGCCGAGGCCTGCCGATTGCAGCGTCGCATCGAGCTGGCGGTTCTTCATCAGCTCCACCGATTCGGCGAAGGGCAGGTACTCGACCTTGCTCAGGTCCTTATAACTCATGCCGGCGGCGGCGAGCACGGCGCGGGCGTTCAGCTCGGTGCCGGATTTCGGCGCGCCGACGGACAGCCGCTTGCCCTTGAGATCGGCCAGCGTCTTGATGCCGCTGTCCTTCGAGGCGACGATCTGGATGTAGTTCGGATAGATCGCGGAGATGCCGCGCAACTTCTTGAGCGGGGTCTTGAAGCCGGCTTCCTCGTCGCCGGCCCAGGCGGCGGCGAGCGAATCGCCGAGCGTGAAGGCGATCTCGCCCTTGGCCTGCTGCAGCAACTGCAGGTTCTCCACCGAAGCCTTAGTGGCTTGCACGGTCGGCCGGACATTCTTGATCTTGTCGCCATAGATCTTGGAGAGCGCGACGCCGAGCGGATAATAGACGCCCGACGTGCCGCCGGTCAGGACGTTGATGAAGTCCTGGGCGCGAGCCGGGGCGGGGCTGAGTGCGATCAGGGCTGCGGTTGCGAGGCCTGCGATTGTGCCGCTGCGCTTGGAAAACATGGTCATGTAACCTCCCGAGACAAAAGCCGCATTCGATGAACGGCTTGCCGTTGTTGTAGAGCAGCCTGTGCCGGAATGGAAAGCGCAAGAAGCGTGCAGACGTCCTGCGATGGGCTGTCCTGCGTGACGCTTTCGCCATTTTTGGCGTGCAGGGAGGCGACCGGCATCCCGGTTGCCCTTGCCAGAGGGACGGGTTAGCCGAGACAATCTCCATTCAGTCACCCCCCGCCAGAACCGAGCTTCAGCCCGACATGACCCTGCGCGCCACGCCGCCCCGCCCCGACCGCCGCACCCTGCTCGCCAGCGCGGGCGCGACCGCCGCGCTGGCGGCGCTCGGCTTCTCGCGCGACGCGCTCGCCCAGCAGGGTCTGACACTGGGGACGGCCGAGGCGTTCAGCTTCGACGGGCTGAAGGAGCGTGCGCGCGATCTTGCCGCAAAGCCCTATCAGGCTCCGCCGAGCCCGCGTCCGGACGTTCTGGAGCGGATCGACTACGACGCCCATGGCAAGATCCGCTTCAAGCCGGAGATGGCGCTCTGGGCCGATGGGCCGTCGCCCTGGCCGGTGACCTTCTTTCATCTCGGGCGCTACTTCCAGAAGCCGGCGCGGATGCATGTGCTCGACAACGGTCAGGCCCGCGAGATCATCTACAACGAGCGCTATTTCGACATGCCGGCGGACTCGCCCGCGCACGAACTGCCGCAGGGCGCGGGCTTTGCCGGCTTCCGCTTTCAGGAAAGCCGCTCGGGTCATCCCGGCCGCAAGGGCGAGAAGCTCGACTGGAAGAAGAACGACTGGGTCGCCTTCCTCGGTGCGTCCTATTTCCGCGCCATCGGCGAACTCTACCAGTACGGCCTCTCGGCGCGCGGTCTGGCGATCGACCCGGCCGTCGGCGGCAAGGCCGAAGAGTTTCCCGATTTCACCCATGTCTGGCTCGAGACGCCCAAGGAGGCGTCCGAGCATGTCGTGGTCTATGCGCTCCTGTCGGGCCCGTCGGTCGCCGGCGCCTTCCGCTTCCGGATGCATCGCGGCAAGGGCGTCACCATGGAGATTGAGAAGGCGCTCTATCTGCGCCGCGACGTGGCGCGTCTCGGCATCGCGCCGCTGACCTCGATGTTCTGGTATTCCGAGACGGCCAAGGCGACCGCCGTCGACTGGCGGCCCGAGGTGCATGATTCCGACGGGCTGGCGCTCTGGACCGGCTCGGGCGAGCGCGCCTGGCGGCCGCTCAACAATCCCCAGCGCACCATCGCCTCCGCCTTTGCCGACAACGGCCCGCGCGGCTTCGGTCTGATGCAGCGCGACCGCGAGGTCGGGCATTATCTCGACGGCGTGTTCTACGAGCGCCGGCCGAGCCTGTGGATCGAGACGCAAGGGGGCTGGGGCAAAGGCGCGGTCCAGCTGATCGAGATCCCGACCGATGACGAGATTCACGATGTTGTCGTGGATTTCGTCGTCGGTCGGGATCTCGATGAGCTGGACCGCGCCCTTGCCCCAATCGCCCTGCGTCTCGACCCAGAGGCTCGGCCGCCGCTCATAGAACACGCCGTCGAGATAATGCCCGACCTCGCGATCGCGCTGCATCAGGCCGAAACCGCGCGGGTTCGCATCCACGAAGGCCGATGCGGTCGTGCGGGAGGGATTGTTGAGCGGCCGGAAGGCGCGCTCGCCGGTGCCGGTCCAGAGCGC
>JBKJSB010000237.1:0-3156 GCA_046593015.1 Allobosea sp.
GATGGGCGGCGGCGAGGTTGCCCGCTATGTCGGCCGCCACGGCACGGCGCGGATCGCCAAAACCGTGTTGGTCGGCGCGGTCACGCCCTACCTGCTCAAGACGCCCGATCATGAGAACGGCGCGCCGCAATCGGTCTTCGACGAGATGGTCGAGGGGCTCACCGCCGACCGGCCGCATTTCCTCGCCGGCTTCGGTAAGATGTTCTTCGGCGTCAGCCTGCTGAATGCGGCAGTCTCGGCTGAAATCCTCGACTGGGCTCAGGTCCATGCGCTGAAAGCCTCGCCCAAAGGCACGATCGACTGCGTGCGCGCCTTCTCCGAGACCGATTTCCGCGCTGACCTGCCGAAATTCGACAAGCCGACGCTGATCATCCATGGCGACGACGACCAGACCGTGCCGATCGACATCTCGGCCCGCGAGGCGGTCAAGCTGATCCCCGGAGCGACGCTGAAGGAATATGAGGGCGCGCCGCACGGGCTCTTTATCACCCATAAGGACCAGCTCAACGCCGATCTCGTCGCCTTCATCGGCGGCCGGCGCTGAGCGATGCCGAACCGGGGCGGGGCGCTGTCCGCCTCGGTCTTATGGTGCATTGCAATAGGCCTCGTTTGGGAGCAGATGACGCACATTATCCCCAGCGTTCATGCGCTGACGGCGCACCAGCATGCACGCTGCTTGAGATCGCAGCCGCGTCTGGGGCAGGATGAGCGGACGGACGAGGACGAGCGCGATGAGTCGGCAGCCTGTGACGCGGATCGTGATCGCGGACGACCACCCCTTGTTCCGGGGCGCGCTCAGGCAGGCGGTGTCGAGCGCGCTGGCGGGCGCCGATGTCAGCGAGGTCGGCTCGCTCGAGGCGCTGACCGAGGCGCTGGGCATGGGCGCGGACGCCGATCTGGTGCTGCTCGACCTCACCATGCCCGGCGTGCAGGGCTTTTCGGGGCTGCTTTTCCTGCGCGCCGACCATCCCGAAGTGCCCGTTATCGTGGTCTCGGCCAATGACGACCCGGCCGTGATCCGGCGCTGCATCGAATTCGGCGCGCTCGGTTTCCTGCCCAAGACGGCCGATGTCGCGCAGATGGGCGAGGCGATCCGCGCTGTGCTCGACGGCGGCGTCTGGACGCCGCCGGGCATCGACCTGTCGAGCCCCGTCGATGCCGAGGTCGCCGACATGGTGCGCAGGCTCTCGACGCTGACGCCCCAGCAGGTGCGCGTGCTGATGATGTTGTCCGAAGGGCTGCTCAACAAGCAGATCGCCTATGAGCTCGGCGTCTCCGAGGCGACGGTGAAGGCCCATGTCTCGGCGATCCTGACCAAGCTCAATGTCGACAGCCGCACCCAGGCCGTGATCGCCGCCGCCAAGATCGCCGGCACGGCATGGTCGGGCGTCGGCGCGTCGGCGACGGTTTGAGGGCTCCGTTCAGGGTTCATTCAACGCGATTGAGCTTGTCTGGAACCAGGGCGGCCAATAAAACGCGTCGTCATTCCGGAGTTCCACTTCGCCGCATCCGGGACGGCGCTTTTGTTGGTTTATCGAGATCGAGCCGGAAGACGGGATCGCTGACATGGCCAATGGCAACATCGAACGCTTTCTGGGCGGCTCGCCGCTCGGCGTCCTCGTCCGGCTGCTGTTCATCTCGCTGCTGGTCGGCGCGGCGATGGCGTTTCTGGGCCTCTCGCCGCAGGCGCTCTATCAGGCGGCCGCCCGCTTCGTGCGGTCGATCGGCGATCTCGGCTTCGGCGCCGTGCGCGAGGTCGGGCAATGGGTCATCGCCGGCGCGCTGCTGGTGATCCCGCTCTGGCTGCTGTCGCGGCTGTTCGCGTCGCGGCGCTGACGCTCAGGCTTTTCCATCCGCGAAGTCGTTCGCGTCGCGGCCT
The DNA here is from genome assembly GCA_046593015.1 of Allobosea sp. Classification (GTDB taxonomy): domain Bacteria; phylum Pseudomonadota; class Alphaproteobacteria; order Rhizobiales; family Beijerinckiaceae; genus Allobosea. Next base: position 1,880 of record JBKJSB010000237.1, read on the forward strand.
GTCAGCGCCGACAGACGGGTCAGACCGGCCCGGCGCGCCTCCTCGGCCAGCCCGGCCTTGATCGTCTTCACCAGGCCCGGCCCCTCGAACACCATGGCGGTGTAGAACTGCACGAGATCGGCCCCGGCCCTGATCCGGTCGGACGCCGCCGCCGCCGAATCGATCCCTCCGACGCCGATCAGCGGGAACTGCCGCTCCACCCGCAGGAAGGTCTGCGCCAGAATGCGGGTCGCGGCGGCCTGCAACGGCCGCCCTGACAGCCCTCCGGTCTCCGCCTTCGCCGCGCCGCGCAAGGTCGTGGGCCGCGCCACGGTGGTATTGGCGACGATCATGCCGTCGATGCCGCGCCGGCGGGCCACCGTGACGATGCCGTCGAGCTCCGGCAGGCTCAGGTCCGGCGCGATCTTCAGCAGCATCGCCGTGCGCGCTCCGCTCGCGTGAGCAACCGCGTCACGGGCTTCGAGCGCCCGAGCGATCAGCTCGTCCAGAACAGCTTCGCCCTGCAGGTCGCGCAGGCCCGGCGTATTGGGCGACGAGACGTTGATCGTCAGGAAATCCGCGACGGGGCTAAGTTTTCGCGTCAGCACGGCGTAATCGGCCGTTCGGTCCGCGGACTCCTTGTTGGCCCCGAGATTGACGCCGACGATCCCGCCGCGCGCGCGCCGCCTCAGTAGCCGCCCGGCGACCACGTCCATGCCGTCGCTGTTGAGGCCGTAGCGGTTGATCACCGCTCCGTCCTCCACGAGCCGGAACACGCGGGGGCGCGGATTGCCCGGCTGCGGCAGCGGCGTCACGCCGCCGACCTCGACGAAGCCGAAGCCTAAGGCCAGCGCGCCGTCGATGGCCTCGGCATGCTTGTCGAAGCCGGCCGCGAGCCCGACCGGGTTGGGAAAGCTCAGCCCGAAGACTTGCGTCGCCAGCACGGGGTCGTCGGCCGAGGGCCTGAGCGGCGGGGCGGCCGCAAGCGCCGCCACCGTCAGGCGGTGCGCGGTCTCGGCGTCGAGCTTGTGGATCAGCGGGCGCGCAAGTTTGAAAAGCTCGCCGATCACGCGACATCCTCCGGGATCAGGTGCAGGCCATGGTCGCCTTGCATAAGCGGCGCGACCCAGCGCGCCGCTTTCGGGTCGAGCGGGCCGTAGAGATGCGGAAACAGCGCCCCGCCGCGCGAGGGTTCGTAACGCAGGGCCTCGCCGAGGCGATCATCGTCGAAGGCGACCAGCACCAGATCGCGCTGGCCGGCGAAGTGCTTCGCCGCCGTCTCGCGGACCTGTTCAGCC
>JBKJSB010000254.1:0-3048 GCA_046593015.1 Allobosea sp.
GACACGCCGCGCCGTGTCGCGAAGGCCTATCGCGAGTTCTACAAGGGCTATGACGAAGACGCGGTCGAGAATGTCTTCAGCGTCCTCGTCATAGCCCTTGTAGAACTCGCGATAGGCCTTCGCGACACGGCGCGGCGTGTCGAGCAACCCCTCGCGCGAGGGATCGTCGCCCGCCCAGAGCAGCAGCGTGCGCACGGCCGCCTCGGCCTCCTCCTGCGACGGCTGCTTGATTAGAAACTTGTCTGCAGAGGGGCTCAGCGCCCGCTCGACGGACAAGGACTTAACCACAGGGTTCATGTGGCGCCTCCCGTTACGGTTGACCTCCTACGCAGCCGGTTCGGCCTTGGACCAGCCGGTGCGAGGCGATCGGACAAGTTTCCCGCGCATTCATCTTGGTCGGCCAGAGGCCTCCCATATTTCCGCGGCGCTTCCTATATTAGTCCTCTTATATTGGCCCTGACGCCGCGCATTCCAGTCCGGCGGGAACGATGACATGCTGAGCGACGTCTACAACAAGCGCATCCTCGAGCTCGCCGCCGACATCCCTCTGCTGGAGCGGTTGCCCACGCCCGACGCAACTGCCAGGGCGCATTCGCGACTCTGCGGCTCGACCGTGACGGTCGATGTCAGCATGGACGGCGATGTCGTGACCCGCTTCGGCCATGACGTGAAGGCCTGCGCGCTCGGCCAGGCCTCGTCCTCGATCATGGCGCGCCATGTCGTCGGCTCGACGGCGCAGGAACTGCGCCAGGTCCGCGAGCAGGCCCGCGCCATTCTCAAGGACAGCGCCGAGCCTCCGGAAGGCAAATGGGCCGATCTCGCCGTGCTCGTGCCGGTGCGCGACTACAAGGCCCGCCACGCCTCGACCATGCTGACGTTCGATGCGGTGGTCGATGCGATCGGCCAGATCGAGGCCCGACGTCGTGAGGCGGCCGAGTAAACTATTTTGGCCCAAACGCCTGCCGGATCTCCGGCTTCGTCTCGTCGAAGCGGGCGCGGAAGGCGCGCTCAGTCAGCAGCGCCTTCGCCACGGCCCGGCCGGCCTTGTCGCCGGCGACGAGATCGGTCGGATAATGGAAGCCGCAGACCAGCCGGCTCTGGCCGTAATCCTTGACGCGGGCCTCGAATTTCTCGGCGAGTTCCGGAACGACTTCGGTCAGCAATTCGGCATAGAGGGCGGCCGTCGCCGCATGGCTGGACGGGAAAGACGAGCCGTCGGGCCTGCCGCCCGGGCACGGCTTGACCCGGACCTTGTTCCAGACCGTGAACGGCCTTTGCCGGTTGGTCAGGCGACGAACGCCGAGCAGCACGATGCCGAGTTCGACCTGCGCCTCCCGGAACAAGAGCCGCATCTCGCGCTGCGTGTTCTCGACGAAGGAATGATCGATCCCGTCGAGAAAGCGCGCCAATGTCTGATACTGGTCGGCGATAGCCTGCTTCTCTCGCTCGGGCGTCCGGGTCGAGCTGATTTGCAGGACCTGCTCGAATTCCGCCCGCTGCTCGGGCGAGTTCTGCGCCGGCGGCAATCCGATGACACGGGCGATGTCGATCCTGCCGGCATCGAGCCAGAGCAGGCTGGCGCGCTGCTGGCCGAGCGCCGGGAGCGCGGGAAGCGCGAGGCCTGCCGCGAGCGCCAGCACGGCCGCCATCTGGCGGCGCGGCGCGGTTCGTGGAAGAGGGTGGAGCATGGCGAATCCCGGCTGCGACGATGAGCGCGATGAAATGGCATCGAATCGCGCCTTGTCACGTCTTTTTGCCAAGTCTTCTGGTTTAAATGTCGCCTCCCGATTGAGGGCTGCTCCAAGACGCGGCGCGCATTGGCTGATCCGGGGCTACCAGCTCAGCCTGTCGATGCTGATCGGCCGGCAATGCCGGCACTGGCCGAGCTGTTCGGAGTATACGGACGAGGCGATCCAGCGCTTCGGCCTGTGGCGCGGCGGCTGGGTCGGCTTTGCGCGGATTTGCCGCTGCACGCCGCTCGGCACCTCCGGCATCGATCTGGTCTGCGAGGAATTGCCCCCGCATGCGCGCTGGTATAGGCCGTGGCGTTATGGGCGCTGGCGCGGGGTGAACGCGCCGCCTGCTCTCGATTCCGACGCGGAACCTGCTGCGGGCGACGGAACTCGACCTCCATTTCAGTAGCAGGCCTTGGCTTACGGGGCTCGTTTCCCCGAGTGAGCAGGAGCTTTGATCCATGACGATCTCCCTGACATTTCCCGACGGCGCGCAGCGCGATTTCCCCTCCGGCATCACCGGAGCGGCGATCGCAGGCGGCATTTCCCCTTCGTTGCTGAAGCGCACGGTGGCGATGGCGCTCGACGGCGTCGTCGTTGATCTCGCCGACCCGATCGGCCGCGATGCGAAGATCGAGTTCCTGACCCGTGACGATCCGCGCGCGCTTGAACTGATCCGGCACGATTGCGCCCATGTGCTGGCCGAGGCCGTGCAGGCGCTCTGGCCGGGCACGCAGGTGACGATCGGCCCGGTGATCGAGGGCGGCTTCTACTACGATTTCGCCCGCAACGAGCCCTTTACGCCCGAGGATTTCCCGGCGATCGAGGCGAAGATGCGCGAGATCATCGCCCGTGACGCGCCCTTCACCAGGGAGGAATGGAGCCGCGACCGGGCCAAGGCCTTCTTCGCGGAGAAGGGCGAGGCCTACAAGGTCGAGCTGGTCGATGCGATTCCTGCCGACCAGACGCTGAAGATGTATGCCCAGGGCGCGTGGATCGACCTCTGCCGCGGCCCGCACATGACCTCGGTCGGTAAGGTCGGCACCGCCTTCAAGCTGATGAAGGTGGCGGGCGCCTATTGGCGCGGCGACAGCAACAACGCGATGCTGACGCGGCTCTACGGCACGGCCTTCGCAAAGCAGGAACAGCTCGACGCTCATCTCAAGCAGATCGAGGAGGCGGAGAAGCGCGACCACCGCAAGCTCGGCCGCGAGATGAACCTGTTCCACTTCCAGGAGGAGGGGCCGGGCGTCGTGTTCTGGCATTCCAAGGGCTGGCGGCTGTTCCAGGAGATCCTGACCTATATGCGCCGGCG
>JBKJSB010000366.1:0-18950 GCA_046593015.1 Allobosea sp.
CCCCAATCTGCTCGTCAACGGCGCCGGCGGCATCGCGGTCGGCATGGCGACCAACATCCCGCCGCATAATCTCGGCGAGGTCATCGACGCCTGCATCGCGCTGATCGACAATCCCGAGATCACCATCGACGAGCTGATCGAGATCGTGCCCGGCCCCGATTTCCCGACCGGCGCCTCGATCATGGGCCGCAGCGGCATCCACTCGGCCTATCACACCGGGCGCGGCTCGATCGTGATGCGCTCGAAGACGCATATCGAGGAGCTGCGCAAGGAGCGCGAGGCGATCATCGTCACCGAGGTGCCCTACCAGGTGAACAAGGCCTCGATGGTCGAGAAGATCGCCGAGATGGTGCGCGAAAAGCGCATCGAGGGCATCTCCGACCTGCGCGACGAATCCAGCCGCGAGGGCGTGCGCGTCGTCATCGAGATCAAGCGCGATGCGCTCGCCGACGTCGTGCTGAACCAGCTCTACCGCTTCACCCAGCTGCAGACCTCGTTTGGCGCCAACATGGTCGCGCTGACCGGCGGCCGGCCCGAGGTTCTGAACCTCAAGGACTTCATCTCGGCCTTCGTCGAGTTCCGCGAGGAGGTCGTCTCAAGGCGCACGCGCTTCCTGCTCAACAAGGCCCGCGAGCGCGCCCATGTGCTGTGCGGTCTCGCCACGGCCGTCGCCAATATCGACGAGGTCATCCGCCTGATCCGGACCGCGCCGAACCCGGCCTCGGCCCATGCCTCGCTGATGGAGCGCAACTGGCCGGCCGAGGACATCGCCCCGCTGATCGCGCTGGTCGACGATCCGCGCCATCCGATCAACGCCGACGGCACCTACAAGCTCTCGGACGCGCAGGCCCGCGCGATCCTGGAACTGCGCCTTGCCCGCCTCACGGCGCTCGGCCGCGAGGAAATCGGCGAGGAGTTGTCGAAGCTCGCCGCCGAGATCGCCGATTATCTCGACATCCTGCGCTCGCGCGTGCGCATCCAGGATATCATCAAGACGGAGTTAGCCGAGGTGAAGGCCGCCTTCGCCACGCCGCGCCGGACCATCATCCAGGATTGGGGTTCCGACCTCGACGACGAGGACCTGATCGCCCGCGAGGACATGGTCGTGACCGTGTCGCATGCCGGCTACATCAAGCGCGTGCCGCTCTCGACCTATCGGGCGCAGAAGCGCGGCGGCAAGGGCCGCTCGGGCATGGCGACGCGCGACGAGGATTTCGTCACGCGGCTCTTCGTCGCCAACACGCATACGCCGATCATCTTCTTCTCCTCGCTGGGGCAGGCCTACAAGGAGAAGGTCTGGCGGCTGCCGCTGGCGGCCCCGAACGCGCGCGGCAAGGCGCTGGTCAACATGCTGCCGCTCGATCCCAAGGAAGGCATCACGACCGTGATGCCGCTGCCGGAGGACGAGGAGAGCTGGGACACGCTCGACGTGATGTTCGCCACCAAATCCGGCAATGTCCGCCGCAACAAGCTGTCGGACTTCGTCAACGTCAACCGCGCTGGCAAGATCGCGATGAAGCTGGACGAGGGCGATTCGATCGTCGACGTGCAGATCTGCTCCGAGCATGACGACGTGCTGCTGACCACCGCTGCGGGCCAGTGCATCCGCTTTGAGGTGCCGCAGGTGCGCGTCTTCAAGGGCCGCGATTCGACCGGCGTGCGCGGCATCAACCTGGCCGAGGGCGACAGCGTGATCTCGCTGGCGATCCTCAAGCATCTCGATGCGACGCCCGAGGAACGCACGACCTATCTGAAGGACGCAGCCGCCGCCCGCCGCGCCATCAGCGGCGAGGCCGAGGAAGCCGAGACCGTCCAGGCCGCGAGCGAGCCGGAGGAGAGCGCCGGCGAGGTCGAACTCGGCGACAAGCGCGTGCAGATGCAGCTCGCCGAGCAGTTCATCCTGACGGTGTCGGAAAACGGCTACGGCAAGCGCACGTCTTCGTTCGAGTACCGGGTCACCGGGCGCGGCGGCAAGGGCATCGTCGCCATGGTCGTCAACGATCGCAATGGCCGCCTGATCGCCTCCTTCCCGGTGGAGGAGCGCGACGAGATCATGCTGATCTCCGATGGCGGGCAGACCATCCGCATGCCCGTGGAAGGCGACAAGCCGATCCGCATCGCCGGCCGCTCGACGCAAGGTGTCACCATCTTCGACACGGCCGAAGGCGAGAAGGTCGTCTCGGTCGAGCGCATCGGCGACGATGGCGAGGATGAGCCGGCGGTCGAGGGCGAGGCCGAAGCCGGGGAGGGCGGCGGCGCGTAAACCGCCGGCTGCCTGTCAGCGCGAGAGCTGGATCGGGAAGGTCAGCGCGCCGGTGTTTCGCCGGGCGCTGTCGGCATCGAGTTCGAGCGTCGGCGCGTCGAGCGGGCCGCGCAGCACGAAGGGCACCCTCGGCGAACCGCCCGGCGGCGAGAGCAGGGCGGCGATATCGAGCCAGCGGCCGGGCAGGGAGGCCTGTCCCGAAAGCGCAAGGCGGAAGGCGGCTCCCGACATCTGCGAATCGAACAGCGTCGCGACGCCGTTCGCGACGTTTGCCTGCAGCGCCGCAGTTTCGAACGCCGTTTTGCCCTGCCGCCAGTCGCGCAGCGCCAGGCCCGGGTTCCGCTCGATCCGGCGCAGCAGATCGGCAAAGGCGACGCCGCCGATCTCGCCCTGTCGCAGCACGAGCCCGGCCTTGCCGTTGAACGAGGCCAGCATGTCCTCCCAGCTGCCGCCGACGCCCTCCAGCGCCAGCTGCAGGTTGCCGGTTCCGCTCAGGCGGCCGAGATCGGGCATGTCGGAAGCCGCCTGGCCGAGATTGATCCGGTCGAGCCCGGCCTGAAGCCTGAGATCGACGCCGCCCGACGCGATGACGGCGAGCACGCGCCCCTTGGCCGCGCCGCCATAGACAGCGCCGCGCAGCAGCGCGGCCTCGAACCTCCCCTTGCGAACGAGGAGTTGCGTCGCGAGGTCGGTCAGCCTTGCGCCGTGGAAGCGCGCCGCATCGACCGAAACCCGCAGGTCGATGTCGTGGCTGGTCCAGGCCTCGAAATCGAGTGGTGTCGTATCGCGTTGGCCGAAGGCCGAGGGCATCAGGCCAAGCCGCGCGGCCGCGCGGCCGAGATCGAGCGTCGCTCCGGCGAGTGTGCCCGACAGCGCCCAGCGCGGGCCGAGATCGGCGAGCTTGATCGCGCCGTCGAGCCGCTCGCCGTCGATGCTGGCCACGACCTGGCTGAGCGAGGCCTCGCGTGACTTGAGCAGCGCGTCAGCCGAGAGGTTCAGCGTGCCGATGGCGCCTGCGAGCCGGGGCGTCTCGCCAAACCATTCGAGCAGGGCTGGCAGGCTGCGCGTCGTCAGGGTCAGCTGGCCGTTGACGACCGGTTCGGTGAGCCCGGAACGCAGGCCGTCGAAGCGCAGCGAAAGCAGGGGCGAGGTTGCGTTCAGGCTGAGCCGCGCCCGGTCGCCGGCCATCGGCCAGAGCAGGGCGATATCGGTTCTCACGCCGCGCCAGTTGAGCGAGCCATCGATGACCAGCGGATCCTGCGCCGCGCGGTCGCCGGCGACGAGATTGACGTCGCGCAGGATGGTGCGGATCGCTCCTTGCGACCGGACGAAGACCGAGCCCGAGCTGATCACGATCTTGCTCTGGCTGAGCAGGGGCTCGAGCAGGGAGAGCGGGCCTGAGAACCAGTCCCCGAGCGTATCGCCTTCGCCGCCGGCGGCGATGTCGATCTGCGGGCTGACGAGATCGATTCGGTCGAAGGCGATCTCGCCGGAGACCAGCGACAGCAGGCGCAGCCGCGCCCTCAGCCGCAGCGCCTTGCCGGCGAGCGGGCCCTCCTTCTGTGCAAAAGCGACGTTGGAGAGGCTGATCCGGGGCAGCGGCAGCAGGGCGATCTCGGCCTTCTCGAGCCCGGTCACCACCAGGCCGGTGCGCCGCTCGATCGCCGCGATGACATGTGTCTCGACCCGGCCGACGGCAACGCCCCAGGATTGCAGCCCCAGCAGCGCCAGAGCGATGGCGAGACATCCGAGAAGGATTTTGGCGCGTCGTGTCATGGGCCCAGAAGAGCAGCGAAGCAGGCGTCGCGCCGGCTTCGAAAAGGCGTGTCCGGTGTATGACGATGCTGGCGGGTTGTCGAGTTACGCGAGGTTTCCGGTCAGAGCAGGGTTCCGGTCAGGGCAAGGTTCCGGTCAGGGCAGGGTTCCGGTCAGGGCTTGGCGCCCGCGCGGGCCAGGATGACCGCCGGGTAGAGCCCGGCCAGCACGATCAGCAACCCGGCCAGCGCGCCGTCCTCGAAGGAGCCGCGCGAGGCATGCCCGTAGACGATCGTAGCCAGAGTCTCGACATTGAGCGGTCGCAGCAGCAGCGTGGCCGGCAGTTCCTTCATGCAATCGACGAAGACGAGCAGGGCGGCAGCCGCGATCGCGGGTCTGGCCAGCGGCCAATGCAGGCGGCGCAGTACTTCCGGCGCACCCGCTCCGAGCGCTCGCGCCGCATCGTCGACGCGCGGCGAAATCCGCGACAGGCCGCTTTCGATGCCGCCGATCGCGATGGAGAGGAAGCGCACGACATAGGCGATCACCAGCGCCGCGCCCGAGCCGATCAGCAGCAGGCCGGGATTGAGCCCGAACCACGCGACCATCGCATTGGCGAAAGCATTGTCGAAGGCGGCGAGCGGTCCAAGCAGGCCGAGCGCCAGCACCGCGCCAGGCAAGGCATAGCCGAGGCAGGCCGCGCGCAGGGCGGCCGGCAGCCAAGGCTCGCGGCCCTGGCGCGCACCGGCCGCGATGGCTAAGCCCAGGGCCACGACGATGCCGGCCGCCAGCCCCGAGAGCAGCATGGTATGGCCGAGATGGATCAGCAGCGCGCCATCGATCTGCGTCAGGAGACCCCGGCGGATCACCTCCGAAGCCAGAAAGCCGATCGGCAGGACGGCGCCGAGCAGGACGGGTATGGCGCAGGCCAGAATGGCGAGTGCGGCCGGCCGGCCGCCGAGCCGCGCGCGGCCGACCGCGCGCGGCTGGCGCACCGACAGGGCGAAGCGGCGCTGGCCGCGCAGCCGCTGCTCGATCAGGATCAGCGCAACGACGAAGAGCAGCATGATGCAGGCGATCTGGGCCGCGCCGGCCAGCGAGCCGCGGTTGAGCCAGGTGGTATAGATCGACAGCGTCAGTGTCCGCACGCCGAGATGTTCGCTGGCCCCGATATCGTTGAGCGCTTCCAGTAGCGCCAGCGTCAGGCCGGCCGCAAGCGCCGGCCGCGCCAGAGGCAGGCCGATGCGCCAGAAGAGCTGGCGGGGCGTCGCGCCGAGCGTACGGCCGGCTTCGACGATGGCCGCGCTTTGCAGCCCAAACAGCGCCCGGACGCTGAGATAGACGTAAGGGTAGAGCACGACCGCCATCACGAAGATCGCGCCCGCGAGATTGCGCGGATCGGGAAACCAGTAGTCCCGCAGACTGCGCCAGCCGGTCAGCGCCCGCAGAGCGGTTTGCAGCGGACCCTGGAAGCCGAGAAAGTCGACGTAGATATAGGCCGTGATGTAGGTCGGCATCGCCAGCGGCAGCACGAGCGCCCATTCGAACAGGCGGCGGCCGGGAAACTCATACTGCGTCACCAGCCAGGCCGTGCCGACGCCGATCACGGCGCAGGCGAGGCCGATTCCTGCGAGCAGGGCGACCGTGCCGCCCAGCGCCTGCGGGATGACGTTTGCAGCCAGATGCGGCCAGATCGACGCCGCCTGCCAGGAGAGGGCGGTCGCGGCCAGGGCCAGCAGCGGCATCGCGACGAGGCATGCTCCCAGCAGCACCGCCCAGACGAAACGGTTCGACGGCCGCCACTTGCGTGGCGACCGTCGCGGGTGAGAGGCGGGCAGGCTCAGGCTCAATTGTCGAAGCCGACCTTGTCGACGAGATCGGCCGCGGCCTTGCGGTTTTTGGCGACGTCGCCGAGCGGCGTGGAGTCGGGCGTGATCGCGCCAAGCAGCTTGACGGCGGCGCTTTCCTTCACGTCCGGGTTGACCGGGAACTCGAAATTGCCGTCGGCATAGAGGGTCTGGGCCTTCTCGCCGAGCATGTATTCGATCAGCTTGACGGCCTGGGCCTTGTTTGGCGCGTTCTTGGCGATGGCCGCTGCCGAGACGTTCACATGCGTGCCGCCATTGGCGAAGGTGGTCTTGAGCGGCTTGATTGCCTCGTACCAGCCCTTCTGTTCGTTGGCCGCCTTGCTCATCAGTCCGAGGTAATAGGTGTTGATGATGGCGATGTCGCACTGCCCGGAGAGGATGTCGCGCGCCACTTCGCGGTCGCCGCCGCCGGGCTTGCGGGCCGTGTTGGCCTTCAGCGCCTTGAGATAGGTTTCCGTCTTCTCAGCGCCGTTGCGGGCGAGATAAGCTGCGAAGAAGGCGTTGTTGTAGGGGTGCTGGCCGGCGCGGATGCAGAACTTGCCCTTCCACTTGGGGTCGGCAAGGTCCTCATAGGTGATCGCGTCCTGCTTTACCCGGTCCTTCGAGACGATGACGATGCGGGCGCGCTGGGTCAGGGTGACCCAGTTGTTTCCGGCGCCGCGCAGGGCGGCAGGCACGGCCTTGTCGACTATGGCCGACTGGACCGGCTGGGTGATGCCGGCCTGGGCGAGCGCGTCGATCTGGCCGACATCGACCAGCAGCATCACGTCGGCGGGGCTGTTGGCTCCTTCGGCCGCGACGCGCTCCTGCAGCCCGTCCTTCAGGAACACGGCATTGACCTTGACGCCGGTATCCTTGGTGAACGCCTCCAGAACCGGGTTGAGCAGGCCGGGCTCGCGGGTGGTGTAGAGATTGACGCTCTGGGCCAGCACCGGCCCGGCCAACAGGCACGATGCGACAGCGAGGGCGGAGAGGGAGGTCGTCGGCTTCATGGTTCGCTCCTTCGGGATCAGGCCAAGGCAGGCGGCGCGATGAGCCGGAGCGGTAGAGCGACCAATCCCAAGCGTCAATAAAAAAGACTGTGAAATCAGATAGTTATAAATACTCTAAACTGTATCAAGATTAGAATTCATCAAAATGCAGCGTCTTCCGAGGTTTTGGAAGGGGCGTTCCGCACCCCTTCCATGTGGAAAAAAGGCTGTCCGTATGCCGACTCAGCGCGAGATCGGGATGATGCGGACCGTGCCGCGCGACGCCGGATCGAGCGTGCCGCGCAGTGCGGTCGCGTCGTTGGCGACGGTGCCGTCCTGGACGCTCGCCTCGCGCAGGCGCATCTGGCGGCGCAGGGTGTTGGCCTGCGCTTCCTTCCGGGAGATGCCGACAAGTGCGTCGATTGCCCGGCGCTGGCCCGTGCTGAGGTCAGCGGAGCTGCGGAAATCGCGGAAATCCTGCAGCCGATAGGGCCAGCGCTGCGAGCCGGCGAAGGTCCGCACCTTGCCGTCGAGCACGACGCTGTCGCCGGGACGCAGCGTGAAGTCGCGCAGTAGCGAGACGCGGCGCTCGCCGGCCTGGACGATCGCCGGGCGGCAGGCCGGATCGGCGGATTTCTCGTGGCCATAGGCGACGGGCAGGGCCCTGTAGCGCTTGCCGTCGGCGGCCTGCGCGTCGCCGATGGTGTCGGCGCCTGCGGCGACGCGGAAGACCTTGACCGGGACGCCGGGGTTCATCGCCTGGCAGAGCGCTTCATGGCCCTTCATCTCGGCCTGCGAGCGCAGATAGCCGATCGGCGCATGGAAGCCGTCGCAGAGGCGCACGCAGATGGTGCGCGCCACGTCGGCCGCACCCGACACGGTGTCGAGCCGGGCAGCGACCTGCTGGTTCTTCTTCGGTCGGGACGGCGCCGCCGCAGCCGTACTGCGCGGCTTGAACGGATTGAGTTCGAGCGGCGGCTGGGCCAGTCGGCCATCCGGGCGCTGCTGGAAGACGTTCTGGTACCAGCGCCTTTCGACTGGGGCATAGGCCCTTGTCGAGCTGTAGGCGACGGGCGGCGGGGCCGTGTAGCGTACAGCGTTGCGCGGGGCCTGATCGGTGAAGAAGGCCCGGATGCCGGCATCGTTCTCGGCCTGGACGACCGAGACTGTCAGCACCACGCCGCCAGCGCCAAGCGCCAGACCCAAAAGTCCGAGCGCGGCGACGCGGATCGCGCCAGCTGGTCTGCCTGTCCTGCCCTGGGTCGAAGTGTCTCCGGCGGGCGCGCGAGCGTCCGCCTTCTGATCGTCACGGACACGCAACATCGCGTCAACTCCACTGCACGCTTGTTCACTCGTCCGCCGCCAGATTTCTCTAGTTTACTTTTCGTTAAGGTTCAACGGCGCAAGCGGCCTATCCCGCCGGAATGGCGAGGATGCTTAACGCGCCGGCGCGACGAAAAAGCCCGCCGCAACGGGATGTTGCAGCGGGCTTCTCGTCTACGGCGGACGTGCCTGTGGACTACAGATCGGGCTTGTGAACCGCGCTCGGCACAGCGACGGGCGCGGCCGGGCCGAGGATCTCGACCGGCTTGCGCCGGTTGCGGCCCGAGAGCCAGCTGTCGACCTTGTCGAGATAGAAATACACGACCGGCGTGATGTAGAGCGTCAGCAGCTGCGAGACGAGCAGGCCGCCGACGACGGCGATGCCAAGCGGCTGGCGCAGTTCCGCGCCCGCGCCATGGCCGATCGCGATCGGCAGAACGCCGAACACGGCGGCAAAGCTCGTCATCATAATCGGCCGGAAGCGGACGAGCGCCGCTTCGCGGATGGCCGACAGCGCGTCGTCGCCCATCTTGCGTCGCTCGATCGCGAAATCGACCATCATGATGGCGTTCTTCTTGACGATGCCGACCAGCATCAGGATGCCGATGATCGCGATCACCGACAGGTCCATGTTGAAGTATTGCAGCGCGAGCAACGCTCCCAGTCCGGCCGAGGGCAGGCCCGACAGGATCGTGATCGGGTGGATGAAGCTCTCGTAGAGAATGCCGAGGATGATGTAGATCACCAGGATCGCGGCGACGATCAGCAGCCCCTGGCCCTTCAGTGAGTCCTGGAAAAGCTGCGCAGAGCCCGCGAAGCTGCTGCTGATCGTGGCCGGAAGGTTGACGTCGCGCTCGGCGGCGCGAATGGCGTTGACGGCGTCGCCCAGCGAGATTCCGGGCGCCGTGTTGAACGAGATCGTCACCGCCGGCTGCTGGGCGATGCGGTTGACCGCCAGCGGGCCGACCGTCGGCTTGATCGTTGCCAGCGATTCCAGCGGCACGTTGAGGCCGTTGGCCGCCTTGAGCTGCAGACGCGACAGCACGCCGGGATCCTGCTGATAGGCCCGATCGGCCTCCATGATCACCTGGTAATCCGTGGCGGGCGTGAAGATCGTGGCGATCTGGCGCGACCCGAAGGCGTTCCCCAGCGCCTGTCTGATCTGGTCGCTCGAAATGCCGAGGCTCGCGGCGCGTTCGCGGTCGATCTCGATCGAAAGCTGGGGATTGCGGAGCTGCAGATCGATCGTGGCGTCGCGCAGTTGCGAAATCTGGCTGAGCCGCTGCTGCAGCAGCGGCGCGTAGGTGAAAAGCTGGTTCAGGTCCGGCCCCTGCAACTGGTACAGATACTGCGCCCGGGCCGGGCGTCCGGCGTTGAGGTTGATGTTCTGGACCTGCTGGAAGACGGCGGTCATGCCAGGCACTTCGGACGTGGCGCGGCGCAGCCTGCCGATCACCACGTTTGCGGGATCACGCTCGGCCTTGGGTTTTAGCGCGATGAACATGAAGCCGGCGTTGACGGCGTTGAAGCCGCCGATATTGGAAGTGACGTAATCGACGGCCGGGTCAGCCTTGACGATCTCGGCGACGCGCTGCTGTCGCGACGCCATCGCCTCGAAGGAGGTGTCGGGCGGGCCTTCGGTCGAGCCGCGCAGCAGACCGGTGTCCTCGATCGGGAAGAAACCCTTGGGCACCGTCGTGTAGAGATGGGCCGAGTACCAGACGGTGCCCAGCGTCAGCAGCAGCATCAGGAAGCGGGCCTTCAGCGTCCAGTCCAGCGTGACGCGATAGGCCGTCAGCATGCCCTGAAAACCGGCCTCGAAGACGCGCTCGACGATGTTGGGCTTCTTGTGGTGGTCGTGCGCCTTGAGGAAGCGGGCGCAGAGCATCGGGGTCAGCGTCAGCGAGACGAAACCAGAGACGATGATTGCCGCCGAGATGGTGCCAGCGAAGGTGACGAAGACCTTGCCGACGACGCCGCCCATAAAGAAGACCGGGATGAAGACGGCGACCAGCGAGATGGTGATCGAGATGATGGTGAAGCCGATCTCGCGCGAGCCGTCGAGCGCCGCCTGGAACGGCTTTTTGCCCATCTCGATATGCCGGATGATGTTTTCCAGCATGACGATGGCGTCGTCGACGACGAAGCCGACTGCAAGCGTCAGCGCCAGGAGTGAAATGTTGTCGAGCGAATAGCCGAGCGCATACATCGCGGCAAAGGTGCCAACGAGCGAGATCGGCAGCGCCAGGGCAGGGATGACGGTGGCAGCCAGGTTCTTCAGGAACAAGAAGATCACCATGATGACGAGCACGATGGCGAGTACGAGCGAGAACTCGACATCCTCGACCGCCTCGCGGATCGGAATCGAGCGGTCGTTGAGGATGTGCAGGTCGATGGCGGCGGGAAGCTGCGCGCGATAGGCGTCGATGCGGTTGCGGATGCTGTCGACGACCTCGACCGTGTTGGCGTCGGACTGGCGGTAGACCGCCAGGATGATCGAGCGCTGGCCGTTGTACCAACTCGCGGTCTGGTCGTTCTCGACCGAGTCGTAGACGGTCGCGAGATCCTCCAGCCGGATCGGCACGCCGTTCTTCTGCGCGACGATGAGGTTGCCGTATTCCGAGGCGCGTTCGAGCTGGCCGGTGGCGCCCAGCGTAAGGCGCTGGTTCTCGCCGTTGAGCGAGCCGACGGGCGCGTTGGAGTTGGCGGCGGCGACCGCGTTGCGGACATCCTGCAAAGCGAGCCCGCGCGAGGAGACCGCGTCGGGATTGATCTTGATGCGCACGGCGTATTTCTGCGCGCCGAAGATATTGACCTGGGCGACGCCGTTGAGCTGCGAGATCTGCTGCTGCAGGATGTTCTCGCCGAATTCATGGACCTCATAGAGCGGCTTGGTGGCCGAGGTCAGCACCATGAACAGGATCGGCGTGTCGGCCGGGTTGACCTTCCTGAAGCTGGGCGGGGAGGGCAGTTCCGGCGGCAGCCGCCGCGCGGTCGCGCTCAGGGCCGCCTGCACGTCGAGCGCCGCCCCGTCGATGTTGCGGTTGAGGTCGAACTGCAGCGTGATCGAGGTCGAGCCTTGCTGCGAGACCGAGGACATCGAGGTGATGCCCGAGATCGAGGCGAATTCGCGCTCCAGCGGAGCGGCGACCGAAGAGGCCATCGTCTCAGGCGACGCGCCCGGCAGGCGGGCGCTGACGTTGATGGTCGGGAAATCGACGCGCGGCAGCGCCGCCACGGGCAGTTGCTTGAAGGCAAACAGCCCGAAGATCAGGAAGGTGGCCATGATCAGCGTGGTCATGACCGGGCGGCGGATGCAGATCTCCGGCAAACTCATCAGGTCGAGCTCCCCCGCTGCGAGGTCAGGTTGCCAGGCGGCTTGCCGCCACTGCCGCCCCGATTGCGCTCGACCGTGCGGGCGCCGTCGGTCAGGAGCAGCGCGCCATCGACGACGACGGCCTCGCCGCCCTTGAGGCCCGATGTGAGGACGACGCGACCGTCGATGCTGCGATCGACCACGACGGGCCGCGTGCGGGCGATGCCGTCCTCGATGACGAAGACGAAGGCCCCGCTCTGGCCGTTCTGGACGGCCTCTCGGGGCACGGTCATGGCGTCCGGCTCGACCCGCAGCGTGATCCGCACCTGGCAGAGCGCGCCGGGCCAGAGCGTCTCCTTCGCGTTGTCGAAGATGGCGCGCATCTGGATAGTGCCGGTCGTGGCGTCGACCAGGTTGTCGATGACGGCGATCTTGCCCTCGGCCGCCTCGGTGACGCCCTGCTGGGTGGCGCGCACGGTGGCGGCGCCTGACGCCATTGCGGTCCTGATTTCGGGCAGATGGCGCTGCGGCAAGGCGAAGGAGACGTAGATCGGGTCGATCTGGTTGATCGTCACAAGGACCGCCGAGTTGTCGCCGGTCTTGGCGATATTGCCCTCCTTGAGCCCGGCCACGCCGATGCGGCCGGAAACCGGCGCCAGCACGGTGTAGTAGGTGAGCTGGACCTTCAGCGCCTCCACCGCAGCCTCGCCGCCGCGGATCGCGGCCCGCAGCGTGGCTACCGCTGTTCGCGCCGTTTCCAGACGCTGGTCCGTCGCGAAGTCGCGCCGGGCGAGTTCCTCGGCGCGCCGCAGATCCGACTCGGCGGCGGCCAGCGATGCCTTGTCGCGCGCAACGCCCGCCTCTGACTGCTTCACCAGCGCTTCGACCAACCGCGAATCAAGCCGAAACAGCACATCTCCCTTGGTGACGTAGCCGCCATCCTTAAAGCCGACCTCGATGATCTGGGTGTCGACCCGCGAGCGGACCGAAACGGTCGAGAGCGACTGAACGGTCCCGATCGCCTCCAGCCTGACCGGCATCGGGCGACGCTCGGCGATGGCGGTGACAATCGTGGCTGGCGGCCTCTGGGGGGCCGCGTTGCGCGGGCCGCCAGCCCCGGTGGCCGGCTTGGCCTCGGCGACCGTATAGGGCGGGATGACCTTGCCGTAGGGAATCTTGTCGAGCGGGGCGGGCACGGGCCGGCCCGTATAGTGAAGCCCCGCGCCAGTGGCGACGACGCCGACCGCTGCCAGGACGAAAACACGCCCGAACGTCAGAACCGCCATGCCAAATAGCCTTGCGCCAGAGGGGGACCTGGCTCGTTTGTACCAAATGGAACGGTCGTCCCCAAACCGCTCCACCTGCAAGCATTTAGCATGCCGAGACGCGTTTTTGGGCGCAAGCGCAAAACACGGTTTACCCGCCGATGTCGCGCGGATGTGACAGGTTTCCTCTGGGGCGTGCCGCAGGGGAAACGCGCGCCTGACGAGACGGCCTAGATGATGGTGGCGACGACGCCGACCCACATCAGGAACAGGCAGACGAGACCTGCCGCGAAGACCAGCGCGCGGGTCTGCAGCCGGTTCGACCCGGTATGGACCAGCGTATGGGCGACGCGGGTCGCGACGAAGGCCCAGGCCAGCGCCGTCATGATGTAGCCGGTGGCGCCGACCTCCATCGCCAGCATGATCAGCGCGAAGAACAGGACGGGCGTCTCGAACTGGTTTGAAAAATTCGCCGCAGCCAGCCTTGCGCGGTCTGGATAGGCTTCCGTCGAGACCGCGACGTCGGCCATCCGGACCTCCTTGCCGACCAGCGCACTGCGCCGGCGCAGGAACATGATGACCAGCACCACGAAGGTCCACAGGATCTGGGCGAGCGCCGGGTAGATCAGCTTGATGGTCATGGTCGCCTCTTTGCGAAGTCTTGTTTCAGGACCGGGTCGGGTAGTTCGGGCTCTCGCGCACAATCGTCACGTCGTGGACATGGCTCTCGCGCAGGCCCGCGCTGGTGATGCGGATGAAGCGGGCCTTGGCCTGATAGTCGGCGAGGTCCTTGCCGCCGACATAGCCCATCGCGGCGCGCAAGCCCCCGGCGAGCTGGTGCAGCACGCTGGAGACCGGCCCCTTATAGGCGACCTGGCCCTCGATGCCTTCGGGCACCAGCTTCAGCGCGTCCTTGATGTCCTGCTGGAAATAGCGGTCGGCCGAACCGCGCGCCATCGCGCCGACGGACCCCATGCCGCGATAGGATTTGTAGGAGCGGCCCTGGTAGAGAAAAGTCTCGCCCGGCGTCTCGTCGGTGCCCGCCAGAAGCGAGCCGACCATCGCGCAGGAAGCCCCTGCCGCCAGGGCCTTGGCGAGATCGCCTGAGTATTTGATTCCGCCGTCGGCGATAACCGGGATGCCATGTCGCTGCGCGGCCGAGGCCGCGTCCATCACCGCCGTGAGCTGCGGCACGCCGACGCCCGCGACGATGCGGGTGGTGCAGATCGAGCCTGGCCCGATACCGACCTTGATCGCGTCCGCGCCGGCGTCGATCAGCGCCTGCGCGCCGCCGGCGGTTGCGACGTTGCCGGCGATGACCTGCACGGCGTTGGAAAGCTTCTTCACCCGCGTCACCGCCTCCAGCACCTTGGCGGAATGGCCATGGGCGGTATCGACCACGATGATGTCGACGCCTGCGTCGATCAGCAGTTCCGAGCGCTCGAAGCCGAGATCGCCGGTGGTCGTGGCAGCCGCGACCAGCAGCCGGCCATGCGAATCCTTGGCGGCTGTCGGGTGGGCGACCTGCTTTTCCATGTCCTTGACGGTGATCAGGCCGATGCAGCGGTAGTGGTCGTCGACGACGAGCAGCTTCTCGATGCGGAACTGGTGCAGCAAGCGGCGCGCCTCGTCCTGGCTGACGCCCTCGCGGACGGTGATCAGGCGGTCCTTCGTCATCAGCTCGGAGACCGGCTGGTCGGGGTTGGCCGCGAAACGCACGTCGCGGTTGGTCAGGATGCCGACGAGCTTGCCCTTGTGACCCTGCGGTCCGCGCTCGACCACCGGAATGCCCGAGATCGAATTGTGCTTCATGATCGCGAGCGCATCGGCCAGCGTTTCGTCGGGGAAGATCGTAATCGGGTTGGCGATCATGCCCGATTCGAACTTCTTGACGAGCCGGACCTGAGCGGCCTGCTGGTCGGCCTCGAGATTGCGGTGGATCACGCCCAGACCGCCGGCCTGCGCCATCGCGATCGCCATCCGCGCCTCGGTCACCGTGTCCATGGCCGAGGCGATGATCGGCATGTTGAGGGTGATGGTCTTGGTCAGCTTCGTCGTGATGTCGACATCGGCGGGCATGACCTCGGAGGGGCCGGGCTCCAGGAGCACGTCGTCGAAGGTGAGACCGTCGCGGATGTCAGTGAGGTTCGCCATCGTCAACTCCGATGCCGGATAGGCCGGCGCTTGCGGGGTGGGCGATCAGCGCCCGCCACCGGGTTGACGAGGCCCGTTATCACGCGTGTGACAGGGCCGCTAGAGTGCGCTGCGAAAAACCTGTGCGGCGCCAAGTCCCGCGCCGACCGACGCCGGCGCGGGAGGCGGGATTCACTGCTGCCGGGCCGGTCGCTGGCGTCCAGCTTCGGGTGCCGGCGCGCGCCCGATCGGCATGACCACGGCGGCGGCCCGCGCGTTGGACCGAAGTTCCGATCATAGATCATCTCCTGGGCTGGCGCCTAAGCGCCCGCTGCTGGTTTTTCGAAGGCTCAAGCTCATCCTGGGTCGGAGATCAGATGGGGTCGGCAAGGCTCGATAATCGTTGCGTCGGGTGCATGTCTGTTGTGGCATTCCTCGTATTGTGTGCGGAGATCGCATGGCCCGTTCATGCGTTGGAAACTCCTGGCGCGGGCCGCTACGCGTGCGCGGGGGCTCGCCAGCGCGGTTTTGCCTCGCTAAGTCTGCCGGCCTGTCGTCGCGAAAGTCTCCCGCCTTGCAGCGCGCCAAACTCCTGCCCCTGATCGTTGCCTGTGCGCTGTTCATGGAGAACACCGACTCGACCGTGATCGCGACCTCGCTGCCGGTGATCGCGCAGTCGCTGGGCGAGGACCCGATCGCGCTGAAGCTGGCGCTGACCTCCTATCTCGTGAGTCTGGCGGTCTTCATTCCAATCTCGGGCTGGATGGCCGACCGCTATGGCGCGCGCACGATTTTTCGGGCCGCACTTTGCGTCTTCATGCTGGGGTCGATCCTGTGCGCGATGTCGAATTCGCTCGGGGCCTTCGTCGGCGCGCGCTTCGTGCAGGGCATGGGCGGAGCGATGATGGTGCCGGTCGGCCGGCTCGTCATCCTGCGCAGCGTCGAGAAATCGCAGCTCGTCTCGGCCTTGGCCTATCTCACCGTGCCGGCGCTGGTAGGGCCTGTGGTCGGCCCGCCGCTCGGGGGCTTCATCACCACCTATTTCGACTGGCGCTGGATCTTCTTCATCAACATCCCGATCGGCATCGTCGGCCTCGTATTGGCGACTTTGTTCTTCGAGGATGTGCGAGAGGAGGATGTCGCTCCGCTCGACATTCGCGGCTTCCTGCTCTCGGCTTTCGGCTTCGCCAGCCTGATGCTGGGGCTGGCCACTGGCGGGCGTCATCTCGTGCCGGAGGCGGCGTCCTATGGCGCGGTTGCGGCTGGAATCGCGGCGCTCGGGGCCTATTGGCTGCATTCGCGCCGGGTCGCCCATCCGGTGCTGAACCTGGCGCTGCTGCGCATCCCGACCTACCGCATCGGCGTCATTGGCGGCTCGGTCTTCCGCACCGGCATCGGCGCGATCCCGTTCCTGCTGCCGCTGATGCTGCAGCTCGGCTTCGGGCTCGACGCGCTGCAATCGGGGCTGATCACCTTCGCCTCGGCGGCGGGCGCGCTGATCATGAAGACGCTGGCCAGGCGCATCCTGTCCTATGGCGGCTTCCGCCGCGTCCTGACCTTCAATGCGGTGATCGGTGCGGCCTTTCTGGCGGCTTCGGGGCTGTTCACGCCGACGACGCCGCATTGGCTGATGCTGGCGGTGCTGCTGATCGGCGGCTGTTTCCGTTCGCTCCAGTTCACCGGCATCAACGCGCTGAGCTATGCCGACGTGTCGAACAGGGAGATGTCGGGCGCGACCTCGCTCTCCAGCGTGGCGCAGCAATTATCGCTTAGCCTCGGCGTCACCATCGGAGCCTTCGCGCTGGAGAGCGCCAACCTGCTCAATGGCGGCAAGGTGCTGGGCGCGAATGATTTCTGGCCGGCCTTCGTGCTGGTCGGGCTGATCTCGGCCTCCTCGGTGATCTGGATGGCGCGGCTCGCGCCCGATGCCGGGGCGGAGGTGTCGGGTCACCGGCCGCTCAACGCCCCCAAGGCGACGGCGGCGGCGATCGCGGACCAGAAGCCGCTGGATTGAGGCAATTGCGTCCTGCGCGCGGCAGGCTCACCATGCGTCATGGCCGCCGCGTCCCAACCCTCCGCACCTCTCGCCTATGATCTCTGCGTCCGCGGCGACGGACTGCGGCTCAGGCATGCCGAGGTCGCTGTCACGGTTAGCGACGAAGGCATCGCCTATGAGTTCGATGGGCGCGAAGGTCTGCGCTCCTTCGGTGAGTTCGAGAGCATCCGCATCCAGGCCCTGCATGGCGGCAAGAACGCGCCATGGGAATCGATGATGGAGCTGAGGTTCCGGCATGGCCTGCCGCTGAGCATCTACTCGACCTCGCCCTGGGGCACGAACGACCGGGACCGCGATGTCGGCTATATCGCCTTCGCCGAGGATCTGCATCGCCGGATCCCGCAGGCGGAGCGCGGCCGCATCCGCTTCCTGCGCGGTGTGTCGGAAGAGCGCCACAAGGTCATGATCGGCGCGTTCGTGCTCTTCTTACTCACGTTCGGAGGCGTGGGATTGTTCATTCTGTCGACCGCCCTGTCGCGAGGCGCGTCCGGGCTGGAGGTGATCGGCGCGCTTGCCGGAATCGTCATGTTCGGCGCGTGGATCGTGCAGTCGATCCGGAAGGCCAAGCCCGGAACCTACGATCCGGATCGGCTGCCGCGGGACATTTTCCCGCAGTGAGGCGGGGACTGATCGCGATCAATCGACCGCGATCGATCCCGTCGTCCCGACATCGCGGTTGGCGACGGTGCGTTGCGGCACTTTGGCGGGTGGCGCCATCCTGAGCGGCGTGCCGCCGGCGGCCTTGGGCGCGCGCGATCCGGCCGACGTCGCGGGCGGTTTTGGCCCCGCGACCTTCGGTTCGCCGCCGCGCCATTTGCGCGCGCCGATGTCGAAGCGGCCCGCGCGCCAGGCGGCGAATTCGGCTTCCGTGCCGTAAAAGGCGTTGCGGTCGACGTCGCCGGTGATGCCCGGCACCTTGCCCGTCGTGGTGAACTGCCAGAACTCCCATTTCTCGCGCTCGTAGCGATGTTTGAGCGGTGCCGCCGTCGAGCGCAGCCAGTAGGGATGGTCGTTGAACTGCCCTTCCAGCACGTCCTCATGGAAGGTGATGTCGGTGTAGATGATCGGCTTCTTGCCGGTGTGCTCCTGCAGCCCGCGCAGCATTTCGCGGATCTTGGCGAGCGCCTTGTCTCTCGGGATCTTCTTGCCGCATTTGGCCGATTCCCCGTTCCACTCGACGTCGAGCACCGGCGGCAGCGCGTCTGGATCGCGCGGGATGTTCTTCTTGAACCAGCGGACCTGGTCCTTGGCCGGCCGGCACCAGTAGACGAAATGATAGGCGCCGCGCGGCACACCCGCCTTCTTGGCGTCGGCCCAGTTGCGGCGGAAATTCGGGTCGAGATGGTCGCCGCCTTCGGTCGCCTTGATGAAGGCGAAGCGCGTGCCGGCGTCCTTGACCTTGCTCCAGTCGATCTGCGCCTGCCAGCGCGAGACGTCGATGCCCTGGATCGTCATGCGCCGCGCATTGCGCACGCCGGCATGGGGTTCGCTGTCGCCCTTTTTGGGGTAGAGCGCGGCGGCCGGCTCGGCCAGCAGCGAGAGCAGGCCCGTGGCGGCGAGCGCGCGCATGAAGGCTGAGATGGCTGTGCGTCGTGCCGGCATGCGATCCTCCCTGTGCTTTCGAGATGCGGGCGGCGCGGTTAAAAGCCGGTTAGACTTCGCTCAATGCGACAGGGTTGTTTCAACGTTGGTTAACCGGGGAGCGCTTGCGTGAAAGAGACCCGGCGGGCTGCTTTACGCAAAGCGTTGGCCTATGGCGTCCATGTCTTCACGGCGCTGGGGGCGGCGCTCGGCCTGCTGGCGCTGCAGGCCGTGATCGCCGGAGACCTTGCGCTCGCCTTCATCTGGCTGGGAGCCGCGCTTGCGGTCGATGCGCTCGACGGACCCATGGCGCGCCGGCTCGACGTGGCGAAGCTGGCCAGGCGCTATGACGGCGCGCAGCTCGATCTCGTGGTCGACTTCATCACCTACGTCTTCGTGCCCGCTGCGATGCTGCTGCG
>JBKJSB010000055.1:0-16805 GCA_046593015.1 Allobosea sp.
TCCTGAAGCTTACCAACATCTGGCTTCGACCTCGAAGCCAGAACGGGAAGAAGCCGCGCGACGATCAACAACGCGAGATGCGCAAGAATATGCGGAGCGTTGGTGGACATTCTGCAAGCCTCGGCAGGAGATGCGCATTTTTTTGCAGGGGATTCAGCGTTATATTGTGACGGTACAAACTGCCAAGCATCGTGTTTTTCAGTTTCTTGATTGCGAATTGATGCCAGATCAAAAATTAATGGTGATTGGCTCCCAAGACGCGTTTGTTCTTGGTGTTCTTTCATCGCAAATTCACCGACTGTGGACGCGGAAGACTTGTTCATGGCTGGGGATCGGAAACGATTCAGTATATGTTAAAGTGCGATCTTTCGATCCCTTCCCCTTCCCGGATGCATCGGAACCGCAGAAATCCGTCATCCGCTCGATTGCTGAAGACCTCGACGCGCACCGCAAGCGCGTGCTGGCCGCCCATCCTCAACTGACGTTGACGGGCCTCTACAACGTGCTGGAGACGTTGAAGGCGGGGATAGCGCCCGCAGCGCTGGAGGGCGGCGATCGACGAACCTTCGACGACGGCCTCGTGCTGATTTTGCAGGAGCATCACGCGGCTTTGGATGCAGCCGTGGCCGAGGCTTATGGCTGGCCGGTCGATGCGCCCGACGACACGATCCTCGCCAGGCTGGTGGCGCTGAACCATGAGCGTGCGCGGGAAGAACGGGCAGGCCATGTCCGCTGGCTGCGCCCGGATTTCCAGATACCGCGCCTCGGCACCGCAACCGACAAGGCGCAGCTCGCGCTGGTCGGCGGCGCAGGGGCCGGGCTGGCGGAGACGGTCGCCAAAGGCGGCAAGCCCGCCTTCCCATCAGACGACTACGGCCAGATGGCCGCCGTCATGGCGGCGCTCGCGAGCGCTGCGGGCGCACTGGACGCCGCGTCGATCGCCGCGACCTTCAGGCAAGGCCAGCGCATCCGCGACCGTGTCACGGCGACGCTGACCGCTTTGGTGCGGACGGGCTGGATTTCGAGCGGCGACGGCGGGAAGAGCTTCGCCATGCGCCGCGTGGCGTGACCCCCCGGCAACATCACGAAAGATTGCGCGCCGGCCTTTCAAGCCGCCCAAATGCGCCCGAAATCGCCGACAGCCGCGCAAATTTGTTGGCCTTTTTGTTGGCCTTAAGCCGACATTATTAAAATAATATCGAACTATTTCAGTATCTTGCTCATTTTCTGCGGTTCCCTCAAGCGGCACCATCTCCCCTTTCGCCGACGGCCCCATAGCGCCTCAGTGCCCGTCCGCGACAAGCCCCGCCAATTCCCCAAGCGACGCGATGGTCCAGTCGGCGTCCTGACCCAGCATCTCGGCCTGCATCCGCAGAGCCCTGAACATCGTCTTGGGCGCGATCGTGCCCGGCGCGGCGAGCTCCTCGCGCAGCGCGGCTGGCGAGACGCGTTCGATGCGGGCCACCCTGAAGCCGAAGGCCTTGGCTCCCGCGACGTCGAAGCCGTTCGACGAGACGAAGACGACCTCGTCGCGGGCGACGCCGAGCTGTTCCTCGACGAGTTCGTAGGTTCGCGGGTCGGGCTTGAACACGCCCTTGGCGTCGACGCTGAGCACGGCTTTCAGCAGCCCGTCGAAGCCGCTGTTGGCGACGAGCGCGCTTAGCATCGCCGGGCTGCCATTCGACAGGATGGCGCGGTCGTAAGCCGAGAGCGATTCAAGCGCGGCCCGCGCATCCGGATAGGGCTTCAGGTTGTTGTAGGCGTCGGCCAGGCGCTCGAAGAGTTCGGGCGAGGCCTCAAACCCCAGCGTCTTCAGCGTGTAGGCGAGCGAGGCGCGCGTCACCGACCAGAAATCCTCGTAAGCGCCCATCAGCGAGCGCAGCCAGGTGTATTCGAGCTGCTTCATCCGCCAGGCCTGCGTGATGTAGTCGCCATGGCCGGGAAAGGCGGCGTCGGTGACGCCGGCCACCGACTGCACGTCGTAGAGCGTGCCATAGGCGTCGAAGACGAAGGCTTTGATGGTCATGGTTAGGCCTCTGATCCCGGATGAAGCTGGCTCGGCGATGTGGCGGTCGCAGATTGTGATCGCGGTCACGATAGGCCAGCCGGCGGTATGGGAAGAGCCTTCACCGGAGCAGGATCGACACGATCGCGCGAGCGACACGACGTATGCCGGCGTGCGCAAGGCAGCAACCGTGCCGAGCCCGATTCCTGCTATCGATCCTGATGTCGACCCTGTGACAGACCGGAGCTTGCTCATGAGCCGCCGCATCGGCATCGCCATCATCGGGCTGGGCGCGCGGCCGTGCTGCCTCATGCCCGCAGCCTGCTCGATCTTTGCGAGCGGGTCGATGTCCGCCATGCCGTCACCCGCTCGCCGGAGCGAGCGGCGGCGTTTGCGCGCGACTTCCCCTTCCCCGTCGCCACCGACATCGCAGACGCGCTGGCCGATCCGCGGTCGAGGCCGTGCTCGTGCCGACACCACCGTCGAGCCATCTCGATGTCGCCGGCCTCTGCTTTGAAGCGGGCAGGACATTGTCCTTCCTTGATGGCGCTTCGGAGACCGTGGAGTTTGCAGCAGGCGATCCACGCCATTCCGGTAAAGGCGAGCTGGACGGCCCGCGCGGTTCGATGGGGCAGGCTGCACCGGGCGATCGAACAGATGCGCTTCCGAAGAGAGTCAACGAATGGTCACGCACGCACTGATTGTGCCAGCCGGCCGCAAAACTGATTGATGATCCTCAGGGTTGAATCCCCGCCGACAGGAACAGAACTGCGCCGACTCTTTGGTAACCACGCCCGGCGCGACACAGTTAAATTACAGCTAACACAATGAAATACTTGGTTTTTCAACTCAATCTTAAATGACGGCGCGCAAGGTCACTCCCAGCGACGAACAAGATCGCGGATCAACAGTTTCGGTTGGGGTGTCGGGTGATGAAGACGATCTACAATGAGGTTCCCGCCGACGCCCTGACGGGCAGCATGCGCGATTTCCGGGTGCCTGTGGGCAACGATCTCGAGCGCCGCGTCGGCAGCTTCTTCAAATGGCAGAACCTGCGTCGCCAGAACGGCGTCTGGCCGTTCTCGCGCGCCACGGATTTCGGGCCGCGCACGGAAGTGTCTGCCGCCGACGACCGTGGCATCGCCATGCAGGGCGTCAACTTCGCCTCGCAGGACTATCTCAGCATGTCCTCGAACCCCGAGATCAAGGCGACCGCGCTGGAGGCGATCGAGCGCTACGGCGTCCACAGCGCCGGCTCGCCCGCGCTCGTCGGCAACACCACGGCCTCGGTCGCGCTGGAGCGCAAGATCGCCGAATTCCTCGGCATGGAGGACGCCCTGCTCTATCCGACCGGCTGGGGCGCTGGTTTTGGCGTGATCAAGGGTCTGGTGCGCTCGTCCGACCACATCGTCATGGACACGCTGTCCCACACCTGCCTGCAGGAGGGGGCCAACGCCGCCACTCGCAACATCTACCAGTTCCGCCATCTCGACATGGCCCATTGCCGCCGCTGGCTGGAGAAGATCCGCTCCACCGACACCGAGAACGGCATCATGGTGGTGACGGAAGGCCTGTTCTCGATGGACTCCGACACGCCGGACCTCGCCGCGATGCAGGAGCTCTGCAACGAGTTCAATGCGACCCTGATGGTCGATGTCGCCCATGATCTCGGCGCGCTCGGCGAGGACGGACGCGGCCACATCGGCATCCAGAACATGATCGGCAAGGTCGACATCGTGATGGGCTCATTCTCCAAGACCTTCGCCTCGAATGGCGGCTTCGTCGCGGTCAAGGACCGCGCCATCAAAGAGTATCTGCGCTTCTACTCGGCGCCGGCCACCTTCTCGAACGCGATGTCGCCGGTGAACGCTGCGATCGTGCTCAAGGCCTTCGAGATCATCGACTCGCCCGAAGGCAAGGTGCTGCGCAACGAGCTGATGACCAATGTGCTGGAGCTGCGCCGCCAGCTCACGGCGGCCGGCCTCGACTATTACGGCGACCCGTCGGCGATCGTCGCGGTCAAGATGGGCACCGAGGGGCTCGCCCGCCTCGTCTCGCGCCGCCTGCCGGAACTGGGCCTGCTCTGCAACCTCGTCGAGTATCCGGCCGTCGGCAAGGGTTCCGCCCGCTTCCGGATGCAGGTGATGGCCAAGCATTCGGCGCAGAACGTCAGCGACGCGGTCGCCCGCATCAAGGCGGCGCGGCTCGAAGCCGAAATCGAACTCGCGACCATGGGCGAGCAAGCCCTGCGCATGCGCGCCGTCGCCTGAACCCCTTACAAACGGCTCGCGCCCGCAAGCCCGGATGGCTAGCGCGAGCCGGATTGCAAAGGGATGGTGAAGCGACGATTAAAGCAATGTTCAGACTGTTCTGCTTCTTTTCAGTCGGGGCGCAGGTGTCGGGCCAATAATTCGAAGTCCATCCCGTTCGCTTGCCGACGAGACATCGAGACGCCATGACCGCTTCCAATCCGGCCCAAGACCAGGACGGCAAAAGCGCCGCCTTCGCCGGGCCCGCCCTTCTGCTGCTCTGGCTGTCTCTGGCCTGCGCGACAGCCACGGCGATCGCGGCCATCACGCCGTTTCGTGACATCCTGACGGGCAGCGCGCTGGCGACGGTTCTTGTCATCATCGCCGCGATCGTCGCCAACCGCCGTGCGATGGCTGCGCCGGTCCTGATGCCGGCGGCCGCGCAAGACGCTGCAAGCGAGGCCGCCAGGCTCGCCGACGATCTCGCCCAGCGCGAGGCGGAGCGGCGCAAGCGGCTGCAGGAGATCATCACCTCCTTCGACACCGAATTCCTCGATACGCTGGACGGCGTGCTCGATTCGATCCGCCATCTCAAGCAGACGGCGGGCGAACTCGCCTCGATCGCCGACACGGCCAATGACGAGGTCATCGCGGTCGCCGCCACCTCGGAAGAGTCCTCGCGCAACGTCGCCGATGTCGCGGCAGCGACCGAGCAGCTCTCTTCGGCGATCGGCGCGATCGACCGCCAGCTCGTGACGACGCAGACCCTCGTCGCCGAGATGAACGACAACACGCAGGCGACCAACGTCACCGTCGACAAGCTCGACCTCTCGGTCCAGAAGATCGACGGCATCGTCGCGCTGATCCGCGGCATCGCCGAGCAGACCAACCTGCTGGCGCTCAACGCCACGATCGAGGCGGCGCGCGCCGGCGACGCCGGGCGGGGCTTCGCGGTCGTGGCAGCCGAGGTCAAGACGCTGTCGCACCAGACCGCCATCGCCACCCAGGACATCGCCGCCCAGATCGCCGAGATCAAGCAGGCGACGATGCAGGCCGTGCGGAACATCCGCAGCCTCTCGGCCGGCATGCTGCAGATGGACGAGCGCACGGTCGGCATCGCGGCCGCGCTCGAGGAGCAGGGCCAGATGACCTATGTCATCAGCCGCAGCATCGACGAGGTCGCGACCGGAACCGCCTATCTCGCCCAGACCACCTCGACGATCCGGGATTCGGCGACGCGCACCCACGAGGTCGCAGGCGACGTGCTGGGCTCGACCGAGAGGCTCGCCGACAAGGCCGAGAAGCTGGAAACCGCCGTCCACCAGTTCATGCAGCGGGTCGCGAGCGCCTGAGGCGGTTGCGCGGATGTCGGTTTGTCTCTCACCGCCCTCATCCTGAGGAGCGAGCAAAGCTCGCGTCTCGAAGGATACGCCAGAAGGCTCCGGATACCTCTGGAGGATCCTTCGAGACGCCGCTTCGCAGCTCCTCAGGATGAGGGCGGTGGGCGGCCGCCGCGCAAAAAACCCGCCTGCGCAAGCAGGCGGGTTCTTTCGTTTCGAGCAGCGCAGCGCTTATTCGGCAGCCTGCTGCGGGGTCTCCGGCGTCACCGAGATGCCCGGGCGCTCGCGGCCGTCGGCCTTGGCCAGCGCGCGGCGCACGCCATTGCCGTAGTCGGGATGGACCTTGTCGAAATGCGCCAGCTGGCGCTCCTCGATCTCCTTGGGGATGCCGCCCATCGCGGCCGCGATATTGGCGCAGAGGCGGTCCTTCTGGCCCTGGTCGAACAGGTTGAAGAGCGCGCGCGGCTGCGAGTAGTCGTCATTGCCGATGCGGTGGTTGTAGCGCGCCGCATCGCCCGAGATGCGCAAGGGCGGCTCCTTGGCGGAGGGCGCCTCGACCGGGCCGCCGAAGGAGTTGGGCTCGTAATAGACATCCGGGTTGCCGGTGCGGATGCCGCCATAGGTGTTCATCTGGCCGTCGCGGTGATAATGCGCGACCGGGCTTTTGGGCTGGTTGACCGGGATATTCTCGTAATGCGTGCCGAGCCGGTGGCGGTGGGCGTCGGCATAGGAGAAGACCCGCGCCTGCAGCATCTTGTCGGGCGAGAAACCGATGCCCGGCACGATGTTGGAGGGCGAATAGGCCGCGTTCTCGATCTCGGCGAAATAGTTCTCGGCGTTGCGGTTGAGCTCGACGATGCCGACGTCGATCAGCGGATAGTCGGCATGCGGCCAGACCTTGGTCAGGTCGAAGGGGTTGTAGGGCGTCTTCTCGGCGTCCAGCTCCGGCATGATCTGGACCTGCATCTTCCACTTCGGAAAATCGCCGCCTTCGATGGCGTTGAACAGGTCTTCCTGCGTCGATTCGCGGGTCTTGCCGACGACGACGGCCGCCTCGTCATTGGTCCAGTGCCTGTGGCCCTGCATGGTCTTGAAGTGGAACTTCACCCAGTAGCGCTCGCCTGAATCGTTCCAGAGCGAGAAGGTGTGCGAGCCGTAGCCGTTGATGTGGCGCACATCGGTCGGCAGCCCGCGATCAGACATCAGGATGGTGACCTGATGCAGGCTTTCAGGCGAGAGCGACCAGAAATCCCACATCGCGGTGGGCGAGCGCAGGTTGGTCTTGGGGTGGCGCTTCTGGGTGTGGATGAAGTCGGGGAACTTGACCGGGTCGCGCACGAAGAAGACCGGCGTGTTGTTGCCGACCATGTCCCAGTTGCCCTCCTCGGTATAGAATTTCAGCGAGAAGCCGCGCACGTCGCGCTCGGCGTCGGCGGCGCCCATCTCGCCGGCCACCGTCGAGAAGCGCGCGATCATCGGCGTCTGCGAGCCGGGCTTGAAGACCTTGGCCTTGGTGTATTTCGTGATGTCGCCGGTGATGGTCAGCGTGCCATGCGCGCCCCAGCCCTTGGCGTGGACGGCGCGCTCGGGGATGCGCTCGCGGTTCTGATGGGCCAGCTTCTCCAGCAACTGGTAGTCCTGCAGCAGAACAGGGCCGCGCTCGCCGGCCGTCAGGGAGTTCTGGTTGTCGGGGATCGGCGCGCCGGCCGTTGTGGTCATGATCTTCGACATGGGAAGCCTCCGCTGGAGACAGGGCGCGGCGAGCGCCCTGCCGGAACTGGAATTGGACGAACTAACATCCCTTTGTGACGATGATGTCCAATACCGTTTACGCGCGCTTTCGATAAGTTTATCAAATCGCGATGATCACCCTGAAGCAGCTTCGCTATTTCGCCGCCGTCGCCCGTCACCGCCATTTCGGCAAGGCGGCCGAGGAGTGCCATATCAGCCAGCCGGCGCTCTCGCTGCAGATTCAGGAGCTCGAATTGCAGCTCGGCTGCCAGCTCGTCGAGCGCCGGCGTGGCGCGATCGGCCTGACCGAGACGGGTATCGAGGTCGCCGAGCGGGCACGCCGAATCCTGATCGAGACCAACGATCTCGTGGATCATGCGAGGCACCGCCCCAACCTGCTCAGCGGACCGCTCGATCTCGGCGTGATTCCCTCGATCGCGCCATATCTGCTGCCGGCGACCCTGCCACTGCTGCAGAAGCGCCATCCCGGCCTCGAACTGCGCCTGCGCGAGACGCAGACCGCGACACTGGTCGAGGATCTCAGCGAGGGCCGGCTCGACGTCGCGCTGCTCTCGCTGCCGGTCGAGCGCGCCGGGCTGGAGACGCTGACGCTGTTCGACGACCCGTTCCTGCTGGTGGTGCCGGCCCATCCCATCGCCGGCGGCGCGACGGTGACGCCGGAAGCCGCGCTTTCGGGCGAGAACCTGCTGCTGCTGGAGGAAGGCCACTGCCTGCGCGACCAAGCCTTGAGCTTCTGCGGCTCGACGCGGACAGACCAGCGCCGACAATACGGCGCATCCAGCCTGTCGACGATCATGCAGATGGTCGCCAACGGTTTCGGGACGACCCTGATGCCAGCGATGGCGCTGCCGATCGAATGGCGGCCGGACATGCCCGTCAAACTGTTCCGCTTCGCCGCGCCGCAGCCCAGCCGCGCGATCGGACTGGTCTGGCGCAAGACCTCACCGCGTCGGATGGATTTCGAGGCGCTGGCTGCGATCATCCGCGAAGTCGCCGGCAGCATCGTCTCAGGCGGAGAGCGGAGCTACGCCGCCGAGGCGCAGTTGGTCAGCCTGCCGTGAGCCAGCCCTGCGTATCGTGAGCGAAGCCCGCCTCAGCGGTTGACCTTGTCCTGCAGGGCGACGCTGGGCCATTGCTTGTCGGCCTTGGCGATGTAGCCGGCCTGGTCCTGGTTCCAGCTTCTCTGAACGCGGGTGCTGTAGTTCAGGTAGAGCTTGCCGTCGGTGATCGTGTAGGCCGCAGGGTCGATCACGGCCTTGTAGCCGCCGGCCGCGCCATAGGCGCAGAAGCCGCCATATTGCGGCGCGTATCTGTCTGGCGCGGCGACGAAGGCGTCGCGATTGGCGGCCGAGGCGAAGCGGAAGGTCGCGCCCTTGTAGAGCGTGGTGAACTGCGCCGAGCCGGCAACGGGCTTGCCGGCCGTGAAATAGGCGACCGGATCGTAGCCCTTGATCGCCGGGCCATCGACATCGTTGATCTCGCCACCCAAGGCGGCGCTGACGGCGAAGCCCGCCGCAAGCGACAGGGCCAGCGCCGGACGCCGCCAGAAC
This sequence comes from Allobosea sp., assembly GCA_046593015.1. Taxonomy (GTDB): domain Bacteria; phylum Pseudomonadota; class Alphaproteobacteria; order Rhizobiales; family Beijerinckiaceae; genus Allobosea. The sequence goes on from JBKJSB010000055.1 coordinate 8,897, forward strand.
GACCATAACGAAACGCGCATGATAAATTCCCCTGGGATGCGACTGTCTTCAGCGCAAACGTGCCGAGAGCAGCCACGCCGGTCCAGACACATCCATCAACGGCGCTTCACATGCGCTTGAGCCAAACCACCAGCGACCCGCACACATCGCCGTGAAACGATCTCAGTGATGGGTCGCCGGCTCGCTGGCCGCCACCAGCAGCGCGCCTAGCCGCGCGCTCGCCTCGCGGCCCGACGCGATGCGGCCGAGCCTTCGCGCCGCGAAGCGGTTGCGCCCGCCGCGTGCGGCAAGCCGCTGGCCGAGCAGCGTTTCGGCCTGCGCGAAATCGCCGGACCTGACCAGGCTCTCCAGGGCGATCTGCTCGAAGACATCGCGCTGGGCGTTCGATCCGCCGGCACCGATGCGATGCGGCGCGGCCAGACGCAGAAGGCGCGCGGCCTCGGCATAATCGCCCCGGCGGAAGGCGATGATCCCCTGCGCGGTCGCGGCACCGGTCTCGCCGGCGACGCGGGAATCATGCGAGCGGCCTTCTCGCGAATCGCGGACGAGGTTTGCGGCCACGGTCGCGGCGGCGTCCTGGCGGCCCGCGCCGAGCAGCGCCAGCATGTAGTGCAGATCGGCGAAGACGAGACGGCGGTCGTTGACCCGGCCCTCGGCGATCAGCGCGAGTTCCTCCCAACGCGAGCCGACATCGACGCCTTCCAGCTCCAGCCGTTGCAGCAGCGAGGCGGCGTTGGCGAGGTCGCGGAAATCGTCGGTCGGCGCGGCGCGAACGGCGGTGTCGTAAAGATCGAGCACGGCGTCGATTTCGCCGAGTTCGAGCTGGAACAGCGCCATGTGCCAATGCAGGTGGAAGCCGAAATTGCTGCAATGCTCCCATTCGCGGGACTGGCCGAGCCAGGCGACGCCGTCGCTGGCGCGGCCGGTCATCTCGAAGCAATGCGCGACGGCATGGCGGCCCCAGGCGTCGCGCGGCGCAAGCTCAACGGCCTCGCGGCCCATCGCCTCGGCATCGCCGAGATGGCCGAGTTCCTCAAGCGCGAAAGCCTGGCAGCCCCGGACATAGCCTGAGGTGGCGCTGCGCTCGGAGAAGGTCGCAAGCGTGGTCGCGCCCGCCCGGGCCATGCCGCGGATGTCGCCGATCATGAAACGGATCGCCTGCACCAGCTTGAAGGCGAGCACGTCGCGCGGGCAATCCGAGAGCACGACCTCGAAGACATCGGCCGCACGCGCCGGCTCGCCATCGAGCCAGAGCTGCAGGGCGGAGATGTAGCGGCGCTCGCGCTCCAGCGTCGGCCGGGCGGCTGCCGCAGCGCGGGCGGTGTCGAGGCAGATGCGGGCCTGGCCGACGAGTTCGGCCCGCGCCAGCGTCAACAGCAGGATGCCCTTGGTGGCATGCCCCTGCGCGAACAGCGGATCGGCGGCGAGCGTCTTGCCCAGTTCGTCCGGCGCGCTGCGGGCGTGCGCCAGAACAGCCTCCACGGTCTCGTTCCAATGGCCGACCGCGATCTCGCAAGCCAGGCTGGTGGCGTTTCCGTAAGCGTCGGTGAACATGAAAATCCTCGCTGCCGCGCCCTGATCGGACAGATGGATTTTCTTCTACCAGCCCCGAATCCGGATGGTTTTCACGTTCAGGCGCTGGGCAATAACTGTTTCGTGACGGGGTTTTGATCGGTTTGGCGCGGCCTGGGCGCCGCCGCGGCAGTTTCGTCAACAGTTTGAACGGGCTGCCTCGCGGGCGCCGGACGCATCGCCCATGGCGACGATTTGAACCAGCCGACGATGAGCGCGGTGGCGATGACGATGGCGATGCCGGCGAGGTTGATGGCGAGGCTGACCAGCGCATCTGCGCCGAGCAGATGGAACGCGAGCGAGGCGGTGCGGGCCGCGACGAGGCTGACGAGGAAGGTCGCGAGCGATTGCCGCCCGACCTTGACCACGATCATCGCGAGCCCTTGCGTCAGGCGGGCGCGGCGCGGCTCGACCCATGACAGCACCAGATAGGCCAGCGCGAGGAAATGGACATAGCGCAGCCAGTGCAGGTCGGTCTTCTCGTTGCCCGGCAGGATCGCCGTGTAGGCCCGCTCCAGCGCAGGCAGCGCGGCATGGAAGCCCCAGAAGCTCAGCGGCAAGCTGACCACGACGATGGCCGCCGCCAGCGCCAGCCAGCGCCGGTCCCGCAGCGGCGGAGCCCTCAGCCAACCCATGCCGAGGGCGAAGCCGGTGAAGAAGATCAGTTGCCAGGCGAAGGGATTGAAGAACCAGCCGAAGCCGGTCCAGGGATTGCCCGGCAGGTTGATCCCGATGGTCCAGACAAGCGCGTAAAGCGCAAGCGACAGGGCGGCCGGCAGCAGACGGTGCAGCAGCGACGCCGCCATCATGACCGGGATCAGGGCCAGAATGACCAGATACATCGGCAGGATGTCGAGATAGCCGGGCAGCCAGCGCAGGGTCAAAAGACCGGCGATGGCGGTGGCAGGATCGCGCAGCAGATCCGGCAGCGGATCGGTGTTGAGGCCGCGCCCGGGAAACAGCGTCTCGGCCGAGAACATCACCCCGATGACGACGAGCACGACGCCGATCTGCGCCCAGTAGACCTGCCAGAGCCGATAGACGATGCGCGCAGCACCGAGCCAGAAGCCGCTCTTGACGAAGACCGAGCCGAAGGCGATCGCGCTCGCCAGCCCCGAGCAGAAGACGAAGAGTTCCGTGCCCGAGGAGAAGCCGAACCGCGCCGGAATCCAGGCGTTCCACGGGTTCAGATCGGCATGGGCGATGAAGATGATGAACATCGTCAGGCCGCGGAAGAAATCCAGCCTGACGTCGCGCTCGCGTTTTGCGGGAGTTGCGCTGATGGCCGCCGCGCTCACAGCTCAGATCTTCCCGTCATAGGCGCGCCGCGCGATGCGGCAGGCCAGCACTGTGAAGGCGTTACGACCGAGCGCGGCGTCGACTTCGACGGCCAGCGTTTCGGCATCGTCGATCCAGCGCCCCTCCCCGCCGAGCGCCTGCGCGACGGCTGGAAAATCGCTGCCGGAAAAATCCACCGCCGCATTGGGCCGCTGGCTCGAGCGCTGCTTCATCTCGATCAGGGCCAGGCTCTGGTCGACCAGCACGACGACAACGACGGCTAAGCCGAGATCGCGCGCGGTGGCGAGTTCCCCGAGCCCCATCTCCAGACCGGCATCGCCGACGAAGGCGATGACCGGCGCGGAGGGCTTTGCGAGCTTGTAGCCCAGCGCCAGCGGCACGGCGCAGCCCATGGTGCAAAGCCCTGTCGATTGCAGGATCGCGCGCGGAATATCGGTTTGCCAGATCTGCGAGAGCAGGATGCGGTGCGCGCCGGAATCGATCGTGATCACCGTGTCGGCAGGCGCGGCCGCGCGCACGGTCTCGAAGACGAGGTCCGGCCCCCAGCCGTCGCTGGCGAAGGCCTCGCGCAGGGCGGCGCGGGTGCGACCCGGCTCGCCGCCCGGCCATAGGCCGCTCGCCACGGGCGCGGCGTCGAGCGCGGCGAGGCCGGCGGCGACATCACCGACGATGAAATGCTTGCTGTGGTGCATGCCGTGCTGCATCGCCTCGGCGACGAGATCGACCACCACCGTCCCCTCCGCGAAAGGGTTGCGCCAGTTGATCCGCATCTCGATAGGGTCATAGCCGGCGAGCAGGACGAGATCGGCCGCCTGGATCAGCGGCAGGAGATGCCGGTCGGCCTTGGGCGACAGCCCCGCACCGGCGAGGGCGAGCGGGTCGCTTTCGGGCAGCACGCCCTTGGCCTTGTAGCTGGTGACGACCGGGATGCCGCGACGGCGCGCGAAGGCTGTGAGCGCGTCGGATGCGCCCTGATTGACGATGTCGAGCCCGGCGATGATCAGCGGCTGCCTTGCCTGCGCCAGAGCCGCGCGGGCCGCTTCGAGCGCCGCGCCCTCGGCAGGAGCAGCCGGCAGCGCTGGCGCGGCTGGGCGATATCGGCTCGCCTGCGCCGGCCCCTCGGCCACGCCGATCGGCACGTCGATATGGACCGGGCCGGGGCGACCCGACAGCGCCACAGCCAGAGCCTTGTCGACGACCGCCTCGCAGGTCTGCGTCGTGGCGCGGAAACTCGCCTTGACGATCGGCCGCAGCAGCGCCTGATGGTCGAAGACCTGATGGGTGTAGCTCTCGGCCTCGGCCGAATCGACGCAGCCGGTGACGAAGACCAGCGGAACCCGGTCCTGCTGCGCATTGACGACGACGTTGACGGCGTTGGCGACGCCGGGGCCCAGCGTGGCGTAAAGCAGGCCCGGCGCGCCCGTCGCGTGCCATGCACCCTCGGCCATGAAGCCCGCCGCGTTCTCGTGCTTGGCCAGGATCGGCGCGATACCGGCAGCCTCGAACGCCTCGACCAGCGCCAGAACCTCGCCGCCGGGAATGCCGAAAGCGTGCCGGATGCCCGCGCCAGCAAGACGGCGAGCGATCAGATCAGCGCCGGTGACAGGCTTCGTTTCGGGCATGCAGGCGAAATCCGTGGCGGCCGCGCGAGGCTATAAGCCTTCACGGAACGCTTCGGCATCGGCGATCACGCCATCAATGACACGTCAATTCTGCGTGACCTGAAAATCCGGTTCGCCCAGCAGCATCAGGTCGGTGTCGTCCGGCCGCGCGCCGGACGCCGTCAGCATGGCGTGGATCTGACCGCGATGATGCGTCTGGTGGTTGAAGAGATGCACGACCAGCAGCGCGCAAGGGCGGCGCATCTCGCGCTGCGTCGCGCCCGAGAACCAGGTCAGTTGGCCGGAGAGCCAGTCCTGGGCGAGGCTGCCCGCCCAATCGGCGATCGTGGCGTCGGTCGCCCTGCGGCGCGCGATGAACTCGTCCCAGTCCTCGACCAGCCGGGGCGAGTCCTTGATGCCGCAGCCGGGCCTAGCCGAGCCGGTGAAGCGGCTCAGCCACATCTCGTCGGCCCAGAGCAGATGATTGAACGTGCCATGGATCGAGGCGAAATAGGCGCCGCGATCGGCCCGGCGCGCCGCCTCGTCGAGAGCGGACGCCGCCGCGATCAGGCTCCCGTTCTGCCAGGCGTTGTAGCGCGCCATGGTCGCGACGAAGGCTGTGTCGATCATAGCCCTTGCCTCCTCAGATCACATTGGCCTCGAGCAGCGGCCGGCCTGCGACAATGCGCTCATGGCCAAGATCGGCAAGATCGAGGCTGCGATAGCGGCCATGCGCGATGTGCTCGGCCAGGCCCCGCCCGACCGCCGGCGATTGCTGCAGGCCGTGGCCCGAGAAGCCGTTGGCGAGGTAGAGGTTTCGCACTCCTACGGCCGGGCCGAGGATGGCGTTGTGGTCGAGCCCGTTCATGTCGTAGGGCCCGGTCCAGCCGCGGCCTGGGCGGATTTCCTCGAAAGCCGGGATGCGGTGCGCCAGCGCCGGCCAGACCGTCTCCTCGAAGAAGGACCAGTCGACATCCTCGACATCCGGATCGGTCTCGATCCATTCGCGGTCGGTCTCGTCCGGGGGGGACGCGCCACCGATGAACATCTGTCCGTCGCTGCCGCGCGCGCCCTCCGGCCGGCACCAGACGCCGCTTGTGTCGATCAGCAACGGGCAATTGCCGACATCGCCCTTGCAGGTCCAGGTGAAGACGTTGCGCTTCATCGATTTGACGGGGATCGCGATCCCCGCGGTGGCGGCGAGCCTCGCGCCATGCGTGCCCGTGGCGTTGACGGCCGCTCCGCAGGCGATACGGCTGCCGTCCGTCAGTTCGACCGCTGCGACGCGCCCGCCTTCGACGACGTATCGCGCGACCTCACCCTGCCGGTATTCGACGCCGAGCGAGCGCGCCTTCTTGCGGTAGGCCTGCAGCAGCGCCCAGCCGTCGAACCAGCCCTCGCCGCTGACGCCGAAGGTGCCGCAGGCGAGGTCCTCGACATTGAGCCAGCTAAATTTGCTGCGCAGCAATTCTGCAGCATAAAGAGCAACATCGGCGCCCTCGCGCGCCTGCACCTGCTGGTTCGCGGCGAGGACAGCTGAGCCCTCGGACCCGGCGAGATAGAGGTAGCCGCCCTCATGAAGGTCGATCGACGGCGTCTCGCCATCCACGCCGAGATGCCGGCCGACATTGCGCAAAAAATCGATGCCGTGCAGCGAGACGCGGATGTTCACCGGGCTGGAGAATTGCTGCCGGATCGAGGCCGCCGAAAGCGCGGACGCCGCCTGTCGATAGGTCGGGTCCTTCTCGACCACGACGACCTTGCCGGTGAAGCCCGGATCGGCCGCGAGATGGAAGGCGATGGAGGAGCCGATGGCCGCGCCGCCGCAGATCACGACATCGGCGCTGTCAGAACGAGACGACATGGGACGATCCGTATCGGTGCCGCCGTGCGGAACGACGGGGTTGGTGACCTGGACGCATGAATGGCCCGCCTGCCCCGTCTTGTCGAGAGGCCAGCGTCATGGCTGGCATTCGCGCAGCAGCCAGTCGCGGAAGGCGATCACCGCAGGGACATGCTCCCGCGCCTCAGGATAGACCAGGTAGTAGGCTTCCGAGCCGGTCACCGGCAGGTCGAAGGGAATGACCAGCGAGCCCGCCCGCAGCTCCTCCTCGACGAGGAAGCGCGGCACGATGGCTAAGCCCAGCCCGGCGACGGCCGCCTGCGAGACCATGGCGAACTGCTCGAAGCGCGGCCCCATCAGGGCCCGGCTCGGGGCAAGGCCCTGCTGCTCCAGCCAGTTTGCCCAGGCGCGCGGCCGCGTCGATTGCTGCAGCAAAGGTGCGCGCAGCATGTCGGCGGGAGCAACGAAGCCGAGGCGCGTGACGAGGGCGGGCGCGGCGACCGGCACGATCTCCTCGCCCATGAGCCGATGCAGTCTTGCGCCGGGCCAGACCGGGTCGCCGAAATGGATCGCCGCGTCGAGCGGTTCGCGCGCGAAATCGAACGGCACAAGTTTGGTGGCGAAGTTGATGGTGATGCCGGGATGCGCCTCGGTGAAGCGCGGCAAACGCGGGATCAGCCAGCGCGTGCCGAAGGTCGGCAGGATGGCGAGATGCAGCACGCCGGCAGCCCCGCGAAAGGCCATGGTCGAGACGGTGGCCGCCGCGATGCGGGAGAGGCCGTCGCGGATGTCCGCAGCATAGGCGCCGCCGGCCGGCGTCAGGCTGACGCGCTGGCGCACCCGCTCGAACAGCGCCACGCCGAGCACCTGTTCGAGATGGGCAACCTGCCGGCTGACCGCGCCTTGCGTGAGGTTGAGTTCCTCGGCGGCACGCGTGAAACTGCCATGGCGCGCCGCCGCCTCGAAGGCGGCGAGCGCCGACAGCGAGGGGACGCTGAGGCGGCCGGGAGCCCATTCACCGATCATGATCAATTCTCATCAAGTCGTGAGAACATATCGGTTGCTGGAGTGCCGTGGAAGAGGGCATTGTGCGAGCTGAATTCGAGAGGCTCGATCCCACCCGAGCCCTCATCCTAGGAGCCGCGCAGGCCTCCGGCCGCTCCTCAGGATGAGGGTCGTGGTTCACGCTGAAGAGACATAGCCGCATGACCTCCCCCCTCCCCAAGGACGCGCTCGCGCTGCTGAAGCGCCTCGGCGTGACCGACGCCGCCTTCGCGGCGACAGGCCTCGTCGCCCGTTCTCCCATCACCGGCGAGACGGTCGCGACCCTGCGCGAGACTAGTCCCGCCGAGGCGGAGGCGGCGATCGGCCGGGCGCAAGCCGCGTTCCTCGCCTGGCGCAAGGTGCCCGCGCCGCGGCGGGGCGAGTTCGTGCGCCTGCTCGGCGAGGAGCTGCGCGCCGCCAAGGCGGACCTCGGCCTGCTGGTCACGATGGAGGCCGGCAAGGTCACCTCCGAAGGACTGGGCGAAGTGCAGGAGATGATCGACATCTGCGACTTCGCGGTCGGCCTGTCGCGCCAGCTTTACGGGCTGAC
>JBKJSB010000111.1:0-4436 GCA_046593015.1 Allobosea sp.
TTCGTCACCACCGGCACCGAGACCGAGGCGCTGCTGCTCGAATCCAACCTGATCAAGCAGCTCCGGCCGCGCTACAACGTGCTGCTGCGCGACGACAAATCGTTCCCCTACATCCTGCTCAGCGGCGACCACGAGGCGCCGCAGATCGCCAAGCATCGCGGCTCGCGCCAGCGCAAGGGCGATTATTACGGCCCCTTCGCCTCGGTCTGGGCGGTGAAGCGCACCATCGACGCGCTGCAAAAGGCTTTCCTGCTGCGCTCCTGCACCGACTCCTTCTACGAGAACCGCACCCGGCCCTGCCTGCTCTTCCAGATCAAGCGCTGCGCCGGCCCCTGCACCGGCGAAATCTCGATTCCCGACTATCAGGGCCTCGCCGGGCAGGCGCGCGACTTCCTCGCCGGGCGCGCCTCCGGCGTGAAAAAGCTCCTCTCGCAGCGGATGCAGGACGCGGCCGAAGAGCTCGAATTCGAGAAGGCGGCGCGCTATCGCGACAGGCTGGCTGCGCTCTCGGCCGTCTCGGCCGGGCAGGACATCAACACGCAAGGCGTCGAGGAGGCCGACGTCTTCGCCATCGACGAGCAGGCCGGGCAGTTCTGCGTCCAGGTCTTCTTCTTCCGCAACCACCAGAACTGGGGCAACCGGGCGCTGTTCCCGCGCGCCGACCGCTCGCTGACGCCAGCCGAGGTGCTGGCCTCGGTCGTGGCGCAGTTCTACGACGACAAGCCGCCGCCCCGCCTCGTCCTGCTCTCGCACGAAGTCGAGGAGATCGAGCTGATCGCGGCTGCGCTCTCGGCCCGCGCCGGCCGCAAGGTCGAGGTCGCGAACCCGAGGCGCGGCGAGAAGGCCGATCTCGTCGAGCATGCCCGCAAGAACGCCAAAGAGGCCTTGTCGCGAAAACTCGCCGACAATGCCGGCCAGCAATCGCTGCTGACGGCGCTGGGCCTGGCCTTCGACATGGCGAAGGCGCCGCGCCGGGTCGAGGTCTATGACAACTCGCACATCATGGGCACGAACGCGGTCGGCGGCATGATCGTGGCCGGCAAGGACGGCTTCATGAAGAGCCATTACCGCACTTTCAACATCTCGGCCGACACCATCGCCGGCGACGATTTCGGCATGATGCGGGAGGTGCTCCAGCGGCGGTTTTCGAGATTGGCGAAGGAGGGGGGCCTTACCCCCGCGAGCCCTCATCCTGAGGAGACCGCGAATGGAGCCGTCTCGAACGATCCTCCAGACAGCGATGGAAGCGCGACAGGTCCCCTTCCCCCCGCTTCAGCCATGTCGGATGTTTCCGACATGGCCCACGCGCTGCCAAAGTCGGAAACATCCGACTTTGGTGGGGAAGGGTTAGGGATGGGGGGGCGTGAAGGACAAAGCTCGATGCCGACGCCTGGCGGCGACGGCCTGGACTCTCCCCCCCACCCAACCCTCCCCACCGCAAGCGGGGGGAGGGCTTTCTCACCAGCGGAAGCTCCCATGCCAGAGCCCGAAGACGACGCCGCCTTCCCCTCCCGGCCCGATCTCGTCATCGTCGACGGCGGCAAGGGCCAGTTCGAGGCGGCGCGGACAATCATGGCCGCGTGCGGAGCGGGCGATATTCCGCTCGTCGCCATCGCCAAGGGGGCCGACCGCAACGCCATGCGCGAGACCTTCCACATGGCGGGCAGGGAGCCCTTCAAGCTCCAGCCGCGCGATCCGGCGCTCTACTTCATCCAGCGCCTGCGCGACGAGGCGCACCGCTTCGCCATCGGCACGCACAGGGCGCGGCGCAAGAAGGACACGATGACGAACCCGCTCGACGAGATCGCCGGCATCGGCCCCTCGCGCAAGCGCGCGCTGCTGCTGCATTTCGGCACGGTGAAGGCGATCCAGCGGGCGCGGCTGGAGGATTTGATGCGCACGCCCGGCGTCAACGCCGCGACGGCCAAGGCCGTCCATGACCATTTCCACGAGGGCTGATCGGTTCGCGATGACGACGGGTCACCGCATTGCGTGTTGACGCTGTCGCAAACGCACTGCTTTGGTAAGCCCGTGACGACACTGACAGACGCCATTCGCAGGCGCGGCCCCTGGTCGCTGCCGAACCTCCTGACCTATGGACGGATTCTCGCGATTCCGGCCCTGGTCGGCCTGCTGTTCTGGCCCAAGGACGACTGGGTCCGCTGGATCGCGCTGGCCGTCTATGTCGTCGCCGCCGTCACCGATTATCTCGATGGCTGGATCGCGCGGGCCTGGAGCCAGCAATCGGCGATCGGCCGCATGCTCGACCCGATCGCCGACAAGCTGCTGGTCTGCGCGCTGTTGCTGATGCTGGTCCACACCGAGACGATCAAGGGCTGGGCGGTCTGGGCCGCGATCGTGATCCTGTGCCGCGAGATCCTGGTCTCGGGCCTGCGCGAGTTCCTGGCCGGGCTGAAGGTCTCCGTGCCGGTCTCGAAAGTGGCGAAGTGGAAGACGGCGACGCAGTTGCTGGCGCTCGGCTTCCTCGTCGCGGGCCCGGCCGGCGACAAGGTGCTGCCCGGCAACACGCTGATCGGCATCGTCATGCTCTGGATCGCGGCAGGCCTGACGATCTACACCGGCTGGGATTATTTCAACGCCGGCATCCGCCATCTCGTCGAGGAGGACGAGCGCCAGCCATGAGCGATACGACCACCGGGACGCGCACGATAAAGCTGGTCTATTTCGCCTGGGTGCGCGAGCGCGTCGGGGTGGCGCAGGAGACGGTGACGCTGCCCGACAGCATCGCCACGATCGCCGATCTGGTGCGCTGGCTGAAGGGCCGCGACGAGGGCTATGAGGCCGCCTTCGCCAACGAGTCGATCGTGCGCGCCGCGATCGACCACGAGCATGTGAAGCCCGATGCGTCGATCGCCGGCGCGAGCGAAATCGCCTTCTTCCCGCCGATGACGGGCGGGTGAGCCGTGATCGTCTTCGACGGGGAGCGCAGGTCGTCCCGGGCGAAGCGCAGCGAAGACCCGGGACCCATTCCGGAACCTTTCCGGCAAGCGTTCCGGAATGGGTCCCGGGTCTCCCGCTGGTCGCCCGGGACGACGGCTCGTTCGTCTGAAATGAGCGGTCTAGCTACTGGGACAGACGCTCGATGACCCCCCTCATCCGTATCCAGAACGAGGATTTCGACGTCGCCGACGAAGTCGCCGCGCTCACCGCAGGTCGCGCCGATATCGGAGCGGTCGTGACCTTCGCTGGCTTATGCCGCGACGAGGGCGGCAAGCTCGCCGCTCTGGAACTGGAGCATTATCCGGGCATGGCGGAGGCCGAGATCGGCCGCGCCGCGCAGGAGGCGGCAAAGCGCTGGCCGCTGCACGGCCTCGTCGCCATCCATCGTCATGGCCTGGTGAAACCGGGCGAGCAGATCGTGCTTGTGATCGCGGCCTCCGCCCATCGTCGCGCCGCGTTCGAGGCCGCCGAATTCCTGATGGACTACCTTAAGACCCGCGCGCCATTCTGGAAGCGCGAGCATCTGCTGGACGGCACGACCGGCGACTGGGTCGAGGCCAAGGATGCCGACGACGCGGCGGCGCAACGCTGGGGATAGCGCGGCGTCGTGCGCACTCCCTCAGGCCGCCTTCTTCCCCGGCCGCACGGCGTCGGAGTAATCCTCCATGATCACCTTGCCCATATTGCCGGTGATAAACGAATACGGCCCGATCTCGGAGACCAGCGTCACCTCGGCCGCCGAGCCGGTGATGAAGCACTCGTTGAACGTCTCCAGCTCCTCGGGCGCGATGCGGCGCTCGACCACCTCGAAGCCGCGCTGTTTGCACAGCTCGATCACCGCCTGCCGGGTCAGACCGTTGAGGAAGCGGTCGGCGAGCGGAGTGTGGATCACGCCGTCCTTGATGAAGAAGATGTTGGCGCCGGTGCATTCGGCGACATTGCCCTCCCAGTCGAGCATCATCGCATCGGCATAGCCGCCGCGCTCCGCCTTGTGCTTGGAGAGCGAGCAGATCATGTAGAGGCCGGCCGCCTTGGCGTGGACCGGCGCGCAGGCCGGGTCGGGCCGGCGGTACTCGGCGACGTCGAGGCGCACGCCCTTCAGCTTCTGCGCCATGTCGAACATGCTCGGCCACTCCCAGACCGCGATCGCGGTGTGGATCGTGTTGTTCATGCCCGACACCGCCATCATCTCCGAGCCGCGCCAGGCGACCGGGCGGATATAGGCGTCCTTCAGCCCGTTCTCCTTCAGGCAGAGCTCCTTGGCAGCGTCGAGCTCGGCGACCGACCAGGGGATCGTGAAATCCATGATCTCGGCCGACTTGTGGAAGCGCTTCGAATGCTCCGTGCCCTTGTAGATGACGCCGTCATAGGCGCGCTCGCCCTCGAACACGCAGGAGCCGTAATGCAGCCCATGGGTCAGCACATGCACGGTGGCCTCCTTCCACGGCACGAGCTTGCCGTCGAACCAGATCACG
>JBKJSB010000167.1:0-4166 GCA_046593015.1 Allobosea sp.
GCCCCGCGGCCGCGCGGGGCGTCCGCGGGGCGTCACGGAGCCGTCACCACACCGGCCTAGCGTTTTGCGCAGCGTCGCACCGCTCCGGTCAAGGCCTATTGGGATGTCGCGCTGAAGCAGGGAAGCTGAGGTGCGAGACCCTGAAGATCAGACGGCGAACGCCGCCGCATAGATCTCAGGCTTGAAGCCCACGAGCGTTTGCTTGCCGAGGTCGAGCACCGGCCGCTTGATCATCGCGGGCTGCGCCAGCATCAGCGCGATGGCCTTGTCAGCATCGAGCCCGGCCTTGTCGGCATCCGGCAAGGCGCGGAAGGTCGTGCCCGCGCGGTTCAGCACGGTTTCCCAGCCATGTTCGGCGACCCAGCCGGCGAGCGTCGCTCGGTCGATGCCGGCGGACTTGTAGTCGTGGAAAGCGTAGACCACACCCTTCCCGTCGAGCCAGGCGCGGGCCTTCTTCATCGTGTCGCAATTCTTGATGCCGTAGATCGTCAGCGTCATCGCAAGGCGTCCGGATTGGCGATCGGCAAATGGTGTCTCAGCTTCGCGTGATGACGGGCACGCCGATCAGCAGCGGATGCAGCCAGAGCACCGTCGCGAGATAGAGGGCAAGCCCGGCCACGATCGCGATGACGTCGCGGCGGCCGAAAGCGGGCCGGCCCATCGCCGCGAGGCTCGCGATCTCCTCGGGGCGGCGCTTGGCCGAGATGCGCGCCATGACCGCCCAGGCGAGGAAGCCGCCGAACAGGAGCATGCTGCCGAGATCGCCATTGGCGAGCAGATGGGCGGTCGCCCAGAGCTTCACCGCCAGCAGCATGGGATGCTTGGTGACGGCCTTGAGCCAGCTCGGCGGCTTGCCGACAGCGAGCAGGATGAAGACCGGCAGATTGATCAGCAGCGCGAGATGACGCGTCCAGACCGGCGGGTTCCAGACGTTGATCCAGCCGCCCGCCCGGTACAGGCCAAAACCATAGGCGATCAGGACGAGCCCGATCAGCGAAATCGCCGTATAGACCCCCTTGTAGCCGCCCTCGCCCATTCGCGCGATCGCGGCCGCGCGCGGCTCGCGCAGCGTCGTGAAGAGATGCGCGCCGAGGAAGAGCACGAGGCCGAAGATCAGGAGCGTCATGGCGATCTCGCTGCGGCGGCGGGGGGATTCGCGCCGCACGGTTTCTCATTAGAGGAAAGAAGAGGCGGTTGCAGGTGATTTCCTGCCGCAGGCGAGTTCAGAGTTCATGCGCCACAACTCCGGGCGTCCGAACGGCCGCCATCCGCACGACGCATGCAGGCAGCGCGCGAGGATGTCATGACTCCGGCATCTCGCCGTGGAAGATGATCGCGACCTCGACCCAACAGGCACCGCCATCATGGATCGCGCCGCCCTCATCACACCGGCCGTCGGCGAAGCGTTCGAGGCCCCCTACCGGTTGTGGCGAAACCATCCAGCCGCGGGGCTCGACTTTCCCGACATCGCTCCCGCCACGGTCGATGGCGCGGTGATGCGACGGCTCGTCGAGGCGCTCGCCTCCTGCCTGCCCGCCGATGTCGACATCCTGGCCGGCATCGACATGGGCGGGTTCGGACTGGCGGGCGCTCTCGCCTGCCGCAATGGCATAGGCTTCATCGATATCCGCAAGGTCGGCTCGATCCGGGCCGACGTCATCCGGGTGGTGATGGAGAACTATGATCTCGGCGACGGCATCGCGATGTCGAAGGGCAGCCGCATCGCCGGACGCAACGTCGCCATCATCGACGACTGCCTGGTGAGCGGCACAACCGCGCTGAGCGCCGTCAATCTGGTGCGGCGACTGGGCGCGCGCTGCGACACCGCGCTGTTCGTCTACGAGCTGGACGGCATGGGAGGCCGCGAGAGGCTGGGGCAAGAGGGCGTGAGCGCGCATGTGCTGCGGACGCTGCCACGGGCGGATGCGGACAGCCGCGGCCGCCGGGAATGAGCCTGAACAGCCAAGGGCGCCTTAGCCTGCGTCAGACGTCGGCCTTGGCAAAGCGTTTCAGCGCACGCTCGCGGCGCAGGCGCGACAGGCGCTGGATCCAGAAGACGCCATCGAGCTGGTCGATCTCGTGCTGCAGGCAGACTGCCAGCAGGCCGTCGGCCTCCACGGTCTGCGCGACGCCCTCGATGTCGCGATAGCGCACGGTGACGCGGGCCGCCCGCTCGACCTCCTCGGACACGCCCGGCATCGAGACGCTGCCCTCGACATGCTTTGCGCTCTCCGCGGAGGCCGTGACGATCTCCGGATTGACATAGATCCGCGGTTCTTCGCCGGACAGTTCGATCGCCACCACGCGCCGCAGGACGCCGATATGCGGCGCGGTGATGCCGATGCCGGGAGCAGCCCGCATCGTATCGACGAGATCGAGCGCGAGCGCGCGCAAGCCATCGTCGAAGGCGACGACCGGCTCGGCGATGTGCTTCAGGCGAGGATCGGGAAAACGGAGGATCGGCCGGATCGTCATCGTCAGGCAGCCGCCGCCATCCGCGTGCGCGCCGCGACGACCGCGCCAAAATTCGCCTCTGCCCATTCGACAAGCCCGAGCAGCGGCCCAGCGAAGCTGACGCCGAGCGGCGTCAGCGAATAGGTGACGCTGGGCGGCACCGTCGGCTGCACGTCCCGATGCACCAGCCCGTCGGTCTCCAGCGTGCGCAGCGTCTGGGTCAACATGCGCTTGGAGATGTCGGGGACGGCGCGCGCCAACGCGCTGAACCGCCTCGGCCCGCCAGCCAGCGCCGACAGCAACAACATCGACCAGCGATCGCCGACATGGTCGAGCAGGCGGCGCACCGGGCAGCGCGTCTCGTCGAAACCCATCGCCAGCCAGGTCTCGAATTTGGCGCCGAGCGCTTGATCGGCCTGCATGGGGACCCTCCAAGGGAACGGTAGCGTAACCTGGTGACGGGAAAGTGCCGTCTTCTCGGAAGCGTTAATGGTCTCTATCTGAGACCATGTCAACAAACCGAGACCGGAGAATCCTGATGTCTATCCCTCGTTATGCCGTCACCGCCGCCAGCGGACAGCTCGGCCAACTGGTCGTCGCCGCGCTGGCGGAACGCGCCGGTCCCGACAGCGTCGCTGCGATCGTGCGCGATCCCGCCAAGGCGGCCACCCTGTTCCCCGAGGGCGTGACCGTTCGCCAGGGCGACTACACCCGGCCGGAGACGCTCGATGCGGCCTTCGCAGGAGCCGAACGCGTGCTGCTGATCTCGTCCAACGCACTTGGCGAGCGCGTGGCGCAGCACCGCAACGCGATCGAGGCGGCAAAGCGGGCCGGCCTCAAGCGGCTGGCGTATACGAGCGTGCTGCATGCGGACGTGTCCAGGCTCGCACTCGCCGAGGAGCATCGCCAGACGGAGGCGGTGATCGCGGCGAGCGGCCTGCCCTTCACGCTGCTCCGAAACGGCTGGTACACCGAGAACTACGCCGCCTCGATCCCGCCCTCGCTCCAGCATGGCGCCTTCATCGGCGCGGCGCAGGATGGGCGCATCGCCAGCGCCGCCCGCAGCGACTATGCGCTGGCGGCCGCCATCGCGCTGCTGAACGACGAGGGCGAGCAGGTCATCCACGAGCTTGCCGGCGACGAGAGCTACACGCTCACAGACTTCGCCGCCGAGATCTCGCGACAGGCCGGCCGCGCAGTCCCTTATGTCGATATGCCGGAAGCGGAGTTCCTTGCGGCGCTGAAGGCGGCGGGACTGCCGGACGGGCTGGCCGGATTGCTGGCGGATTCGGATGCGGCCGCTGCGCAAGGCGCGCTGTTCGACGGTTCGCGCCAGCTCTCGCGCCTGATCGGCCGCGCGACGACGCCGTTTGCGGCGACGATTGCGGATGCGCTGAGGAAGTAACCAGTCACAAGCCGCCGTCCGGACACGGGCGGCGGCCATGGATGCCGCTTTAGCTCATTCCCACTCGATCGTGCCCGGCGGCTTGCTCGTCACGTCGTAGACGACGCGGTTGATCCCCTTGACCTCATTGATGATGCGGGTCGCGGTGCGGCCGAGGAAATTCATGTCGTAGGGGTAGAAATCGGCCGTCATGCCGTCGACCGAGGTGACGGCGCGCAGCGCGCAGACATGGTCGTAGGTGCGATGGTCGCCCATCACGCCCACGGTCTTGACCGGGAGCAGCACGGCAAAGGCCTGCCAGATCACG
>JBKJSB010000235.1:0-12109 GCA_046593015.1 Allobosea sp.
CATCCAAAGTAAAACTCTGATCGGCCGGCTTCTGCGGCTCGGGCCGGGCCCGGCCACGCCTTGCGGCGTCGCCAAACAGCGAGCCGAAAATGTCGGCAGGGTCGAAGCCCGCTTCCGCGCCGCCACGCCCGAAGGGCTGGCCCTGCCCGAAATGATGCTCGAAGCCGCCTGCCCGCCCGCCCCGGCCCGCTCCCATGCCCTCGAAGCCCTGGAATTTCGGCTTGCCCTCGGCGTCGATCTCGCCGCGGTCGAACTGCTTGCGCCTGGTCTCGTCGCCGACGATCTCATACGCCGTGTTGAGCTCGGAGAAGCGGTCCTGCGCCTTCGGGTCGTCGCGGTTGCGGTCGGGATGCAGCTCCTTGGCTTTCTTGCGATAGGCCTTCTTGAGCTCGGCGTCGCTGGCGGCGCGGGCGACGCCCAGGACCTGATACGGGTCGCGCATTCATGAACCCCATTGATGCGGCGCACCGGCCTCATGCCTCGCGGCCGGGCTTCAGGCGCGCCAGATATCTGATTGACAGGGTATCTGGGAAGGCTGTGGCGCGAATGCAACATCGCGATCGGAGTCGGACACGCGATTTCTCTGGAATGACCTAGACGGAGCCCTTCCAGGGCTGCGTCTCCTTGACGACCCACTCCCCGCCGGTAGGCCGGCAGGCCTTGCCCTGCAGTTTCGTCAGTTTCGTCTGCAGATGGACGCTGGCGATGAAGCTGCGGCAGATCTCGTCGGCGCTGACATAGGGTCCGCCCACGGGCGTGAAGGCGCCCTTGATGCCGCTCTGGGGATTGTCCCAGGACACCGCCGCGCCGTTTCCCTGCGGATCGAGCGCCACCGACAATGCGCCCTCGGCCCGGCGCATGTCCTCCGGTCCGAGATCGGTGGCGAGCGAGGCCAGCGCACCCTTGGCCGTGGTGCGGGCCGGCAGCACCGAGGAGGTGGTGACGACCTCGTCCTCGGCCTTGGACGACAGGCCCAGGATCGGGAACGAGACCGAGCAGCCCGCGCTCGCGAAGGCGAGCATCATCGCGCCACCGACGCAAAGTCCGCGCACAGCCGTCCTGCGTTGCGGAAGGCTTTGGCTCGCCTTTGACGCTACCCTATATAGATGCACTGCAAGTCCCAGGATCACAGATC
The DNA here is from genome assembly GCA_046593015.1 of Allobosea sp. Classification (GTDB taxonomy): domain Bacteria; phylum Pseudomonadota; class Alphaproteobacteria; order Rhizobiales; family Beijerinckiaceae; genus Allobosea. Next base: position 1,136 of record JBKJSB010000235.1, read on the forward strand.
GCGCTCGCCCGACGCCGTCTTCAACCACCGAGGATTAAACACGTGGACCGGTTAACGAGCGGTGACTTCACCCAGGTCGACGAGCCCTTCGCCCTGTTCGAGGAGTGGCTTGGCGAAGCCGGCCACTCCGAGCCCAACGACCCCAACGGCATGGCTCTCTCGACGGTCGACACCGAGGGCCTGCCTAATGTCCGCATGGTGCTGCTCAAGGGCCATGACGCGGATGGCTTCGTCTTCTACACCAACACGGAAAGCCAGAAGGGGCAGGAGTTGCTCGGCCAGGGCAAGGCGGCGGCGCTGTTCCACTGGAAGAGCCTGCGCCGGCAGGTCCGGATTCGCGGCCCCGTGACGCAGGTGAGCGACGCCGAGGCCGACGCCTATTTCCAGTCGCGCGCCCGCGACAGCCGCATCGGCGCCTGGGCTTCGCAGCAATCGCGCCCGCTGGAAAGCCGCTTCGCGCTGGAGAAGGCGGTCGCCTGGCATGCCGCGCGCTTCGGGCTCGGCGAAATTCCACGCCCGCCGCACTGGACAGGGTTTCGGATCATGCCGGTCTATATCGAGTTCTGGCGCGACGGCGCATTCCGTCTGCATGATCGCGTCGTCTTCCGCAGGTCCTCGGCCGCAGAGCCCTGGACCCGCGAACGACTTTATCCTTGAGGATTCTCCCGCCATGGCAATGCCGGTATTCGATTTCCCCAAGACCGAGGCCGGCAAGCGGCCGGTGATGCTGCTGACCGGCGCGAGCCGCGGCATTGGCCATGCGACGGTGATGCAGTTCGCCATGGCGGGCTGGCGCATCCTGTCCTGCTCGCGCCAGGCCTTTTCCGACAAATGCCCCTGGCCGTCGGGCGCCGACGACCATGTCCAGATCGATCTCGGCGACCCCGAGGACACGATGCGCGGCATCGCCGAGATCAAGAAGCGGCTGGCAGTCGAAGGCGGCAAGCTCAACGCGCTGGTCAACAATGCCGGCATCTCGCCCAAGGGGCCCAAGGGCTCCCGGCTGGGCGCGGCGACCACCTCCTTCAACGACTGGCACAAGGTTTTCCAGGTCAATTTCTTCGCACCGATCATGCTGGCGCGCGGGCTGCTCGACGAACTCACCGCCGCCAAGGGCACGATCGTCAACGTCACCTCGATCGCCGGTTCGCGCGTCCACCCCTTCGCGGGAGCGGCCTATGCGACCTCGAAAGCGGCGCTCGCCAGTCTCACCCGCGAGATGGCGGCCGATTTCGGGCCGCTCGGCGTCCGGGTGAACTCGATCTCGCCGGGAGAAATCGATACGGCGATCCTCTCGCCTGGCACCGAGAAGATCGTCGCGACGCTGCCGCTGGGCCGGCTCGGAAAGACGGCCGAGGTCGCCAAGGCGATCCATTTCCTCTGCACCGACGCCTCGAGCTACGTCACCGGCGCCGAGCTTCACATCAATGGCGGGCAGCACGTTTGAACGAAGGCGGCCGCATCATCCCGTTTCCGACGCCGGGCAAGGCGGCCGCGCGCCCTGTGCTCGCGGCCTCGATCGCGGTCTTCCGCGACGGCAAGGTGCTGCTCGCGACGCGAACCAAGCCGCCCGCCGACCGGCTCTGGTCGCTGCCGGGCGGCAAGGTCGAGGCCGGCGAGACGCTTGAGGAAGCCGCGCTGCGGGAGCTGGAGGAGGAGGTCGGCGTCACGGCGCGGTTGATCGGCTTCAACCGCCATGTCGAGATTTTCGGGCGCGACGACAAAGGAGCGGTCACGCATCATTTCGTCGTTGCAAGCTTCGTCGGGGCTTGGATCTCCGGCGAGGCGAAACCCGGTCCCGAGGCCGGCGCGGTGATGTGGGCCGACCCGCTGAAGCTGGGCGGCTTGCCGACGACACGCGAACTCGGCGATGTGCTGCGCCGCGCCGCGGCGATCTTCGATGAGGCCGCGCGCAAATGAGACGCGCCATCCCCATCACTGCATTACTGTTCGCGGTCCTGGCCGCCGGCCCGGCGCTGGCCCAGGCCCAGCGTCCGCCTGCAGCAACGCGCCCCGCAGCGCCAGCCAAGGATCCCGCGCCGCAGCCCGAGCCGCCGCCCCCGCCTTACGAGCCGCAGCTCCTGAAGCTCGCCGAGATCATCGGCTCGCTGTCCTATCTGCGCACGCTCTGCGCCGCGCGCGAGGCGCAGGACTGGCGCGATCGCATGGCGGCGCTGATCGAGGCGGAGGGCCGCACCACCCAGCGCCGCGAGCGCCTGACCAGCGCCTATAACCGGGGGTTCCGGGCCTATGCGGCGACGCACCGGCTCTGCACTGAGGGCAGCCAGGAGGCCTCGGCCCGGCTCGCCAGCGAGGGCGAGCGCCTGGCGAGCACGCTGGCTGGACGCTACGGTGGATAGTCCGATGCTGAACCAAGCCGAATCTTCGCCAAAACTCTCCGCGCCGCGTTAACCTTTCTTAAAGGCGGCGGTGGCGGGCCTGCCGCCGGCTTAGTATGATCGGAATGCTGACCAACGCGACTCAAGGCCCGTCCGGGCTTAAGGCCGCCTGCGCCAGCGCGACCATGCCGCAGAGTATCGAGCCGCGATGTCCAGCTTCTCCGACGAACTGCCGCTCGAAGCCACGGTGAGCGAGGAGCGCTCCGATGAGCGCCGTGTCGCCTATGGCTATGTCGAGGACGCGTTCGCCGAAGCCCAGTCCGACGGGCTCGATTCCGACGCGCTCGCCCATGCCGCGCTCTTCGCGGCCTTCCGCACGCTGGTCGAGACCTATGGCGAGGAGGCGACCGCCGTTTTCTCCGAGGCGCTCCCCGAGAAGATTCGCGGCGGCGCTTTCACGGCCGGCACGCGTCACTGAGACTTGCAAACGATCACCTAAACCAGGCGATCAGATGAACGGCGGCAGCAGGGGGCGGCCGTCGTCGATCAATAGCTGCCGGCTCGCGTGCAGCACGACGCCAAGCGCGCGGTCGGCGTCGGTGACGCCGTCCAGCGGGACATAGCAGTCGCTGCCGAGCGCCCAGTCGGGCTCGAAGACGGGCGGCGCGGCGTAATGGGCCTCGAACTCGTGTCTGAGCTTGATCAGAACGGTGCTGAGTTCATGGTCGATGTGCCCGTTCATGGGCAGCAGAGCCGGGATCAGCGTCTGGCAGGCCGCAGGCGTGATCAGATAGGCGAACGTCCCGTTGAAGAAGTAGATCCGCGCCAGCCCCACACCTTGTGGCGGCTCGGCCATGCCGTTCATGATGCTGCCGCCGAGAAAGACGAGGCCGGCCGTGGGCGGGATGGCCCCGACGAGGTCCCGGAAGCGGTTCGCGTCGAAGCCTGCCGCCGGGTTGGCATCGTCTTCCAGGATCAGCAGCCGCGGCATCCTGTTGGCGATCATCCACCGCCAGGTGGCGATATGCGACAGGAAACATCCGATGGCGGGCCGCGTCAGCGTGAAATGGCTCTGCGGGGCCGCTTCGATCCGCTCGGTCGGCTGGCCCAGCAGCGGCCCGATGGCCTCCAGCGAAAGCCGGGCGCCCTCGATCGCCGGCACCTTGATGAGCTTGTTCAGCCCGATCGCGGCCATGCGGTCCGAGATGGCGCTCCACTTGTCCGTTCGATGCGACAGATTGATCACGGCGACGGGCAGATCGACGCCGATCGCCTGGGCGCTGTCCCCGTCGAACGCGATCTCCGGTTCGGGAACGAGCCGCAGCCTGTGATCGATTTCGTGTTCGGTATGAATTGGAAAACAGCCCTCTTGCGATCTTCGTCGGCGCACATCTCAGCGCAGCTCAATGCAAGATATCACCGGAAAAAGAACGAGATGTACTCGCCTTTCTGAATCACCTCGAATTTGCGGCCCGCAATGGCCGAAAACAGGGTCGCGCTGGTGCCCTGTCCCGGGAAAAGCCAGTCATGCGTCTCGGCGATGAGCAGATCGGTGTGATCGAGCCAGCCCGTGTTCGAGCGGAACAGGGCGTCTTCGCCACCTTCGATATCGACCTTGACGATGAGATTGCGCGTGGCGCCATAGCGCCGCATCAGGCCGTCGATGGTGACGGTGGCGATCGCGCCCTGCGTGCCGGCCTTTGCCTCCTGCACCCGATAGGCGAATTTTTCGGCGTCGGGGTCCACCAGTTCGACGCCGGCTTCCCGGTCGAACACGGCCGCCTCGACGATCTCGATCAGGGGGTTGGCTTGCGTGTTCTTGCGCGCAAGCTCCGCATTGTCCCGCGCGGGCTCGATGCCGACGATCCGCGCCGCCGGCAGGTGCGATGCGAAATACAGTGTGCTCAGCCCGATATTGGCGCCGCAATCGACGACCAGCGGGGTCGCGCCGGCGGCGATCGTCCGGTCATAAGCGGCGCGGATCCACGCGAACTGCGGGGCGGTGCTGATGTTGAATTCTTCGGAACGGAAGATCTGCTCGAGCACCGCTTCGTCGGTGGTGCCTTCTCGTATCCAGACAGGACCGATGCGATCGATGTCAATACGCCGGAGAGCCGGGGAGATGTCTGTCATAGGGTTCTGTGCGCGGCGGGACGCCAGCGGTCAAGCCGTCGAATCGGAGACGATCCAGCCGCCCTGCCCGACCGCGAGCAGTCCTTCGGCGCGCTCGACGATGTCGCGCACGATCGCACCGGCCGGCGGAATGTCCTTGACCAGCCCCGCCCCCTCGCCCGCGATCACCGCCGCCATGTCGAAATCGCCGGCTTCGCGCGCCGCCTGGTAGCGCGGCGCGATCTCCGCCGCATGCTGCATCAGCGCCGTCTCGCGCCCGGTCCACGCTTCTGAATGCGCGTTGACGAGGCAGCGGCCGGTGAAGGGCGCTGGCCAGACATTGCGCCGCGAGATGTCGAAGACGAGCCCCCGCACCGTGTCGTCGCCCGACGCCTGAACGATGCGTTCCTTGGCCGCCTGATGCCCCGCCGCCTCCTGACTCGCATAGAAGCGCGTGCCGACGACGACGCCCTGCGCGCCCAGCATCAGCGCCGCCGCGAGCCCGCGCCCGTCCGCGACGCCGCCGGCCGCGACGACCACCGCTTTGTCGCCGACCGCGTCCACCACCGCCGGCACGAGCGCGAAGGTGCCGCGCGACGCGCCATGGCCGCCAGCCTCCGAGCCTTGCGCCACGACGATGTCGGCGCCCTTGGCGACCGCCTCGACCGCCATCGCGACCGACTGGACCTGACAGATCACGAGCGCGCCGGCCGCCCTGATCCGCTCGGCGAAGGGCGCGGGATCGCCGAAGGAAAGCCAGACCGCGTCGGGCCTCGCCTCCAGCGCCTGGTCGAGCAGATGCGGCTGCCGCGCCAGGCTCCAGGTGATGAAGCCGACGCCGAAGCGCAGGCCGGCTGCAGCCTTGGCGGCGGCGAGCGCCGGCAGCTCCGCCGCCAGCCAGTCGGCGTCGCCATAGCCGCCGCCCAGAATGCCGAAGCCGCCGGCGAGCGAAACGGCCTGCGTCAGTCTGGCGTCCGCCACGACATCCATCGCCGCCAGCAGCACGGGATGCTCGATGCCGAGAAGGCGCGTCAGGCGCGTGTCGAGGGTCATGGCAAGCTCGCGGCAGGGATGATCGGCGACATCAGACTAGCCTGCTCTTTCATTCCAAAAAAATGAATTATATAGATATCAAATATCTGTCAGACAGAACGACAGACACAGACCGATTGGTCGGAGAGCGCCCGCATGGACGTCACCGAACTGACCACCTTCCTCACTGTGGCACGCGCCGGCGCGATCACCGCCGCCGCGCGAGAGCTCAACACCGTGCAGTCCAACGTCACCGCGCGCATCCGCACGCTGGAGGGCGAGATCGGGCTCCCTTTGTTCGAGCGCCGCAGCCGCGGCATGGCGCTGACCGAGGCCGGCCAGCGCCTGCTGCCCTACGCCGAGCGCGTGCTCGCTTTGCTGCGCGAGGCGCGCCAGGTGGCGCGCGAGGACGGCGCGGCGCAAGGCCCGCTCGGCATCGGCGCGATGGAGACAACCGCCGCGATCCGCCTGCCGCCGCTGCTCGCGGCCTTCCATCAGGCCTGCCCGGCCGTGCGCCTCAGCGTGCAGGCCGGGCCGACTGCCCAACTGGTCGAGGCCGTGCTGCGCCGCGAGATCGACGGCGCGTTCGTCGCAGGCCCGATCCAGCATGGCGAACTGACGGCGCTGCCGGCTTTCACTGAGGAACTCGGGCTGGTCACGCAAAGCGCGATCGGCGACGATGATCTGGCTGCGGCGCTGGGACGCGAGGGCCTGACCATCCTGACCTTCCGGCAGGGCTGCAGCTATCGTCAGCGCCTCGAACAGGTGCTCGCCCGCTTCGGCCAGCCCAATTACGCCCGGCTCGAATTCGGCACGCTCGACGGCATCCTGGGCTGCGTCGCCGCCGGCGTCGGCATCACGCTGATGCCACGTGCGGTGGTGGCCCAAGCCGCCCAGCGCGACGCCCTGCGCTGGCACCGGCTCGACGGCGAGGGCGGCGAGGCGACGACGCTCTTCGTGCGCCGCCGCGACGCCTATGAGAGCGAGGCGATGCGGCGGTTCGTCGGGTTGCTGGGGGAGGGTGCAGTCGATGCGGTGCGGGCGGGGACGGTGCGGGCCGGGGCGCGGCCGATGGGGGCGGTGTCGTAGTTGAGGCTGCCAAGGTTCGAAAGCTACGATTCGTACGAAAAAACCCTTACGAAGGTTCTGGCAGTAGCCGACGGCAAGCAAGCGACGTCTCTTGATCAGGCTTGAATTTCGTACCTCGAACGAGTATGATCATACTTGAAATGAGTACGGTTGACCTTCATGGGCTCGCTCGACTTCCTGATGTCTCGAAGCATGCAGCGCGTGCTTGGACTGCTTCTCCTGCATCCCGAGAAAAGCTACAGCTTGTCGGATTTGATCCGGGAAGCAGGGAGTGGACGAGGGAGCATTCAGAAGGTGATGGAAACCCTTAGCAAGGCGGGCATCGTCCAAGACAGGCGGGCCGGGAACCAGCGGCTGTTCACCGTCAATACAGCACACCCGCTCTACCCCGAGCTTCGCTCCATCGGCATGAAAACATTTGGCTTGGCCGATCGGCTTCGCGAGGCGCTTCACCCTCTGTCGGATCGGATCGCTTCCGCATTCGTTTTTGGTTCCATGGCGAGCGGCGACGAGCGGGCGGAAAGCGATATCGACCTTCTCGTCGTTGGCGGTGTCGATCTTTTCGACGTCAGCCCGCTATTGACAGACGCCGAGAAGGATCTCGGCCGGTCGATCCATCTCAATTTGGTCGGTCCCGACGAATGGGTCGATTGGCAATCGAATCCCATGGGTCGCTCCATCTTGAGCGGACCCAAGATCATGGTGATCGGCGATGAGCCTGGATGAGCAGCTCGCAAATCTGATCCGCGTCGGAACCCTGAAACAGGCAGTTCGTGACGAGACCTTGATCCGGCAGTATCTCGTCAATGCAGAACAGCTACGGGTCGACGCCAGGAAACCGGAGGCGGCGCTGAGCCGGTTTCTGCTCGCATATGAAGCGCTGCACGCGCTTGCGATGGCGTTCCTGACTGACCGTTCCGTCCGTACAGGCGGCGAAGGACATCGATCGGTGGCCCTGCAACTCGCCATTGGCGAACTCACCAAGGAGTCAAGTCTGTCCGGCACGGTCGCGGCCACGATTCAGATCCACAACGCCCGCAACAACACGACGTATTTTCAGCCCATTCCTCCAGTCTCGGAACAATTGGCCGACGCTACGCTAAAGCTCCTCGAGGCCGCTTTGGCCGGTGCCAAAGCCCAGATAAAACTCGTCGGACAACCATTGACGTAAAGTCAATCGAACTGACGACAAGTCATGATCTCGACGACCGGCTGTGGGTTCTTGGTTCTCGACTCGTATGCCAACAGAGCAGTCAGTTGGCCCTACCCCCGCCCCAACGCCTCCACAAACCGCGCCGGCTCACCCTGCGACGGCGTCGTCAGTTCCCCCTCCCACATTACCTTCCGCCCGCGCACGAAGGTCCCGACCGGCCATCCCGTCACGCTCACCCCGTCATAGGGCGTCCAGCCGCATTTCGAGGCGATCCAGTCGTTGCTGATCGTCTGCCGGCGCTTTAGATCGACGATGGTGAAATCCGCGTCGTAGCCGGCGGCGATCCGGCCCTTGCCCTCCAGCCCGAAGATGCGCTGCGGCCCGGCGCTGGTGAGATCGACGAAGCGCTCCAGCGTCAGCCTGCCGGCGTTCACATGGTCGAGCATCACCGGCACCAAGGTCTGCACGCCCGGCATGCCGGAATGGCTCTCGGGATAGGGGTGGTGCTTCTCCTCATGGGTATGGGGCGCGTGGTCGGAGCCGAGCACGTCGACGATGCCCTGCTCGACGCCCCACCAGATCCTTTGGCGATGGCTTTGGTCGCGCAGCGGCGGGTTCATCTGGGCGTATGTTCCCAGCCGCTCGTAACAGTCGGGCGCGACCAGCGTCAGGTGGTTGGGCAGAACCTCGACGGTCGCGACGTCCTTGCAGTCCCGCAGGAATTCCATCTCGTCCCCGGTCGAGATGTGCAGGATGTGGACGCGTGCGCCGGTCTCGCGCGCGATCCGGACCAGACGCTTCGTGCAGGTCAGCGCCACCTCGGGCGAGCGCCAGACCGGGTGGCTCGACGGATCGCCCTTCACGCGCAGCGGCATGCGCTCGCGCAGCATCATCTCGTCTTCCGAATGGAAGGCTGCGCGCCTTCGCGTCTGCCGCAGGATGGCTGCGACGCCTGCATCGTCCTCGACCAGCAGGTTGCCGGTCGACGAGCCCATGAACACCTTGATGCCGGCAGCCCCGGGCAGCCGCTCAAGCTCGGGAATATCGGCGACGTTCTCATGCGTGCCGCCGACCCAGAAGGCGAAGTCGCAATGCATGCGGCGCCGCCCGCGCCGCACCTTGTCGGCCAGCGCCGCCTCGGTCGTGGTCTGCGGATTGGTGTTGGGCATCTCGAAGACGCAGGTGACGCCTCCTAGCGCAGCCGCCCGCGAGCCCGATTCGAGGTCCTCCTTGTGGTCGAGCCCCGGCTCGCGGAAATGGACCTGAGAGTCGATCACGCCGGGCAGGATGTGCAGGCCGGTGCAATCGACGCTCTCGCCGGCCGAGGCGCGAGAGAGATCGCCCAGCGCGAGGATCTTGCCAGCCGTGACGCCGAGGTCGCGCTGCACGCGCCCGTCCTGGTTCACCACCGTGCCGCCCTTGAGGATCACGTCATAGGTCTGGGGCATGGGCCTTGGTCTCCGGGTTGAGCGGCGGGCTGAGAGCGCCTAACTATCGGCCGCAACGCCGTTTGCAAAACGCAAACCGTCTTTGCGAGCGCAGCGAAGCAATCCAGCTCTCGCGCCGTCCTTCTGGATTGCTTCGCTGCGCTCGCAATGACGGGGAACGACAGCAGGAACGAACCCATCATGACCGCAGTGCAACTGATCGACCGCGGCGTCATCCGCATCAGCGGCGAGGAGGCCGCCGGCTTCCTGCAGGGCCTGCTGACCTGTGACGTCGAGCAGGTCACGCCAGACAGCGCCGGCTACGGCGCACTGCTGACACCGCAGGGCAAGATCATCAGCGATTGTCTTGTGGTCGCGGTTCCGGCGGAGGATGGCGGCGGTTTTCTGCTCGATGCCCCGCTGCTGCAGACCCCGGATCTGATGAAACGGCTGAAGCTCTACAGACTGCGCTCCAAGGTTTCGCTCGACGACCTCACGGGCGAAAGCACGGTGATCGCGGCCTCTGACGGCGGCGCGCTGCCGGAGGATTCAGGCCTCGTCTACGCCGATCCGCGCCTGCCGGCGCTCGGCGACCGCGCCATCACCGACCGCGCCACGGTCGCCGAGATCGCGACGACCGATACCGATGGCTACCACGCCCACCGCATCGCGCTCGGCGTGCCCGATGGCGGCAAGGACTTCACTTACGGCGACGCATTCCCGCATGAGGCGCTGCTCGACCAGCTCAATGGCGTCTCGTTCAAAAAGGGCTGTTATGTCGGGCAGGAGGTCGTCTCGCGCATGCAGCATCGCGGCACCGCGCGCACCCGCATCGTCCCGATCCTCTTCACCGAAGGCCTCGTCACCGAGATGGGCGTCGAGGCGACGGCCGGCGGTAAGGCGCTCGGCCGCGTCGGCTCCTGCGCCGACGGGCGTGGGCTGGCCATGCTGCGGCTCGACCGGGTCGCCGACGCCATCGCCGCGGGCGAACGGCTCGATGCCGGCGGGCTCGCCTTCACCGTCGAAAAACCGGCCTTCGCGCGCTTCCCCTTCCCCGGCGAGCCGGGTTTCGGAGCCGCCGCATGACTTCCAGCGACGTGACCGGCCGCGCCGCCGTCGCAGGGCCGGACGGGAAATTCCGCTGCGTCTGGCCGGGAACCGATCCGCTCTACCTCGCCTATCACGACACCGAATGGGGCGTGCCGGAATATGACAGCCGCGCCCTGTTCGAGAAGCTGATCCTCGACGGTTTTCAGGCCGGCCTGTCCTGGATCACGATCCTGCGCAAGCGCGACGCCTTTCGCGCTTGCTTCGCGCAGTTCGAGCCCGAGGCCATGGCGCGCTTTACCGAGGCCGACGTCCAGCGCCTGCTGGGCGACGCCGGCATCATCCGCCATCGCGGCAAGATCGAGGGCGCGATCAGGAGCGCGCAGGCCTACCTTACGATCAGCGAGCGCGAGCCCTTCGCCGATTTCCTCTGGAAGCATCTCGACGGCCGCGTGACCCAGAACGCCTTTCGCACCCATGAGGAGGTGCCGACGCAGACGTCCGTGTCGGTCGCGATGGGCAAGGAGCTGAAGGCCGCCGGCTTCACCTTTTGCGGACCGACCATCGTCTACGCCTTCATGGAGGCCTGCGGGCTGGTCAACGACCACCTCACCGGCTGCTTCCGGCGCGAAGAGTGCGCGGCGCTGGCGCGCGACATCCGCGCGATTGCCTGATGGCCAAGGCGCCACCCGCCCCCCGCGCCTGGCAGCGCATGCTGTCGGGCCGCCGGCTCGATCTGCTCGACCCCTCCCCGCTCGACATCGAGATCGCCGAC
>JBKJSB010000260.1:0-3077 GCA_046593015.1 Allobosea sp.
TGACCGGATTGCCGACCTGCCGGCATTTCGCCTTCGCCGACGTGGACAGCCCACCGACCTCGGCGAAGCCCGTCGCGATCACGCTCGCGCGGCCAGACAGGAAGCGGTTGGCCCGGCCGATCACCGCGTTCTGCTCGTGGATCAGCGTCTGGAAGCCGCCGAGCGCAGCGCCGAGCACCGGCGGCACAGTCGGGTAGCCGCCGAAGCCGACGACGAGGACGGGCTTCAGCTCCCGGACGATGCGTCGCGCGGCGATGGTTCCCTTGGCCAACTGGAGCAGCGCGCCGGCCATCTTCAGCGGTGAGCGTCCCGACGGCGTCGCCGCCGGCACGGCATGCACCGCCTCGGCCGGAAAGCTCTTGGCGAATTCGACGGCGCGCGTGTCGGTCATCAGCACGACGCGCATGCCCCGCGCATGCAGCGCGTGGCTCAGCGCCTCGGCTGGAAACAGATGACCGCCTGTGCCGCCGGCCGCGAGGATGACGAGGGGCCCGGTCGCCACGGCGTCAGCGCCCATGCTCGCCATGGCCCGTGGCGCGCGGCCGCTTGCGCGTCAGCGCCAGCAGGAAGCCGGTGCCGATGGCGAGCGAGATCAGCGACGAGCCGCCATAGGAGATGAAGGGCAAGGTCATGCCCTTGGCCGGCATCATGTGCAGGTTGACCATCATGTTGATCGCCGCCTGGATGCCGAACAGCAAAGCCAGCCCCGTCACCGCCAGCCGCATGAACGGGTCTTCGGCCTTCTGCGCGATGAACAGCGACCGCAGCACGATCAGCGCAAACAGCATGACGAGCAGGATGCAGACGACGATGCCGAACTCCTCGGCCGTGACCGCGAAGATGAAGTCGGTATGGGCGTCGGGCAGGATGCGCTTCACCGTGCCCTCGCCCGGCCCCTTGCCGAGCCAGCCGCCAGACGAAAAGCTCTCGAGTGCGGTGTCGATCTGGAAAGTGTCGCCGGAGCCCTTGTCCATGAAGCGCTCGATGCGGGCGCGCACATGCGGCACGAGTTGATAGGCGATCAGGATGCCGAAGGCCCCGGCCCCGCCAAGCCCCAGCACCCAGAACCAGTGCAGGCCGGCGACGAAGAACAGCCCGCACCAGACCAGGCTGACCAGCACGGTCTGGCCGAAATCGGGCTGCAGCACGAGCGGCGTGATTGTCAGCGGCAGCAAGAGGAAGGCGAACCAGGTGCCAGGCAGATCGGGCCGGCGCGTGCCTTCGGCAAAAGCCCAGGCCGAGAGCACGACGAAGGCCGGCTTCATGAACTCCGAGGGCTGGATCGAGCCGAGCGGCCCCAGCGTCAGCCAGCGCCGCGCGCCCTTGACCTCGACGCCGAGATAAAGCGTCGCCACCACTGCGGTGAGCGACACCACGAAAATCAGCAGCGCGGCCCGCCGGACCTGCCGAGGCGACATGAACGAGACGCTGAGAACGATGGCCAGCGCCGCCAGCAGATAGACCGCCTGCCGGTTGACGAAATGGAAGGTCGAGAGCCCGAGCCGCTCGGCCACGGGCGGCCCGCCCGCCATCAGCAGCACGACGCCGGAGACCATCAGCGCGACGAGCGCACCCAGGATCACTCGGTCGACCGACCACCACCAGCGACCGCTGAAACTGGGTTCCGCGCGCGAGACCATGCGAGAGCTTCCCATCGAGAGACAGGCGCGGGGACGCGCGCCTCAATGACGAATCATTGTGTCAATGAAGGGTTAACGGAATGATTCCGGATGGACCGATAGTGACGCTGGAGCCTATCCAGCCCCAAACCCGACAAATCCCGGCAGCCCCGTCACCAGCCCCCTGAACGCCTCCCCCCGCACCTCGAAATTCGGGAACTGGTCGAAGGAGGCGCAGGCCGGCGAGAGCAGCACGGCGATCTCGCCTTCGCCGGGCGCGGCCAGCGCATCGCGCGTTGCGGCCGCCACCGCCATGTCGAGCGTGCCGCAGCGCTCATAGGCGACGTTGCCGGCCGCATCGAAGGTCTCGGCGAACAGATCGCTCGCCGCACCGATCAGATAGGCCTTCGCGATGTTGGGGAAATAGCGGGTCAGGCTCTCGATGCCGCCCTCCTTGGCCTTGCCGCCGAGTATCCAGAAGATGTCGCGAAAGGAGGTCAGCGCCTTCTCGGTCGAGTCGGCATTGGTCGCCTTGGAATCGTTGATGAAGACGACGCGTCCGATCCGGCCGACCTCCTCCATGCGGTGCGCCAGCCCCGGATAGCTTTTGAAGCCGGCGGCGACTTCGTCCGCCGTCAGGCCCAGCGCGAAGCAGGCGGCAAAGGCCGCCGCGGCGTTCTGGGCGTTGTGCGAGCCGCGCAAGGAGCCGATGCCGGCGAGATTGGCGACGACCCTGGGCTTGCCGTCGCGGACCTGCACGATGCGGGTGTCGAGCTTGCCGGCATTGGCGGTGATGCCGGCGAAGACGCCCGCATCGAGCGGCTGCTCGCCGCTGATCTTGACCAGCGGACGGCCCGAGGCGGCGCGCCGACGAGCCATCTGCTTGGACGCCTCGTCGTCGACGCCGATCACGGCGATGTCGGCGCTGGCGACCAGCCGCTCCTTGATCGCGCCGTACGCTTCGAACGTCCCGTGCCGGTCGAGATGGTCCGGCGTCAGGTTCATCTGGATGCCGATCGTCGGCGCCATCGAAGGCGCGAGGTCGATCTGGTAGCTCGAACATTCGATGACGTGGACGCGGTTTGCCGCCGGCGGCTCCAGCGCCAGCACCGCCGTGCCGATATTGCCGCCCATCTGGACGTCGCGGCCGGCGCTGGCCAGCACATGGGCGATCAGCGCCGTCGTCGTCGATTTGCCATTGGTGCCGGTGATGCAGACGACGGGCGCGTCGGGCGCGACGGCGGCCCGCTCGCGGAAGAACAATTCGATGTCGCCGATAATCTCGATGCCGGCAGCCCTAGCCTTCTCGACGGTCCAGTGCGGAACGGGGTGCGTCAGCGGCACGCCGGGCGCAAGCACGAGCGCGGCATATCCCGACCAGTCGGCCGTGCTCAGATCGACGATCGCGATGCCCTCGGCCGCCGCCTTGTCGCGGCTGGCCGGGCTGTCGTCCCAGGC
>JBKJSB010000326.1:0-10436 GCA_046593015.1 Allobosea sp.
ACGAAAGGGCGCAGGCAGCCGCCCGGTCTCGATCGCCACTGTCGCGCGCCGCGCCGGGGTCTCGATCGCGACCGTTTCGCGGGTGATGAACGGCGTCGAGAACAAGGCCACGCCCGAGACCGCCGCCCGCGTCAACGCAGCAGTCGCGGCGCTGGGCTACCGGCCCCAGAGCGTCGGCCGGGCGCTGCGCCAGCGCGAGAGCCGCATCGTCGGCGTGCTCGCCGCCAATCTCGGCAACCCGGCCATGGCGGCGGCCGCCGCCTCGATCGAGCTTGCCCTGCGCGACGCCGGCTTCGTCATGGCGCTCTGCGACACGCATGAGGACCCGGCGATCCAGGACGAGTATCTCGCCGAGATGGAGGCGCAACTCGCGCGCGGCATCGTGCTACTGGTGGCGGTGCCGTCGCCGAGGCTCGACCGGCTGCGCGCGGCCGGCCGCCCGCTCGTCTTCGTCAACCGGCGCGATCCCGGCGACGAGGCCTCGCCCTTCGTCGGCATCGACGACCACGCGGCGGGTTATGCCGTGGCGCGGCACTGGCTGGCGCAGGATGAGCACGGCCCGTTCGGCCTGCTGCACGCCTCGCTGTCCTTCAGCGCCGGCCAGCGCCGGGCGGCTGGCTTCGTCGCGGGCCTCGTCGCTGGCGGCGTTCCCGAAGCCGAGATCCTGCGCGGCACGGGATCGGGCAAGAGCCATCTCGCCATCGGCCATGAAGGAATGGGCGCGCTGCTGGCGGCCCCCGTCCTGCCGCGCCGCATCCTCTGCCTCAGCGACCTGATCGCCTATGGCGCCTATCGCCGCCTGACCGAGGCGGGCCTGAGCGTGCCGGGCGACGTCGCCCTGTTTGGTTTCGACGACAACCCGCTCAACGCCTGGATCGCGCCCTGGCTCAGCGCGGTCAGGATTCCCTATGACGGCTTCGGCCCGGTCGTGGTGAAAACGCTCGCCGCCCTGCTCGACAAAGGGCAGGCGAAGGCCGCCTTCCTGGACCACGAACTCGTCATTCGCGGCGGCTGATCCCGGCGGCCGTGAAACGGGCCATCAGCCCCGGTCCGGCTCCCGCCGCGTCGGATCGAAATGCTTGGTCAGCTTGTGGCCATAGGCGCCGTAATCGGCCTGCAGCGCCTCGCTCTCGGCGGCGAAGCGCGTGACCTGTTGCGGAAAGCGCGTCTCGAACATGAAGGCCAGCGTGCCTTCGAGCTTGTGCGGCTTGAGTTCGACCTGGCTCGCCTTCTCGAATGCGTCCATGTCGGGCCCGTGCGGCAGCATGGTGTTGTGCAGCGAGACGCCGCCGGGCACGAAGCCCCCGCCCGTCTTGGCGTCGTACTGGCCGTAGACCAGCCCCATGAACTCGCTCATCACGTTCATGTGGTACCAGGGCGGCCGGAAGGTATTCTCGGCGACGAGCCAGCGATCGGAAAAGATGACGAAGTCGATATTGGCGGTGCCCGGAGTCTCCGAGGGCGAGGTGAGCACGGTGAAGATCGACGGATCGGCATGGTCGAACAGGACCGGGCCGACGGGAGAGTATTTCCGGAGATCGTATTTGTAGGGCGCGTAATTGCCGTGCCAGGCGACGACGTCGAGCGGTGAATGCGCGATATCAGCGACCCAGAGATTGCCGCCCCATTTGACGAACATCTTCGAGGGCGCGTCGCGGTCCTCATAGGCGGCGACGGGCGTCAGGAAGTCGCGCGGATTGGCCAGGCAATTGGCGCCGATCGGCCCGCGCTCCGGCAGGGTGAACGCGCCGCCATAATTCTCGCAGAGATAGCCGCGCGCCGGCCCGTCCCGGAGCTCGACGCGCAACTTGACGCCGCGCGGGATCAAGGCGATCTCGCCGGGTTCGATGTCGATGACGCCGAACTCGGTCCAGAGCCTCAAGGACCCCTGCTGCGGCACGAACAGCATTTCGCCATCGGCGTTGTAGACATACTCGTCCACCATCGAGCGCGTGATCAGGTAGACATGCGCCCCCATGCCGGCCTGGCTGCCGGCGTCGCCTGCGGTGGTGATGCTGTGCAGGCCCTCGACGAAGGAGACAGGCCGGTCGGGGATCGGGATCGGGCTCCAGCGCATCGGCGCGATCGGCAGGTCGATCTCGCGGGCAGGCGCTGTGCGCCACAGCCCGGCATCGACCTTTCGGAACTGGCCCCAATGCGCGACCGTCGGCCGGATGCGGTAGAGCCAGGAGCGCTCATTGGTGGTTCGCGGCGCCGTGAAGGGCGAGCCGGAGAGCTGCTCGGCATAGAGCCCGTAGGCGCAGCGCTGCGGCGAGTTGCGCCCCAGCGGCAGCGCGCCGGGCAGCGCCTCGGTCTCGAAGCCGTTGCCGAAGCCGGACATGTAGCCGGTCTGGATCGCGCTCCCGGCCGGGGCGGCCTGTGCGCTCGCCGGAGTCTGGATGTTCATGCCGCGTCCCTCCGCCAGATGGTTGCATCCGTAACAGTTGTAACTGTAACCATCAAGGCGCGGCCTGGCCGCGCCCATGATGCGCGCTCGGGCGCATCGGTCGATTGCGCATCGTGACGAGCTTCGCCATCGAGGCTTCTCGCGGCGGGGCGGCGCATGGTAGGCCTGCGACCTTCCCCGCGCGAGGCAGCAGAAAAATGGGTCTTGAAATCAATGTTGCCGTGGTGCTGCGCGAATGGCTTCTGACTCACGAAGCAAAAGGTCCTGTTGCGACACTTGGTGTCCAGGATGTCGGTTTTACAGAAAAGACCTTCTTCAGCGCCATCGGAACGACGTCGCCAGCGCAGACCGCTGATCGCGCGATGGATGCGCGCGGCTACTTCGCGGCATGCGGCGGCCTGACCGATCTCGCGAGCATCGACGTCAGCAGATATGAGGGCGCCGATTTCGAGTTCGATCTGAACAATGACGAACTCCCGGCCGAACTGGTCGGTCGGTTCGGCGTGGTTCTGAACGGCGGAACATTGGAGCACGTCTTCCATGTTCCCAATGCGCTCACGAACATCACGCGGATGCTCAGGCCGGGCGGATTGGCCCTTCATATCCTGCCGATGAGCAACTGCGTCGATCACGGCTTCTATCAGTTCGGCCCAACCCTGATGCTCGATTATTACGCGGCGGCGCGATTCGATCTGCTGAATTCCGCCTCGCTTCATTTCGGTTCTCAGGCCGAGCCCTGGCTTGTCAGGCCGGCGCTGCCCGGCTCATACGGCGAAGGCCTGATCGGTGCGATGGACGACAAGATAGCCTTTCATCTGTTCGCGGCCCGGAAGCGCCCGGACTCGCTGGACAAGGCGATACCGATCCAAAGCCTCTACGGCCGGAAATTTACCGGCGAGGCCTGCCCGGCCGGTGCGGTCGAATGGTTCAGCCCCTATGAGTTGCTGGCCGGGCGGCGGGTGATGTCCCGCGAGCCTGTCGAGATCGAGATCTCGTCCTTCGCGGCGAATGGCGGGTTGATGTGGGGCGCCGCGCTGCCGGAGTCGTTTGCGCCTGGGGACTCAAGCCTGAACCCGATCGTTTCAGGCGCGGCTCTGTTCGAGGACGGCAAACTGCTCGGGCCGGCCCATGCGATGCATGAGACGATCCGGACGGTTGGGCGCGGCGCCTACTCTCATTGGGGCGCCTCGCTCTTCTTTTCGTCGAGCGACGGCTCGGACCCGAACACGAACGGGCGACGATACGTCTGCAAGTGCTGATCGGTCACGCTCCCGAACGCCCGCGCATCGCTGCATCGATCCGCCTCTGATCATAATGGCCGGCTCACCCAGAGACGTGAAACCGCGTCCGTCATCAACAGGATGGGCTGGTGCTGCGAGAGAGGATTGAACTCTCGACCTCTCCATTACCAATGGAGTGCTCTACCACTGAGCTACCGCAGCAGGACCGTCTGGCAGGCGTCTATTATGCATCGCGCGAGGCGATGCGGGCGCTGGCCTGAGTTCCGAAGCGGCGTCCTGATGCCACAAGGCCCGTGCCGACGCAACCCGCAACCCGCTCGGGAAAAAGCGGGCCGGGCAAAACTCAGTCGGGCAGCAGCAGACGCTCGTCGATGCGGAAGAGCCGGCCGTCGCCGAGCATGTGGGCGCTCAGCCCCTCGCGAAAGAGAGGGCGGAAGGCGCGGTCACGCAGGTTCAGGCCCCCGGCATAGGCGCCCATCGCCGGCATCACGCAGCGCTGCGGCGACAGCGCGAAGCAGCGCCGGCGCAGCGCCCGGCCGCGCATCCTGACCTTGGCGGCCGGATGGAGATGGCCGGCGATCTCGAAGCCGTGCGCGCCAGAATCAGGCTCGTGGCGCAGCGCGACGCCCGAAATCTCGATCTCTTCAGAGACCTCGCCGCCGAGGGCCGGGCCGATCTGCGGGTCGTGGTTGCCGGTGATCCAGAGCCAGTCGCGGCCGCGCTGCAGGCTCGCCAGCGCGTCGCGGCAGGGGGGGGCGAGCCGCGCCTGGCCGCCGCGATCATGGAAACTGTCGCCGAGCGCGATCACGCGGGCGGGCTGGCAGCGCAGGATCGCGGCGCCAAGCACGGCGAGCGTGGCGGCTGAATCATAGGGCGGCAGGAAGACGCCTCGCGCCGCATAGGCCGAGCCCTTCTCCAGATGCAGGTCGGCGACGATCAGCGTGCGCTCGTCGGGCAGGAACAGCGCGCCCGACAGATCGGGCACGAGCGCGAGCCGGCCGAGCATGAAGGCCGCTTGCGATCCCGTCGTCCCCATCGCCAAAGCCGTCACGCCATCGCCTCTTCCACCAGCATCGCCTCGGCCTCGGCCAGAATCTCGTCGGCGGCCTCGCCATAGACCGCCTCGCGGCCGATCTCGATCATCACCGAGACGCCGAGCGGCGAGACCCTTTCCAGCGGCTGATGAATGATTCGGCCGCTGATTCGTGTCAGCATCTGGCCCAGCCGCTGGATGTCGAGCAAGCCCGAGGCCGCGTCCTGGCGTGCGGCCTTGAGCAGCACATGGTCGGGCTCGTGGCTGCGCAGCACGTCGTAGACGAGGTCGCTCGACATGGTGACCTGCCGCCGGTTCTTCTCCTGCCCGGGAAAGTTTCGCTCGATCAAGCCTGCGATCACGGCGCATTGCCGGAAGGTGCGCTTCATCAGCGCCGATTCGGCGAGCCATTCTTCCAGATCGTCGCCGAGCATGTCCTGCGCGAAGAGATCGTCGAGGCTGAAAGAGCCCCGCGCGACCGCCGCCGACATATCGCCCAGCGTCCAGCAGGCGATGCCGTAATCGTTGCAGACAAAGCCGAGCGGCCGCATCCGCGCCCGCTCCAGCCGCCGCGTCAGCAGCATGCCGAGCGTCTGGTGGGCGAGCCGGCCCTCGAACGGATAAGCGACGAGGTAGAAGCGTCCGCCCCGCGGAAACGTCTCGACCAGCAATTCGCCGGGCTTTGGCAAACGCGATTTCAGGCGCTGGGCATGCAGCCAGGACGAGACCTCGTCGGGCAGCGTCGTCCACTCCTTCGGGCTGGCCAGGATCGCCCGGACGCGCGCCGCCAGAAAGGTCGAGAGCGGGAACTTGCCGCCGGCATAGGAGGGGATCTTCGGGTCCGTGCCGGGCGCAGCGCGCGAGCAGATCGCCTCGTTGCCGCTGATGCCCTCGAAGCGCAGCACCTCTCCGGCGAAGATGAAGGTGTCGCCGGCGACCATCGTTTCGGCGAAATACTCCTCGACCTCGCCAAGCACCCGCCCGCCCGTCATGATCCGCGAGGGCTGGCCCGGCTTGCCGCCCCGCCCCCGGCCGAGCCGGACCTTGAGCATGGTCGATTCGACGATGGTGCCGACATTCATGCGGTATTGCTGGATGATGCGGGCGTTGCTGGCGCGCCAAAGCCCCGCCTTGTCCTGCCGGAGTTTGGCGAAGCGCTCGTAGGAGCGCAGCGCGTAGCCGCCAGTGGCGACGAAGCTCACCACCGCGTCGAAATCCGCCCGCTCCAGCCCGGCATAGGGCGAAGCGGTGCGGACCTCCTCATAAAGTGCGTCGGCTTGAAACCCGTCAGAGCAGGCGACGCCGAGCACATGCTGCGCCAACACATCGAGCCCGCCAAGTCTGGGTTCCGGCGTATCCTGCGCGGCCTCGGCGACGGCGTCGAGCGCGGCGCGGCACTCCAGCAGCTCGAAGCGGTTCGAGGGCACCAGCAGCGCCTGCGAGGGCTCGTCCATGCGGTGGTTCGACCGCCCGATCCTCTGCATCAGGCGGCTCGCGCCCTTGGGCGCGCCGATATTGACGACGAGATCGACATCCCCCCAGTCGATGCCGAGATCGAGCGTGGCGGTGCAGACCACGGCTTTGAGTTTGCCTGCCGCCATCGCCGCCTCGACCTTGCGGCGCTGCTGCGCATCGAGCGAGCCGTGATGCAGCGCGATCGGCAGATTGTCCTCGTTGATCGACCACAGCGCCTGGAAGGCGAATTCCGCCTGCATGCGCGTGTTGACGAAGACCAGTGTCAGCTTGTGCTCCTGGATCGCCTTGTAGATGTCGGGCATGGCGTGGCCGGTGGTGTGGCCCGCCAGCGGCAGGTGGCGACGGCTTGCGAGGATGCCGATGCGCGCCGCAGCCCCGCCGGTGACGGTGACGAGCCCGGCCGGCGTCTCCACGCCGCCGAGGAAACGCTGCAGGTCCCCCGGCTCGCGCACCGTCGCCGACAAGCCGACCGCGCTGACCTGTGGGGCGAGCGTGCGTAGCCTGGCGAGCCCGAGCGAGAGCAAATCGCCGCGCTTCGAGGTGACGAGCGCGTGCAACTCGTCGAGCACGATCCGACGGAGCGAGGCGAAGAAGGGTTTGGCGTCGCGGTGCGAGACCAGCAGCGCGAGCTGTTCCGGCGTCGTCAGCAGGATGTCGGGCGGGCGCGCGATCTGTCGGGTGCGCTTGGCCGCCGAGGTGTCGCCGGTGCGGGTCTCGACCTTGATGGGAAGGCCCATCTCGGCGATCGGCATCTCCAGATTGCGGGCGATGTCGACCGCAAGCGCCTTCAGCGGCGAGATGTAGAGCGTGTGCAGGCCCTCGCGCTTGGTTCCGGGCATCGCCTGCCGCTCGGTGAGCTCGAGCAGCGAGGGCAGGAAGCCGGCCAGCGTCTTGCCCGCCCCAGTCGGCGCGACGAGCAGCGTCGAGCGCCCGGCACGGGCCTCCTCCAGCAGGGCGAGCTGGTGCGGGCGGGCAGCCCAGCCGCGGCTGGCGAACCAGTCGGAAAAAGCGGCAGGGAGGGGCGGAGAGGGGGACATACGCGCCAGACATAGGGCGCGGTCCATGAGAACGAAAGAGGAATGAGAGGCGGTCGACGCCAGGAGGCGGCCCGGCCCGCCGAGCGCGATGAGCCAGAAGCCGATCCCGTCGTCTCTTTCTTCCGCTAGAGGCTCCTACGCGCTTTGAAGAGCCGCTATGAGATCGGCCCCGCTTTTCCCGACCAGATCCTTGGAGAGGTCCGCCACAAGCGCGACTTCGAGCTGTTTGTGATAATGGCGCCGCATTTCCCCCAAGGTCCGGGGCGAGGCGACGATCACAAGCTTTTCGATCTTGTGCCCAAGCACCTGCTGATTGAGCCATTCCGTGGCTGCGGCCGCGTGGGCGTCTTCATCGATCTGATGACCGGTCGGGTTGGCCGAACTTGAATCGCGTCCCGCCCCACCGCCCTTGTTGCTCTCGCCAAGGCTGGGTGAGCTCATCGCCGACAGTTCGGGGTTCGCTTCGTCGCCGCCGTTCCGGTGAAGCTCGAAATGCTTTCCGTCAACGAGCGCGACGACGGTTCCACGGGGTAGCTGCATCAGTGTCTCCATGATTGGGCGAGCCGGCCAGGCAAAATGCAGAGCGTGCCGGCGGATCACCGGTCGTGAAACGAGCCGGCGGACCAGAAGTGCTTCATCTGGGTCAGGGGCATAACCACAGGCCGAGCGGATCGTTCCAGCATCGGCCAGGGCGAAATGGCGGCACCCCCATGTGCCGGCGCCGATGTCGCGTTGATGAGGTCTGGCTATCAGCCTGATCGGACCTCCTTCACCCCCGCTCCGCCACTACGATAAGCCCTGGCACCGCCACACCGCGATCCTCGCGCGTGCTGGCCGGTTCGAGCAACACTGGCCGCATCCCCGCCGCCTGAAGGCGCTCGCGCAGCCAGCCTTCGCCATGGGCGAAGCGACGGTCTGACCCCACCACCACGCCATCGCCGGCATGGCTCTGCACCGTGAAGGCCAGCAGCCCGCCGGGCTTCAGCACGCGCCGGCTTTGCGAGAAGGCCGCTCCCAACTCGCCGAGATAGACGAAGACGTCGGCCGCGATCACGAGATCGGCCGACGCGTCAGGCCGGCTGACGAGGAAGCTCGTCAGCCCCGCCACCGCGACTTTGTCGTAGAGCGGCTGGTCGTCAGCACCGCGCTTGGCCCGCGCCCGCTCGATCATGCGTGGCGAGAGATCGCAGCCGGCAAGGAAGCCCGCCTCGGGCCTGATCGCCTCGCCCATAAGCCCGGTGCCGCAGCCGAGATCGTAGACCATGTCGAATCGGAACGGCCTGCCTCGCTCCTGACACAGGCCGGCAAGCGCCTGCCGCAGAAGCGCAGGCGCGGTGTAGCGCAGGGTCTCGACCAGATGGCTGTCGAAGCGCTCGGCATAGCCGTCGAACAAGACGCCGGAGAAATTTTCCGACGTCGCCTCCTCGGCCGACATCGCGCCGATGCGGGCGAGGTCGAGCCGCGCGCCGAAATGGTCGTTGGAGTCGAGCGTCAGGCATTGCCGCCAAGCGGTTGCGGCCTCCTCGTTATGGCCGAGCGCTTCCTGCGCCTGGCCGTAGAGATGCCAGGCGGCGGTGAAGCCGTAGGCCTGAGCCAGCGTCTGGTCGAGGATCTCGACGCAAGCCTGAGCGTCGCCCTCCTTGAGCGCAGCCTCGGCCCAGGCATAGCGCCGGTCGAGAGTCGGATCGCCCGAACCGGCGGAATGCGGGGTGGAACCCTTTTCGATCATGGGCGTCGGTCTATCTGAGGAGAATGACACTGGCCAGACACAGCGCCGCCCCGAGCTTCCGCCCGTCGGAACTGCTGATCCCGACCCCGGCCGGGCTCTACTGCCCGCCCGCCGACATCCATATAGACCCGGTGCGGCCCGTGGCGCGCGCGCTGATCACCCATGGCCATTCCGACCATGCCCGCGCCGGCCATTGCGCGGTGCTGGCGACGCGCGAGACGCTCGCGATCATGGCGCTGCGCTATGGCGAGGGCTTCACGGGCGAGCGGCAGGAGGCCGCGCCCGGCGAGACGGTACGGATCGGCGAAGTCGCTTTCCGTTTTGTGCCGGCCGGCCATGTGCTCGGCTCGGCGCAGATCGTGGTGGAGGCGAGGGG
This sequence comes from Allobosea sp., assembly GCA_046593015.1. Taxonomy (GTDB): domain Bacteria; phylum Pseudomonadota; class Alphaproteobacteria; order Rhizobiales; family Beijerinckiaceae; genus Allobosea. The sequence goes on from JBKJSB010000326.1 coordinate 9,300, forward strand.
CCTGCGCATCGTCGCGTCGGGCGACTACAAGCGCGAGCGCGACCCGACCTGTGCGGGTTTCGAGCCCGTGTCCTGCGACATCTTCATCACCGAGGCGACGTTCGGCCTGCCGGTGTTCCGGCATCCGCCGGCCCATGCCGAGGTCGCCAAGCTGCTGGAATCCGTCAGGCTGTTTCCCGACCGCACGCATATCGTCGGGGCCTATTCGCTCGGCAAGGCGCAGCGCGTCATGGCCCTGATCCGAGAGGCCGGCTACGACCGGCCGATCTATGTCCATGGCGCAATGGAGAAGCTGACGGAGTTCTACATCTCGCAGGGTGCGAAGCTTGGCGAAATCAGGAAGGTCGTCGCAACCGAGCGAAAGAACCTCGGCGGCGCGATCGTGATCTGCCCGCCAAGCGCCACGCAGGACCTCTGGGCGCGCAAATTCCCCGATCCCGTCACCGCCTTCGCCTCGGGCTGGATGCGGGTGCGCGCCCGGGCCCGGCAGAAGGGCGTCGAACTTCCGCTGATTGTCTCGGACCATGCCGACTGGGACGATCTGCAGGCGACGATCCGGGAGGTCGGGGCCGGCGAGATCTGGGTCACCCATGGCGAGGCCGAGGCGCTGGTGCATTGGTGCGGGACGATAGGGCTGAAAGCCAAGCCCCTGCATCTGGTCGGCTATGGCGACGAAAGCGAGGCCGAGCCGGAAGCGGCCTCTGTCGAGGCCGCGCCATGAACCGCTTCGCCTGGCTGCTCGACCGCCTCGCTTATGAGCCGCGCCGCAACGCCAAGCTGGCGCTGATCGCGGACTATCTGCGCACCACGCCGGACCCGGATCGCGGGCTGGCGCTGGCTGCAATGACGGGCGGGCTGGTCTTCCCCAACGCCAAGGCCGGGCTGATCCGCACGCTAATCAGCGAGCGCACCGACCCGGTGCTGTTTCCGCTGTCCTACGACTATGTCGGCGACCTGTCGGAGACGGTCGCGCTGATGTGGCCGGCGCCGGAGCCTGCCGGACATGGCTCCTCTCTCCCCCCTTGTGGGGGAGAGATGGAGAGGGGGGGCGTCCCGCCTGGTGAGCGCTCGCCCGGTCCATCGCCCCCCACCCCTATCCCATCCCCACAATGCAAGTCGGGTGTTGCCGACTTGGAC
>JBKJSB010000346.1:0-10182 GCA_046593015.1 Allobosea sp.
ACGACCGGCGTCGAGGTGACGGCGACGATCGTGCCGCGCAAGGAGCTGCGCCGCGTCGGCTTCGCGCCGCTGACCTCGATGTTCCAGGCAGGCGAGGGCGACCTCGCCCTGCGCACCGATTTCCGCCCCGAGATCCATGATTCGGACGGGCTGATGCTGCGCACCGGGGCGGGCGAATGGATCTGGCGGCCGATCCGCAACCCCAAGGCCTTGCGCGTTTCCAGCTTCGCCGACGAGAACCCGCGCGGCTTCGGCCTGATGCAGCGCGACCGCGAATTCGGTCATTACCAGGACCTCGAGGCGCATTATCACGCAAGGCCGGGCTACTGGGTCGAGCCCTTGGGCGACTGGGGCCGGGGCCGGGTCGATCTCGTCGAAATTCCGACCGACAACGAGGCCTTCGACAACATCGTCGCCTTCTGGACGCCGGAAACGCCGCCGACGGTCGGCCAACCGACCGAATTCTCCTACCGGATGACCGCGCTCTCGACCACAGAGCGGCTCCATCCGCTGGGCCAGACCCGCAACAGCTTCTCGGGCTCCGACATCCAGGACGGCCGCGTCGAGAGCAAGGTCGAGGGCGAGGCGAAGGCCGAGGGACGCAAGCGCTTCATCGTCGATTTCGCGGAGGGCGACCTCGCCTTCTGGCTTGGCGACCCGTCCCGGGTCGAAGCCGTCGCCTCGACCACATTGGGCGCGATCCTCTCGACCATCCTCGTGCCCAACCCCGACGTGAGAGGCTTCCGCGTCATCCTCGACGCCAGCCTGCCCGACGGCGAGACGGCCGATCTGCGGCTGTTCCTGAAATCGAAGGGACGTACGCTGACGGAAACCTGGACCAGCACCTGGTCGGCGCGGGGGTAGGCCGTCGCAGCCCCGCCAGCCTGCTCGCCGGTTGTGAAATGTTGCAGTCCAACATGATCGATGCGATATGGCGGTAGGGTGTTCGCTTGAATGGTCGAGCGGGCAGGAAGTGCGTAGGTCGGGCCGCCAGCGCGGAACATTCGCGCCCATGCCAAGCCAGATATCACGGCCCGTCTCCGCATTCCGTAGTTTCCTGGGCAACGAGGCTGCCGGCGGCATCATCCTGATGGGCGTGGCGCTGCTCGCCATCGTGATCGCGAACTCGCCGGCCTCCACGCTCTATTTCGCAACGCTGAACCGGTACGTCCTCGGGCTCTCCGTCCTGCACTGGATCAACGACGCCCTGATGGCGGTGTTTTTCCTGCTGGTCGGGCTTGAGATCAAGCGCGAGTTCCTCGACGGGCAGCTGTCGTCCTGGTCGCGCCGCGCGCTGCCCGGCTTTGCCGCGCTGGGGGGCATGGCGGCTCCGCCCTGATCTACGTCGCCTTCAATTCCGGCTCTCCGGAAACCCTGCGCGGCTGGGGGATCCCGGCAGCGACGGACATCGCCTTTGCGCTCGGCGTGTTGTCGCTGCTGGGCCCGCGCGTGCCGGTCTCGCTCAAGGTTTTCCTGACGGCGCTGGCGATCCTCGATGATCTCGGCGCGGTCATCATCATTGCCGTTTTCTACACGGCGGACCTGAACGTCTATGCCTCGTTCGGCGCGCTCTTCGTCTTTGGCGTGCTGCGCGCCTTCAACGCGCTGGGCTACCAGAAGCTGACGCCCTATCTGCTGCTGGGCGCGGTGTTGTGGTTCCTCGTCCTGAAATCGGGCGTTCACGCCACGCTTGCCGGCGTTGCGCTGGCGCTGACGATCCCGATCAAGGTTTCGCCTGGCGCGCCGGACGACGCGGAGTCGCCCCTGCACAGGCTCGAGCACGCGCTCCACCCTTACGTCGCCTTCCTGATCATCCCGATCTTCGGCTTCGCCAATGCTGGAGTGTCCTTCGCCGGCGTCGGTCCCTCCGCGCTGCTCGCGCCCGTTCCGCTCGGCATCACGCTCGGTCTCTTCATCGGCAAGCAGATCGGCGTCTTCGGCTTCGCCTGGGCCGCGATCCGCTCAGGGCTCGCCGATCTGCCCGCCAATGCGACCTGGCCTCAGCTCTACGGCATCTCGCTGCGTTGCGGCATCGGCTTCACCATGAGCCTGTTTATCGGCCTGCTGGCCTTTCCGAGTTCGCAGGCCCTGCAGGATGCGACGAAGATTGGTGTGCTGGCCGGATCCCTGATCGCCGGCACGATCGGCTGGCTGATCCTGCGCTTCGCGCCATCTGAAAGGACGCGGGGAGAGCCGTCGTGATCGACTGGAACTCGCCCCTGTTCTGGGAGCGGTTCTGGCAGATCGTCGCCGTGTTGATCTGCATCGCGGCGCTCGGGACCGAGATCATGGGATGGTCCACCTATGTGCCTCGCCGGATGCGCGAGGGGGGCTGATCGTCGCACCTGACGCCTTTCGCCGAACCTTCCGTCGCGAGACGGGTTCTCCCATCGTCGGGCAGCGCCCGCACCAAGAAACATCTCAAGGAAGAGAGGGACGACAATGTCACGGACACGGACCGAAGATCAGCGCCTGCTGACGCAGGACGAGCTGTTGCTGGTCGAGCAGACCCGCCATCCGATCGTGAAAACCATCGCGGACGCCGAACTGACATCGCTGGTAGGCGCATTGCGCCAGCGCCGCGATAGGGCGCGCGATATCGCCAGCCGTCAGCGCCGTGAAATGCGCGGCAAACTTGAACCCTCGGGAACACGTCCGGCGGGAGATGACGCAGGTTCTCGTGGCAAGCTTGGTCTTCTCGCAGCTGCGCTGAAGCGCGTGAACAAGGAGCATGCACGGCGCAAAGGCGATGCGGCGCGGTCGGACCTTGTTGCCAATGCGCGCCGCGCCCTTGCGTCGAAGAAGGCTGCCGACGAGAACGCGCCCGAGCGCCCGTCCTCTCGCACAGCCGGCGAGGGTATGAGGTCGATACCAAATGCGGGGATGGCCGTTTCCGGCGCGCTGGAGCAGGAGGGTCAGCGTCCTGTCCTTGAGCGATCTCGCAAGGTCAGATGATGGCCAGGGTACCCGGGGCCGCGATCGGTCGCCCCATAGCCGGAGCGACGTCTGCCGCTAGATGAACGGCAGATGAACAGGTCGCATTTTCGCCGCGATTGCAGACGATCAGCAATGACAGTTCCCGATCCAGGGAGCGCTTGGAGGGCAGGTCGATGGCGTCGGCGGAAGACCGATTTCAGCGCTTCATGCTGACCGGCGCGGGCGAGCCTGCCGGGGCAACGTCGCTCATGCCGCGCGACCTTCGCATCGACGTCATTCGCGGTCTCGCCCTCCTGATCATTTTCATCAACCACATCCCCGGCCACGTCCTGGCGGGCTACACGCCGCACAATTTCGGGTTCTCCGATGCCGCCGATGTCTTCGTGCTGCTTGCCGGCGTGTCGGCGACGCTGGCATATGGCGCCGTCATCGAACGCCGGGGCCTAGGGATAGGCATGCTCAAGATCGGCGCCCGTCTCTGGACGCTCTATATCGCTCATCTGGCCGTCTTCATCATGGTGTGCGGCGTCGTGGCCGCGGCGGTGACACGGACGCACAACCCTCTCTATATCGAGGCGATTAATATCCAGCCGTTCTTCGATGAAACGCTGGGCGCGCTCGTCAAGGCGCTGACGCTGACCTTCCAGCCCAGCTATCTCGACATTCTGCCGCTTTACATCGTTATCCTGGCGAGCTTTCCGCTCGTTTATCGCGTCGTTTGTGCGAGCCCGATGCTCGCTTTGCTGGCCTCGGCGGCCATATGGCATGTCGCGGGCGCCACCGGGCTCAACCTGCCCAATGGCGAGGCGGGCTCCTGGTTCTTCAATCCCTTTGCCTGGCAGCTTCTGTTCGTGCTCGGCGTCGTCATGGGTCGCGCGACGCAGCAGCGCATTGTCTTGCCGCGCAGCGCCGTCATCGACGGCCTCGCCGTCTTCGTCGTCCTGGCGTCGCTCGCGGTGAAGCTCTCGACCGGCAACCCGTTCGGGCTATCGGTCCTGAACGAATGGATCGAAAGCCTTCAACTAGGTACCGACAAGACGAACCTTGCGGCTATCCGGGTTGTCCATCTCCTGTCGCTTGCGTGGCTGATCATTCGCATCGTTCCCGCAGACGCAAGATATCTTCAAAGCGGCGTCGCGAAACGGCTGGCCACCGTCGGGCAAAAGTCGCTTGAAGTGTTCTGCCTCGGAACGGTGCTTTCGATCGTTGCCCACATCGTCCTGACCGAGACGGCCTTCGCGATGAACATCCAGTTGCTGGTCGCAGCGCTGGGCATCGGCCTTCTGATCGGCTTCGCCACGTTCCTGATATGGTACGAGACGGTTTCCGGGTCACAGGCACGTGCCGACAATTCTGCGGTCGGGCGTGTTGTGGCGCGGTGACGAGCCACGGCCCGTTCGCTCGGGCAAGTTCGGTCAGACCACGCCCTCTGTTGGAATCGCGAGAACGCGGCCGCAATGCTTGCAGTGGACGGCGTCTATGTCGTGGATCTGCAGCGCGCAGTCGGGACATTCGAAGCGGATCTTGTTGGGGCGGAAGACCGCCTGGAGAAGCCGCAGGAACAGCCCGACGCCGACGACCATGATGATAACGGCCAGAAGCCGCCCGCCCGGGCCTAAAAGCGTAATGTCGCCGAAGCCGGTCGTCGTCAGGGTAGTGATGGTGAAGTAGAGCGCGTCGAGATAGCTCTCGATCTGCGGGTTGATGGCATGCTGCGAGACGTAGACGAACGAGGTCACGATCATGATGAATACGGCGAGGTTCAGCGTCCGCTGGATGACGTCCTCGTAGCGCCGGAACCAGGGTGAGTCCGAGCGCAGGTCACGCAGAAGGTGGTAGGAGCGGAGCAGGCGCAGCGCGCGCACGATCCTGAGGAAGCCGAGATTGTCGATCAGCGCCGGCAGGAAAAGCGATCCGATGACGACGATGTCGGTGAGGGTCGCGAGGCTCGTCGCGTGCCGCCGGCGGTTGGTCTCGGCGTAGAGCCGGGCCGCGAGTTCAAGTGTCAGGATGGCGCCGAGCGCGAAGTCGAGCGGCACGATCCACCAGCGCCCGGGCACCGAGGCTGCGACGATGAAGATGGCGATGGTAACGACGTCGAAGGCCACAAGGCCATAGCGAAAGCGACGAGCGTTCTCGTCGCTGCCGAAATACAGGCTGCGTAGCGCCGCCCTGATCCGAGAGGATTTGCCCACGGTTTTCACGTGGCTTGTTCCCTGGGCACGACCTGCCGCGCCTCGCGACGTTTATCGATCCACGCCATGACGGGACTGGCAGTTGCGCCGTGGAGAACGATCGAGACGAGGATGATGAAGGCGACGACGCTCCAGATCAGGTTGGCTTCGGCAAAGACGCCATGGCCGACGCCATAGGAGAGATAATAGATCGAGCCGACGCCGCGAATGCCGTAGACGCTGATCACAGCCCTCTTGTCTCCGGGCAACCCCGCCCCGACAAGCCCGATCCAGCCGCTCAGCGGCCTGACGACGAACAGGGCCAAGATCCCGAATGCCACGCCGTCCCAGCCAAGCGCCTGCAGAAGGCCGCCCGTCGACAGCGCCCCGCCGAAGGCGACCAGCAGCGCCATCATCAGGAGCCGCTCCAACTCCTCGGCAAAGTCGTGCAGCCGCGTGTGGTACTCGTGGTCGCGCTCCTGCATGCGCAGCACCAGCGCCGCGACGAAAACAGAAAGGAACCCGTAGCCATGGACGAGCTCGGCCGCGCCATAGGCTATGCAGGTGATGCCCAGCGCGACGAAGCCGTCGCCGGTGCGCGAGAGTCCGGCGCGATTGGGCAGATGAAAGACCATGTAGCCAAGGGCGTAGCCTGTGACGATCCCCACAGCGAGGCCCGCCACGAGTTTCCAGACGACATCGACGCCCAGCCAGTGAAGGAGCCAGGGTTGGCCGCTCGCGGATGCCAGTGACAAGGCGATTGCCGCATGCACGAAAGGGAACGCGAGGGCGTCGTTGAGGCCCGCTTCCGAGGTCAGGGCGAAGCGCGTGTCGCCGTCTTCGCCGGAGTTCGGCGGCCCGACCTGAATATCGGCGGCCAGCACGGGATCGGTCGGGGCCAGCACGGACGCCAGAAGCAGCGCCGATGCAAGGCTTAGCCCCAGCAGACCGTAGCCCAACAGCGCCAGACCGATGATTGTCAGCGGCATCGCGATCCCGAGAAGCCGCCAGGTCAGGACCCAGCGCCTCCAGCCGATCCGCCGGTCGAGCTTCAGACCGGCTCCCATCAGCGAGATGATCACGACCATCTCGGAGAAGCGCTCGACGACGGTCAGGTGGTCCTGCGGATGAGGAACGGAAGCCTGCACGCCCGGCAGCGCGAACACGCACGCGCCGATCGCGACGCAAACGATCGGCAGCGAAAGCGGCGCGCGCGTCAGCACCATCGGCAGCCAGGCCGTCAGCAGGACGAGGCAGCCGAAGCCGACGAGAAGGAGGATGTATGATTCCAAGACGGCCTGATGATCCTTGTCTAACGCCGAAGCGCGTCTCTCCATAACAAGAGCGCCGGCTTCTGGTTGCATCGCAGAGACCCGACGCAACGGGCGGGACGAACCTAGCTCCCTCTCAGCCCCGCCCCCTTGCCCCCATGCTCGCCTTCACCCGCATCTCCATGAAATTCCGCAATTCCGTGACCCGCTTCGCCTCGTCGAGCACCTCGTCGTCGAGGCCATGCGCCCAGGCGAGGTCGTGGCGGGTCGGGTCGGCGTCGAGCGCCTCGATCTCGGTCAGCCAGCGCTCCGCCTCCGTGGCATTGCGGCGGAAGCCTTCGGCCACGATCAGCGGCGTCATGCGGCGCAGGATCGAGGCGACCTGGCGCAGCGGGAATTCGGGGTGATACTGCACGCCCCAGAAGACGCCGCCGTCATGGGCGATCTCGGCGGCGTGGACCGTGCTGTAGGCGTTCGAGGCCAACACGGTCGTGCCCGGCGGCGGCACCGCGATGGTGTCAAGATGGATCGCGGGCGCGTCGAAGGCGAGCGGGCGGCCGGCGAGCAGCGGGTGCGTGCGGCCGGCTTCCGTCAGGGTGATGCGGCGCGCGACGCCGATCTCGCGGCCCCTCGGGTTTGCGACGACCGTGCCGCCCGCTGCGACCGCGCCGACCTGAATGCCCCAGCACGAGCCGAAACAGGGCGTGCCGCTGGCATAGATCGCGCGCATCAGCTCGATCTGGCGCGTCACTGCGGCTTCCGCCTTGTAGATGTGCAGCGAGGAGCCGGTGAGAAAAATGCCGTCATAGGAGGAGAGCCCCGCGCCATCGGGCAGGTTCGCGCCCTCGTCCGCCGGCAGGCAGATGTCGGTGATCGCGCCGGGCGAAATGGCCAAAACCTCCTGCGCATAGGCCTGCGCCGGAGACAGGCCGCCGTAGCTCGACGCATGAGCCTCGCGCTGGTCTCGGGTGTTGCCATCGACGATGAGCAGGCGCGGCTGGCGGGGAGTGATCTGAAGCATGGATTTGCCCAAGCAATGCGCAGGGAGACGGACGGCCCTGCGCCTCCTCGCATAGGATGCAAGGGCCGGGCAAGGCTATGGGATGGTGCAGGCTCGACGACCGAACGCGCCGCGCCATGTGACGCTCTGTTCCTCAGACCAGGCCATCCCCTTGCCCCTCTCGCTGCCGCAACGCTTCTGGGCCAATGCCTATCTGCTGCTGACCCTGACCACGCTGATGTGGGCGGGCAATGCCGTGGCGAGCCGGGCCGCCGTCGGCGAGATTTCGCCGATGGCGCTGACTTCGCTGCGCTGGATCTTCGTCTGCGCGGTGATGCCTTGGCTGATGCGGCGCGAGCTTGCCGCGCACTGGCCGGCGCTGAAGGCGCGCTGGGGCTTCATCCTCGCCATGGGCGCGATGGGCTTCACCGCCTTCAACGCGCTGATGTACCTCGCCGCCTATTCGACCAGCGCGATCAATATCGGCATCTTGCAGGGGTCGATCCCGGTCTTCGTGCTGATCGGCGCGTTCTTCGTCTACCGCACGCCGATCGGCCCGCTGCAGGCGCTCGGGGTCTTCGTCACGCTGCTCGGCGTCGCGGTCACGGCGAGCCGTGGGGACGTCGCGGTGCTGGCCAATGTCGCCTTCGCGGCCGGCGATCTCTGGATGATCCTCGCCTGCGTGTTCTATGCCGGCTACACGGTTGCGATCCGCAAGCGCCCGCCCATGCCCGGCCTCGTCTTCTTCACGGCCATAGCCTGCGTCGCCTGCGTCATCTCGCTGCCGCTGCTGGCGCTCGAGGTCGCGACCGGCAACGTCGTCTGGCCGACGCCCAAGGGCTGGCTGATCCTCGCCTTCGTCGTGCTCGGCCCCTCGATCGCATCGCAGCTCTTTTTCCTGCGCGCGGTCGAACTGATCGGGCCTGGCCGCGCCGGCGTCTTCGTCAATCTCGTGCCGGTCTTCGCGCCCGTGCTGGCGGTGTTCCTGCTGGGCGAGCCCTTCGGGCTCTATCATGCGCTGGCGCTGGTTCTGGTGCTGGGCGGCATCTTGATCGCCGAGCGGCTGGGCAAGCCTGCGGGCTGAGGCTCAGCGCGACGCCGCCACCGCGAGCCGCGCCACGGCCGCATGGGCCGCCGCGCGCTGCTCCGGGGAGCCTGTCGAGCCCGCGAGATAGACCGCGATCGCGAAGATGCGGCCGTTCGGCAGCGTCACGATGCCGATGTCGTTGGTGGCGTGATTGAGGCCTGCCGCGCTCGGGCCGAGCCCGGTCTTGTGGGCGAAGCGTGCGCCATCGGGCAGGCCGGCGCGGATGCGGTCCTTTCCGGTGAGCGCATTGGCGGCGAAGCCTTCGATCATTTGACTATGCTCCGGTTGGCGCAGCCAGTTCCCCTTGGCGAAGGCCTCGAGGAAGGCGACGGAGGCGTCCGGCGTCGCGCCATCGCGCCGGTCGGCGAGCGTCGCCTCCAGCCGCTTGCGACGCTCGGCGGCCGGGATCGCCTGCACCCTTGCGCGGAAAGCCCTGGTGTCGATGATTTCGTCCCAGCCATAGCCGGGCAGGCCCAGGATCTCGGGCTGGAAGACGCGCTCGTAGCGATCGACCGAGATACCGGCGACGCCGCCGGCCTTCAGCATGGCGGTGATCGTCTGCGGCCCGCCGATCAGCCGCATCAGCAGGTCCGCGGCCGTGTTGTCGCTTTCGGCAGCCGCGAGGCGGACGAGTTCGCGCAGGTGGACCTCCTGCCGCTCGCCCTTGAAGCGCGCCGCAAGCGGGCTGTGATAGAGCGAGAGATCGCGTCGCGTCACCGCGATGGGCTGGTCGAGCGTGAACTTGCCAGCCTCGACGGCCTGCAGCACCGCCACCGCCAGCGGCAGCTTGAACACGCTCTGCAGCGGAAAGTGTTCCGACCCGCGATGCGACCAGACGGCACGGTCCTTCAGATCGAGCAGCGCGACGCCGAGCCGGCCTTTCGAGTCGCGCTCGAGGGCGACGATCTCCCGGGCAAGCCTGGCCTTGTCCCAGTCGGCGAAAGCGGGCGCGGTGGCGAGGCAGGCCAGGGCGAGGGCGGCAAAGCGAAGCATAGGCGTCTCCTGTGGCTGGCACTGGAGGAGACGATTCAGGCGGTGATGGGGCGGTCAGAACGCCTTCGGCAGGCCGGCCTGCTCGCCAGATTTCGTGGTCGCCCTTGGCTGGCCGCTCAAAGCGGAAGCCGGCCTGCCGAAGGATTTTCTTGAGACGCGGCCCGATCTCGACCATCAGGCCGCCTGAACGACATCCGCGACGTGGACGTCCATCTCGATTCGCAACTGGTCATCGGTTTCGAGAAAGTCCGGGACCAGCAGTTTCAGGCGTTCGCGTAATGCTTCGATCGTCTCGGCCTCCGTGACGATGCCGGCATCTGTCGTCGAACTCGCGCACCAGACGCCGGCCTCATCGTCACGAAAGACCTCGAACTTGACGACGCGCATGGCTGGCTCCCGCTTTTGCCGTAACCTAGCACGAAACATCCTCGTCAGCACTGTGGCTCAGAACCTGAGCCTTCTCGCCCGCTTCACCATCGGGATCGCGTGGATCTGCTCCAGCAGCGCGTCCGAGATCGGCTCGTCGACCGCGACATAGCAGATCGCGTCGCCGCCGGGCTTGTCGCGGCCGAGCGAGAAGGTCGCGACATTGACGCCGGCCTCGCCCAGCAGCGAGCCGAACTGGCCGATGAAGCCCGGCTTGTCGGCGTTGCGGACATAGAGCATGTGGGCTGCGAACTCGGCGTCGACCTGGATGTCGCGGATCTCGACGATGCGCGG
>JBKJSB010000012.1:0-13860 GCA_046593015.1 Allobosea sp.
TGGTCGCCGGCGACAATTTCGGCTGCGGCTCCTCGCGCGAACACGCGCCCTGGGCGCTGCTGGATTTCGGCATACGCTGCGTGATCTCGACGAGCTTCGCCGACATTTTCTACAACAACTGCTTCAAGAACGGCATCCTGCCGATCGTGGTGAAGCCCGAAGATCTGGAAAAACTGTTCGACGACGCCGATCGCGGCTCCAACGCGACGCTGACGGTCGATCTGGCCAAGCAGGAGATCACCGGCCCCGACGGCGGCACGGTCACCTTCGAGATCGACCCCTTCCGCAAGCACTGCCTGATGAACGGCCTCGACGATATCGGCCTGACGATGGAGAAGGCCGGCAAGATCGACGCCTTCGAGGCGAAGCTGGCGCAGCGGGAGTGGGCATAGCTCCTTCTCCCGTCGGGGAAGAAGAAAAACGCCCTATCCCACCAGCCCCTGCATCGGCCCCAGCCCCTCCGTCCCCGGAAACACCCGCTCCGCCAGCACCGGGCCCGACAGTCCAAACAGCTCCGACACGACCCCCTTGGCCACGGCCCGGATATCCGTCGTCGGCCTGAGATCGCGCTTTTCGTAGAGTTGCTCGGGCCTCAGCCCCGGCCAGTCGACGATCATCCGCCCGCCCTTGACCGCGCCGCCGACCAGGAAGGCGACCGTGCCGGTGCCGTGATCGGTGCCGACCGTGCCGTTGACCTTCGCCGTGCGGCCAAACTCCGTCACCACCATCACCACCGTGTCCTTCCAGACGGGCTTCAAGCCCTGCTCGAAGGTGGCGAGCGCGCCGTCCAAACCTCCCAGCAATTGCGCCAGCCGGCCTTGCGCACCGCCCTCATTGGCATGGGTGTCCCAGCCCTCGAAGGCGAGCGCGGCGATGCGCGGGCCATCATCGGCGCCGACCAACCCGGCCGCGCCCTCGGCGATGCGCTTCATGCCCTCGGCCGAGTCGGGTCCCTGACCGCCGCGCACCTCGGCGCCCATGCCGCGCCTTTGCGCGATGGCTTCGGTCTCGACCGCCTGAGCCAACGCCCGCGCCAGAGCCGGATCGCGCTGCCCGTACAGATCGCCGAGCCGCATCATCAGGTCCGAGCCGGCGCGCGCCATGCGCGGCGGCGCCCAGCCCAGGATCGGCGCCTCGCCGCGAACCACCAGCGGCGGCACGACGCCGACGCCGAGCACGCCGCGCCGCGCCACCGTCTCGCCCGGCGGCAGGCTGGCGATCAGCCGGTTGAGCCAGCCGCTCTCGGTCTTGCCGGGACCGCTCTGCCCGCTTTCGAGCACGTCCTGCCCGTCGAAATGCGAGCGCTCGCGATAGCCGGTCGCCGCCGCATGGACGATTGCAGCCTGCCCGCCCGCATAGAGCCGCGCCAGATTCGGCATCGCCGGGTGCAGGTAAAAGAAGCCATCGAGCGGCAGCGCCGCGTCCGGCCCGTCCCTGGTGAGGGCGATGCCCTCGCGTAAGGCCGCGTAATCGGGATCACCGATCGGCGGCACCGCCGACAAGCCGTCGAGTGCGCCGCGCAGCACCACCAACAGGAAGCGCGGATCGCGCGCGCCCGCGGCAGCATAGGCGAATTTCGGCACGAAGGACCAGGCGAAGAGAGCGCCCGCCGCGCCGAGCACGGCCCGGCGCGACGGCGTCATCGCCTCGCAGTCGTCGTCATGATCCACCATGGCGTTCACCTCCGCTGGAACTCGGGCGACATCAGCAGGAGCGCGAGCGCCTGCGGCTTGCTTTCGGCGCGCGCCACCGCCTGCTTGGTCTCAGGCGAGGCGAGCGGACCCAGCACCTGCTCGACCAGCAGACGCGGGTCCGGCGCTGAGCCCGCCGCCTGCCGGCCCCAGCCGGACGCGACGTCGATGCGCGTCTTGATCCCTTCGGGCGTCGCCCAGGAATCGTTGCCGTCGGGGTAGCCGTTCGGCCCCGAGGGCTGCCACAGCATCTGGCCCATCGCCGTCAGCGGCCCGACGATCTGGCCGAAATCCGGTTTTCGGCCAAGCGCGCGGAAGGACGCGATCAGGAACTCCTGCGGCGCGCGGATTTTGCTCTGTTGCGCAGTCCACGCCTCGTTCGACTCGATCAACGCCCGCGAGACGGCGGCGAGATCGCCCTCCGTTCTGCGGAAAATCTGAGCCAGCAGATCGACCAGCCCCGCCGGCGGCGCGTCGGCGACAAAATGCCGGGCGAGCTTGAAGGCGATAAAGCGCGCCGTCGCCGGATGGTTTGCAAGGTCGCTCAACGCCGCCAGCCCTTGCGCCTTGCCGGGCTGCCCGTAGCTCTTGCCAAGCAGCGCCTGCGCGCCCGGCTCGTGCAACCCGGCATTGAAGGCAAACGAACCCGGAAAGCCGAGCACGCCCTCGCGCCCGACCACGGTCCAGCCGGTAATGATCCGCGCCAGACTGGTGACGTCGGCCTGCGCGTAACCGCCCGAGACGCCCAGCGTATGCAGTTCGAGGATTTCACGCGCCAGGTTCTCGTTCAGCCCGCGCCCGCGCCGCTTGCCGGCGGGCGAGCCGGGGCCGATCGAGAGCCGGTTGTCGAGGAACTCAAGCATCGCCGGATGGCTTTCGGCCGCGACCAGCATGTCGGCGAAGCGGCCGAAGACATGCGGGCGGATCGCCTCGCGCTCATAGGCCCCGGCCATGATCCGGGTCATGTTGCTCTTGGTCGCGGCGATGCAAAAATGGTTCGACCAGAACTGCACCAGCCGCTCACCGAACCCGCCATCGGGGAGAAGCGCCAGCTCGATGCGCGCCTTCGCCTCGTCGCGATAGGTCCGGTAGGGCAGCGCGGGCTCGTTGGGCGCACGCACCGGCTGGGCCATCTGGTTCTGGGGACCGGCTGCCGCGACTTGCATTCCGGGTGCTGCCTGTCCGGCCACGCGTTTCGCCTCGCGCGCGATCTTCTCCTCATCCTCGAACGCGTAGAGCGCGGCCCCGATCTCCGCTGCGCCGGAATAGGTCAGCGCCTGCGGCTGCGGCGGCGGGCCGGCCGCGATCTCCGCCAGCAGGATGTCACGGGCACGGCTGCGCAGATCATCAGGTTGGCCAGCCCGATAGCCAAGGCCGAAACGCTGCAGGCCGATGCCTCCGGCTCTCGGGTCGGACGCCATGAGCGGTCTCCGATTGTATTCGAATACGGATCAGACGACGGCAGTGTGCCTGCCCAACTGTGGCGAAATCCCGAACCGAACGCCGACAAATCGCAATGCCTTCGGAACCGTTCGCGCAGTCGGCAGTCAAAACACGAGGAATTCGATAAAAAAGCGCCGCCGCCTCTTGCGAGACGGCGGCGCTCCCGAACGATTGGTCAGGACTTCGCAGGCGTTACGACGCCGGAAGCGCCGCGACATCACGCACAGGCGCGCTCAGCCCGGTGACCTTTCCAACCATCGAGGCCTTGCCGGTGGCGAGATCGACCTTGTGCAGCGCGCCATCGGCGAGCAGCCAGCCGGTGTTGCCACCCGAGGCGTCGGTTTCGATGTCGAAGGCGATCGCCTTCGGCATGACGCCGAGCTTGCCGACCGCGCCCAGCACGCCGTCATTCGGCGGCGCCTGCTTGAGAAAAGTGCCGGTCGTGGCGTCGATGTCGTAGAGCGCGGTCTCTTTCGTGCCCTTGACCGAGTTGGTGTAGGCGCCTGCCACGATCATCGGCGCTCCCTTGTTGACGTCGGTCTCGGCGAATTTCAGCTTGCCGTCGGTGGTGACCTTTCCGTCATCGACATTGACGCGGAGATTGGCGCCATCGGAGCCGATCACACGCAGCCGGTCGGCGGCAGGGTTGAAGTCGACGGTCGCCATCGCCTTGGCGTCGAGCACGGTGTCCATCTTGGACTTCATCGTGGCCTTGCCGGCCTTGTCGACGGTGTAGATCGTGCCGTCGACGGCGAGCGCGTAGAGCATGCCGTCGGCGGGACGGACATCGATGCCGGCGATCTTGCCGGTGATGCCGGTCACATTCATCGACGCGCCGGCCTTCAATGTGGCCGTGTCGATCATGGTGAGGGTGTTGTCGCCAGTCAGCGCGGCGAGCGTGCCGGCCTGGGCGGAATGGGACGCGCTCGCCGCCGCGCAAAGCAGCGTCGTGGCGAGGAGGGCGTGGCGGGTGGTCCGGTTCATGACGTGATCCTTGTGACTTGTGGTCTTGATGACTCGTGGTCTTGGGGTCAGTGACGGGTATCCGCTGCAGCGATGTCAGGGATAACGCCGACCGGCGGTTGCGGATGCGCGCGAAAAATAAAAAATCGGCGGGCATCCGCAGGCGGTGCGAGCGTGTAACAACAGGTTGGCGGAAATCCTGCGGCTGAACCCCGCAAGCAAGCTCCGCCAGTGAGGGAGACAGGGATGGCGAGCGACGCCACGTCGTCGGGCAGGGCCAGGGAGCCCTCGGGCAAGGCGAGCGAGATCGAATCTGCGCTCAGGGCCTGCGCATCCGGCGATAAATTAGCGCTCAAGCGCATCTATGACGTTGAGTCGGGGCGTATGCTTGGAGTGGCGCAGCGTTTGCTGAAGCGTCGGGCGCTCGCCGAGGAGGCTGTGCAGGATGCCTTTGTTCTTATTTGGCGGCATGCGGCGCGTTTCGATCCCGAGCGCGGCAGCGGCCTGACCTGGATCTACGCGATCCTGCGCAACCGGTCCCTGTCGATCCTGCGGGACGAGAAGCGGACGGAGACGAGTGAGGAACCTGTCGCCGAGGACATGGCGAGCGAAGAGGACGATCCCGAGACGGTCATGTCGAAACTATCCGACGCCAAGGCGCTGCGCGCCTGCCTGGAGACGCTGCCCCCGCAGCGGCGCGGCATCGTGCTGCTCGCCTTCGTGCAGGGGCTGACGCATGGCGAGATCGCCGGCAAATTGAGCATGCCGATCGGCACCGTGAAGTCCTGGATCAGGCGCTCGCTGATGTCGCTCAAGGAATGCCTCGGATGAGCGCCCCGGCAGACATGATCCTGACCCCGCCCGAGCGCGATGCGCTCGCCGGCGAATATGTGCTGGGGCTCCTGGAGGGCGCCGACCTCGTCGCCTTCGCGCGCCGGCTCGACAGCGACCGCGCTCTGGCCGATTCGGTCGAGCGCTGGCGCGTCCATCTGCATCCGATCGACGCCGCGGTGAGGCCAATCGCACCGCCGCCCGGCCTGTGGCCGCGCATCGAGGCCGATCTGGGCATGACGGCGCAGACGACGGCGCGACCCGCAGCCACGAGGGCCGCGGCCGGCAGCCGCCTCGCCGACTGGTGGAACAGCCTGTTCGTCTGGCGCGGGGCTGCGCTCGCCGGCGCGCTGGCGAGCCTGCTGCTGGCGGTCGGTCTGTTCGCGGCGCTCGACCGGGCCCAGCGCCAGCCGATCTATGTCGCGGTCCTGCTGACCGAGGCCGGCATCGCGACCGCCGTCGTCAACACCTATCCCGACCGCCGCGTCGAGATGGTGCCGCTTCAGAACATCGCGGTTCCGCCGGGCATGGCGCTCGAAATCTGGACGCTGTGGGACCGCGCTGTCGGCCCCCGCTCGGTCGGCCTGATCGACCGCGCCCGGACGACGAGCCTGCGCCTCGACCAGCTCCCGCTCGGCCGCGACCAGCTCTTCGAGATCACGATCGAACCCGCGACAGGTTCGCCTACCGGCCGCCCGACCGGGCCGATCGTGGCGAAGGGAACGACGTCTCAGGCGTTGTGAGGGGATCAGCCGAGCAGGACGCTTGCCAACTTCGCGGTCAGCAATCCCCGGTCAGTTTGGCCAAGGGCGCCGATTTTGCGCGGAATGATGTCGGTAGATAGCGTCACAAGCTTCCATCGCACCAGAGATGCATGCCTGAGGCCAGTTGGTGACAAATCTTGAATTGGATGGTCGCTCTTCCACCGGCTTCCGCTACCTGTGGTAATCATCGCCGTTATGACATGGCGATGATCTTTGTTGAACGATGCATTCGACAGCACGACCACTGGTCGCGGTTTGCCATGCGCGATGTCCGTGAACGGGAACGGTGCGACGACGACATCCCAACGATCTAGCTCCAGATCGTCAGAGGTCATCATAGGCTTCCGCATCTTCCTTGCTGGCCCATTCCGTCATTAGTTCGGACACCGCAGCGAGATAAGGATCCGTCAGTGACTTCTCGTTGAGTTCTATCTCGACAGCTTCGCCGCGTCGTTCACGATACAGGCTGTTCCAATAATCCTTGAACGCTTCGTCGGGCCGGATGCCAGGGGTGGGCCTACCATCCCCCCCATCCCGCATCTTTCGGAATAGAACCGGCTTACCGTCGATCTTCAAAGAAATCGGCGCATTTGGCCGAAGGCCTGCCAGTTTGCCGACAATGCGGTCGTTCTCGATATGCTTCAGCCAGATCGTATGATCGCTGATAATCATCTGTGCCATAACACCCTCCTGCAATAAGCCAATGGAGGGGGTGCATAGCCAACCCCAATAAAATATGCAAGAGGGCTACACACCCACCCCCCCTTAAACCACCACCGTAATCGTCTCCGCCGCGCGCGTCAGCCCGGTATAGAGCCACCTTGCCCGATGCTCGCGAAACGCGAAATCCTCGTTGAACAGCACGATGTCGTTCCATTGCGAGCCTTGCGCCTTATGCACCGTCAGGGCGTAGCCGAAGGTGAACTCGTCGGTGTGGCGGCGCAGTTCCCAGGCGACCTCGTCCTCGGTGCCGTCGAAGAAGTTCGGCAGCACCGAGACCTTGACCGGCTTGCCCGCCGTATCGTCCTCCGGCGTCACGCGCATGGTGACGAGGCCCTTCTTCGAGGTTTTCAGCTCCTGCACGATCCATGAGCCGCCATTGAGCAGGCCCTTGCTCTTGTCGTTGCGCAGGCAGACGAGTTTTTCGCCAGCCACCGGCACGGTCTCGGTGCGGCCCATCAACTGCCGGATGCGGGCATTATAGGAGCGCCGCGTACGGTTCATGCCGACCAGCACCTGGTCGCAGCCCAGCACCATCTCCGGATTGACCTCGGCGCGGCGGATCACCCGGCTCTGGCCGTAGTCGCCGACATCGAGCCGTCCACCCTCGCGCACGATCATCGACATCCGCACGATCGGGTTGTCGGCGGCCTGGCGATGCACCTCTGTCAGCATGATGTCGGGCTGAACCTCGGTGAAGAAACCGCCGCCCTTGACCGGCGGCAACTGCGCCGGGTCGCCCAGCACCAGCACCGGCGTGCCGAAGGAGAGCAGGTCCTTGCCGAGGTCCTCGTCGACCATCGAGCATTCGTCGATGATGATCAGCTTGGCCTTGGCCGCGAGGCTCTCGCGGTTGAGCGTGAAGACCGGGCTCTCCTCGTCGACCCCGCGGGAGCGGTAGATCAGCGAATGGATCGTCTGCGCGCCCGCGCAGCCCTTGTTGCGCAAGACCAGCGCAGCCTTGCCGGTGAAGGCTGCGAAGACGACATCGCCATCGACGGCCTCGGCGATATGGCGCGCCAGCGTGGTCTTGCCGGTGCCGGCATAGCCGAACAGCCGGAAGAGCTGCGGTGAGCCCGCCTGCAGCCAGCGCGCGACCTCGCTCAACGCGGCGTCCTGCTGCGGCGACCAGTTCATCGAAGGCGGGCGATCTGAAAATCCATGCCGCAATGGGGCCGAGTCGCAATCGACTGGCAAGCCCTGCAGCGGCCGCTACACTATGCAGCGCGCAACCGCCGGGCGAATTCGAGCGCCTCGCTCTGCAACGCCGCGATCCGCTGGTCGAGATCACGCGCTCCGTCGGCGCCGCGGTCGGCCTGCCTGACCGCTTCGCTGTTGGCGTCGACGATCTCCGTCATCGCGTCGCCGGCCGTGCCGATGACGTCGGAGATGCGCGAGACCGTGTCGCCGAGCGAGCCGAGCTGCTCGGTATGGGAACCGACCATGGTCGAGATTTCCGTGCTGGTCTGCTCCAGCGCCGTCAGGCTCGTGACAATGGCGGGGATCGCCTCGGCCGCATGGGACAGCGCATCGTCCACGGCTCCGATCCGCGCCACGATCCGGGCCGTGGCGGCCGCCGTCTGCCCGGCCAGCGCCTTCACCTCATTGGCGACGACGGCGAAGCCTCGGCCATGCGTGCCAGCTCTTGCTGCCTCGATCGTCGCATTGAGCGCCAGCAGGTTGGTCTGCCGGGCGATCGCCTCGATGATGCCGACGACATCCCGGATCTGGCCGGCGTTTTCCGTCAGGCGCTCGACCAGATCGCGCGTGCCTGCCGCTTTCTGCGTGGCGGCCGTGGCCATCACCGAGGCGCGGCGCACCTCCATATTGATCTGTCCGATCACCTGTTCGAGCCGCAGCGACGCGTCCGCGCTCCGATTGGCCCCGGCCGCGGCGCCACCGACGGCCGCAGCCGCCGTCTCGGTGCTCTGCGAGACCTGCTGCGCCCGAACCGCCGAATCCTGCAGCGCTCGCCGCAGCACGTCGCTGGACCCGGCGATCTGGCCAAGCAGCGCACCGATCCGCGCCTCGAACTCGTCGGCGATCCGGGTCAGTTCCCGCGTGCGCGAGCGCTGATGCTCGCCGGCGAGGTCGGCCTCGGCCTCGCGCGTCATCAAGGTGGCGCGCACCTCGCTCAGGCTCCTCACCGTGCGGGCGAGCTGGCCGATCTCGTCGCCACGCGCCTGGTGCGGCACCTCGATGATCCGGCTCGACGAACTGGCCTGATCGATCGCAGCCATCAGCTCGCGCAAGGGCCGGGTCAGGCGGGTGCGCAGCAGATAGATCACGAAAAGCGCGCCGACGAGCGGCAGGCACAGCGCGGTGACGATGACCCGCAGCCGCAGCGACCTCGCGAGCGCGTCGGACTGCGCCGCGCTAAGCTGCGCGCCGCGGTTCAACTCGTCCGTCAGTTTCGCGGTCGTCGCGATGATGTCGCGGACGTTCTGACGCGCGGCGTCGGCCGCGGCCTCGACCAGCGCGGCCTTGGGCGAGATCTCGCGACCCATTGTGACGATGTCGCGCTGGAAGGCGATGAAGGTCCTGATGCTCGGGTCGAGCGTCGGATTGTCGCGCCTGATCGTCGCCGGGAGGGCCGCAATCAGGCTGGCGCGCGCCGAATCGGTCAGCTCGACCGCTGCGTCGATCTGGTCCAGCGCCGCCGCCACGGCGCGGTCGCCGGCCGTGTCGTCGAACCGGCTCAGCAACGATGTCTGCGCCACGCGGTTGGCGAGCAGCGCCGCCTTGTTGGCCAAGGCGAGGTCGGCGAGAGCCTGCCGGTCGATCTCGCGGATTTCGTCGATCCCGCGCACGGCGCTGAACAATCCAAGCCCGGCCGCCAGACCGAGCAGCGCAAAAAGCAGACTGATCTTCGCCGTCAAACCCAGTTTTTGCATCGCCGCCGCCATCGCCGTCCAAGGCGATCCGGTTTCGCAGGCGCGAACGAACAGCGGGTTAACGCGAATAAAAATGACTCATATATTTCAATACATTAGCCGAATAACGAAACGGCCGCGATGTATAACATCGCCCAATCATCATGCAGCGCAACATGCCGCTTCAGCCCATCAGGCTGTCGAGTCCGCGCCGCAGGCCCGCCTGCTCGGAAACGCGCCGCGCCGCCAGCAGCGTGCCGCCGACATAAGGCGCGGAGGAGGTTCCCGCATCGTGGCGGATCACCAGCCGCTCGTCGGGCAGCCCGAACACCGCCTCGCAGGACAAGACGAATCCGGGCATCCGCAGCGAATGCACCTGCACCGGGTTGGGTGCGCCGATCGCGCCGCCGCGCGTTTCCTTCACGCCCCCGAGTTCTGCGACGGGCTTCGACGTGGCGGCCATCCGCTCGGCGGCCAGCGTCTCGCCCAGTTCGCGCCCGGTGCCGGACGGCGTGTCGGGCTTGCCCGGCGAGGCGTAGTCGATGATCTCGACATCGGGCACATATCGCACCGCCTCGCGGGCAAAGCGCCTGAGCAGCGTCGCCGTGATCGAGAAATTGCCCGCTGCAAGCACGCCGACGCCGGCCGCGAGCGCCGCCGATTCGATCTCGGCGTAATCGTCCGCCGTCATGCCCGACGCGCCCACCACGACATGCCGCCCGCCCGAGATCGCGGCCAGCACATTGCCCTTCACGCTGTCGGGCTTGGTGTAGTCGATCACGACGTCGGACGGCACGAACAGCGCCTCCGCCATGGTCGGGAACACCGGCAGGCCATTGGCGGGAAGCCCCGCCGCCTCGCCAAGATCGCGCCCCGCCGCCTTGCGCGAAATGCCGGCGACGAGTTCGAGGTCGGGCGCGGCGGAAATCGCGGCGACCAGCGCCTTGCCGACCCAGCCGGTGCAGCCGGCGAGCGTGATGCGGATCATGATGGGTTCCAGGCTATGTCGGAGCGCGAGGATTAGGGCAGCGCCGCGCCGAGGTCCATGCTCACCACGCGATCGCCTCGCCAGTCCAGTTGCGGAAGCTGTTCGTCTCCGCCATGCCCGACGCGTCGATCGTCGCGATTAGCCCCGCAGCGCTCTCACGGGGCGCGATATCGGCTCCGCCGCCGCCCATATCAGTGCGGACCCAGCCGGGATGGAACAGCAGCGAGGCGATGTTGCGCTCGCGCACGGCATTGCCGAACACCACCATCGTCATGTTCACCGCCGCCTTGGAGGAGCGATAGGCGAGCGAGCCCGACGGGTTGGCTCCGATCGAGCCCATGCGGCTGGAGATCGTCGCGATCTTGCGGCCCTGCCCGGCTTCGACATTCGGCAGAAAGGCCTGCGCCACCCTAAGCGGCGCATAGACATTGACTTCGAAGACCTCGCGCCACATCGCAAAATCCATCGCCAGCGCGCTCTCCTCGCCGCGCACGCCCAGCACGCCGGCATTGTTGAGCAGCACGTCGAGCGGCTTATTGCTGAGCGCCGCCTTCGCCGCCGCGACGCTCTCGTCCGATGTGACGTCGAGTTCGAGCGGCGTCACTGCGCCGGTGTGTTCGGCGGCAAGCTCGGCCAGCGCCCCGCCCCACGGGTTGCGCGCCGCCGCCACGACATGGTCGCCACGCCGCACCAATTCGATCGTCAGCGCAAGCCCGATGCCGCGATTGGCGCCGGTGATCATCCAGGTCTGGGGCATGGGGAGGTCTCCTATGGTGTCCTAAGCTAAGCTGCTTGGCCGTTGACCGGAACAGCCGCGAGCGCATCGGGGCCACGCGCTGATCAGCGAAAACGCTCAATCCGCTTGCGTGAATATTCAAACGACCTCATATGAATATTCACATAGGAGATGCGTCATGCCCCTCTACATTCGGGACGATGAGGTCGATGCGCTCGCGAGCCGCGTGCAGCGTCTGGCGGGAACGCGGACCAAGACCGAAGCCGTCCGTCTCGCGCTGAAACGGGAAATCAGCCGGATCGAGTCGGCGCGGCCGCTGGAAGAGCGGATTGCCAAAAGCATGGCGCTCGCCGACACCATGGGAGCGGGCGAAAGCGATTTCGACATGAAGGCGTTTACTGACGAGATGTGGGAGATATGACCTATCTCGACGCCTCGGTCATCGTCGCCATTCTCGGACGTGAAAGCGATCGCGCAGCTTTACTGGATCGCATCGAGACGTCAGCGCCGCCCTTTCTTGTATCACCACCCGGTCTCTTCGAGGCGGTGCTGTCTTTGGCCGCCAAGAAAGCTCGCGACACCGGCAAGGCCGTCGACGCGCCTCTGATCGCGTCGGCACAAGCCAGCGTCACGCAATTCCTCGCCGACTTGGGCGCAACCGAGATCACGATCACGCCCGAGATCGGCCGAAACGCGATAGAAGCGGCGAAACGTTATGGCCGTGCGGTCGGCAGTTCGGCCGCACTGAATTTCGGCGATTGCTTCGCCTATGCCTGCGCCAAGGGACACGACGCGGTGCTGCTCTACAAAGGCAACGACTTCGCCCAAACGGATTTGGGCTAAGCTCTACCCCCTCGCCTTGCCATACCCTCCCGCCGTCGGCGTGATCACCGTCACCGCCTCGCCGGCCTGCAGCAGCGTCTGGTCGGACGGCTTCAACTCCTCGACGGCGCCCGAGAGCCTGCGCACGGTCGTCCTGCCAAGCTGTCCCGGTTCGCCGCCCTTCATGCCGAAGGGACGCACCTTCCGGTGGGCCGACAGGATCGCGCAGTCCATCGTCTTGAGGAAGCGGATGGTGCGCGAGGTGCCGTCGCCGGCGTTCCATTCGCCGCGCCCACCGGAACCGGCGCGGATGTGGAAATCCTCCAGCACGACCGGGAAGCGCGTCTCCAGGATTTCCGGATCGGTCAGGCGGGAGTTGGTCATGTGGACGTGGACGCCCGACGTCCCGTGAAAACCCGGCCCGGCCGGCGAGCCCGAGCAGATCGTCTCGTAATACTGGTATTCGTCATTGCCGAAGGTGAGGTTGTTCATCGTCCCCTGCGAGCACGACATCGCCTCCAGCGCTCCAAACAGCGTGTTGGTCACCGCCTGCGACACCTCGACATTGCCCGCGACCACGGCGGCTGGATAGCGCGGCGACAGCATCGAGCCCTCGGGAATGACGATCCTGATCGGCCGGAGACACCCGGCGTTCATCGGGATCGCGTCATCGACCATCACCCGGAAGACGTAGAGCACGGCGGCCCGCGTCACCGGCGCGGGCGCGTTGAAATTGTCGGGCCGCTGCGGCGAGGTGCCGGTGAAATCGACCGTCGCCTCGCGCCTGTCGCGATCGATGGTGATCCTGACCTTGATCGCGCAGCCCTGGTCCATCGGATAGGTGAACTCGGCGTCGTGCAGGCGGGTCAGGAGCCGCGCCACGCTCTCGGCGGCGTTGTCCTGGACATGGCCCATATAGGCCTGCACCACGTCGAGCCCGAAGGAGGCGATCATCTTGCGCAGTTCGGCGACGCCCTTTTCGTTGGCGGCGATCTGCGCCTTGAGATCGTTGACGTTCTGGACGACGTTGCGCACCGGATAGCGCGCGCCCTTCAGCAACGCGACAAGCTCATCCTCGCAGAAGCGGCCCCGATCGACGATCTTGAAGTTGTCGATATAGACGCCTTCCTCCTCGATCACGGTGGCGAGCGGCGACATCGAACCCGGCGCGGTGCCCCCAACGTCGGCGTGGTGGCCCCGGCTCGCCACCCAGAACAGGATGTCCCTGTCGCCGGCGTCGAAGACCGGGGTGCAGACCGTGATGTCGGGCAGATGCGTGCCGCCATTATAGGGCGCGTTCAGGCAGTAGACGTCGCCGGGCTTGATGACCGGGTTGTTGGCGATCACCGTCTCGACCGACTTGTCCATCGAGCCGAGATGCACCGGCATATGCGGCGCATTCGCCACCAGCGCGGCGGTCTGGTCGAACACGGCGCAGGAGAAGTCGAGCCGCTCCTTGATGTTCACCGAATAGGCGGTGTTCTGCAGCGTCACGCCCATCTGCTCGGCGATCGACATGAACAGGTTGTTGAAGATCTCCAGCATCACCGGATCGGCTTTCGTGCCGATCGCGGCGTTCTGGACCAGCGCCTTGGCGCGGACGAGGACGAGATGGTCCTTCGCGGTCAGCTTCGCCGACCAGCCCTCCTCGACCACGACGGTCTGGTTGGGCTCGATGATGATCGCCGGCCCTGCGACCTGCTGGCCGGGAGACATCGCCTCGCGCCGCACCACCGCGGCCTCGTGCCAGCGGCCCTTCGAGAACAGGCGCGTGCGCTCGGCGATCACCGGCTGGCCTGCGAGCTCGGCCGATGACGGCTCCTCGAACTTCGCCCCACCGCCGATCGCCTCGACCTCGACCGCCTCGACGACCAGCGCCTTGCTCGCATCCATGAAGCCGAAGCGCGCCTTGTGCGCCGCCTGGAATGCGTCGCGCATCGCAGACTCTTCGCCGGCTGCGACAGCAATCGCGGTGTCCGTGCCGGCATAGCGGACATGGGCGCGGACATAGATCGCGATTGCGCTGTCG
>JBKJSB010000125.1:0-3834 GCA_046593015.1 Allobosea sp.
CTCTCCGGCGGGCAGCAGCAGCGCGTTGCGGTCGCGCGCACCGTGGCGGTCGAGCCGAAGGTGCTGCTGCTCGATGAGCCCTTGTCCAATCTCGATGCCAAGATGCGCGTCCAGGTCCGGCGCGAACTGCGGGACCTGCAGCAGCGGCTCGGACTGACGACAATCTTCGTCACCCATGATCAGGAGGAGGCGAACACGATCTGCGACCGCATCGCAGTGATGAACGATGGCGTGGTGCAGCAGGTCGGCACGCCGATGGACCTCTATGAGCGCCCTGCCAACCTCTTCGTCGCGAACTTTCTCGGCACCGCCAATATCCTCGACGGCGCGGTCGTCGGCGAAGGCACTAAGCGTCACTTCGCCATCGACGGCGGGATCCGGCTGCCACTGTCTGAAGACGCGGCCGTTCCGGCCGGCGCGAAGCTCGTCTTTCGCCCGCAGCATGCCGCGCTGACCGGCCCAGCCGCGTTGACGGGCGACGGCCTCGCCTTGCCCTGCGTTGTGGTGCATCGCGAATTTCTGGGTGCCAGCACGCGCTATGGCGTGCTGGTCGGAGAAACCGAGGTGGCCGTCGACATGCCGTTCCAGTCCGGCCGTGATCTGCACGATATCGGCGCGCAGGCGACGGTCACGCTCTCGCCGCATGCGCTGATCTGGCTCTCAGACTGAGGTATCGGCACGCACCATTAGCCAACCCGTCCACAAGGGCCGTCCGCCAGGTCGACGGGGCATCATCGAGACCTCGCGCTAAACCCGTCCGACCAAAAGATCACGCATTGACGATGGGCGGATTCCTGCGCAGCGGTAAATCGACGAGAAGCGATGCCTGAAGCGGACATTCCCGACGTCGGGAAAGGGCCAATTTGCGACATAATGGACGGCCATCGCGTGCCACTTCGGTTCTCGCCGAGCACCGAAGTGGAAGGGCGCGAGCCGAGAATGGCTCCGAGAATGCGGCAGTTCTTGAAACTCGTCCCCGGGAAAGAAACAGAGCCCAGCACTAACGCCCGGAAACTCCGGGGTTTCGCCGCCGCAGGCTGCAAACGTCTGAGGCTGAAAACTTGCTGGCGGACAGGGAGGGATTCGAACCCTCGATACGGTTTCCCGTATACACACTTTCCAGGCGTGCGCCTTCAACCACTCGGCCACCTGTCCGGCGGGCTGCTTATGACCGCCGCGCCGGTGACTTTCAAGGGCCGATCGCATCGTTTCGTCACAATCGGAAGCGGCGGCGTCCCGGTTGCAATGACGGCCGCGAATGGGCACATCCGGTCCGCGGGGCGGCGCGTGGGGTTTGGCGGATGATCAGGTTCCTTGTGCGGTTGCTCGGCTATGGCCTTGTCGCGGCCGGTTTCGTCTCGCTCGTGATCGACGGGGCGCGCTCGATCGCCAACTCCGCGCCGATGATCACGCCGCTGGGCGAGACGCTGGCTGTGCTGTTGCGCGAGCGCTACGCGCTGATCCAGCCCGCGATCGAGCGCAACATCCACCCGCTGCTGTGGGACCCGGTGCTGCTCTGGGTGACGCTGGCGCCGACCGCGCTGGTGGCGCTCGGGCTCGGCTTCCTGCTGGTGCGGCTCGGCGCGCGACCCGACGCCGAGATCGGCATCGTCACGCGACGGTGAAGCGCCGTGCGCGGCTCGCGGCCTGTGCGAAGGCCGCGATCGTGACTATCTTGGCAGCCAGATAGCTGTCGATGGAGCAAACGATGTTCTTCCTGCGCAAGAAATCCGAACTGCCGCAAGCCGGCCAGGCCCTGCCGGGCCGTGCCGCCGCGATCCCGACCGCCGAACGGCACTTCCTCAACAAGCGGCCGCTGAAGGGGCCTTATCCTGAGGGGCTGCAGACGGCCGTCTTCGGCATGGGCTGCTTCTGGGGCGTCGAGCGCAAATTCTGGCAGCTTGGCGAGGGCGTCTGGGTCACGGCCGTCGGCTATGCGGCGGGCCAGACGCCGAACCCGACCTATGAGGAGGTCTGCTCCGGCATGACCGGGCACAACGAGGTCGTGCTCGTGGTGTTCGATCCGCAAAAGCTGCCTTACGAGGCGCTGCTCAAGACCTTCTGGGAAAGCCACGACCCGACGCAAGGCATGCGCCAGGGCAACGATGCCGGCACGCAATACCGCTCCGGCATCTATGTCGCGGATGCGGCGCAACGCGAGGCGGCCGAGCGCTCCAGGGCCGAGTACCAGCACGCCCTGAAGGCGCGGGGCTACGGGCCGATCACCACCGAGATTGTCGATGCGCCGGAATTCTACTTCGCCGAGGACTACCACCAGCAATATCTCGCCAAGAACCCGGCCGGGTATTGCGGGCTCGGCGGCACAGGCGTGACCTGTCAGATCGGCACCGGCGTCGCGGCGTAAACGCTCACCGCCCGGCGAATTCCGGAAGCCCCGCAAGCCCTGCTTGCGGGGCTTCTTCGCATCGTGCCAGAAGCGGAGGCCAGCGACCGATGGGGCCGACGATGAGCGAGCACGCAGACAAGGCCGAACCGGCGGAGTTCTCACCGAACCGGGTGGAACGGAAGCTGGAGGGCTTCCTTTCAGCCAGCCGCTGGCTGCTTGCGCGTTCTATGTCCTGCTGGTGATCGCGCTCGGCGGGCTCCTGCTCAAGGCGCTGCAGGAGGCCTGGCACTTCATCAGCCATGTCTTCACCGCCACCGAATCCGAGGTCATCCTCGGCGTGCTCTCGCTGATCGACCTGACCTTCACCGGCTCGCTGATCGTGATCGTGATCTTTTCGGGTTACGAGAACTTCGTCTCGAAGATCGACGCCGGGGCGCATCGCAACTGGCCGGAATGGATGTCGCAGATCGACTTCTCCGGGCTGAAGCTCAAGCTGATCTCGTCGATCGTGGCGATCTCGGCGATCCAGGTGCTCAAGGCCTTCATGAACGTGAAGGCCACCAGCGACCGCGACCTGATGTGGCTCGTCATCATCCATGTCGTCTTCGTCGGCTCGGGCCTGCTGATGGCGTGGACGGATCGGATTTCGGGCGAGGGCGGAAAGGGTCATTGAGCCTGCGGGCGAGCGTTGCGCCGACGCATCAGCACGTCAACTGGGCGGCGTCACAAGTTTTCGGTTGATCAGCGGCGCAAAGCCCAAGACAGTGCCTCCCTTCACGGGAGACTGACGACATGTCACTGCATTTTCGCTCGAAATTCCTTGCCGCTGGCCTCGCGCTCGGCGGCGTCGCTCTGGCTGCGGGCCTCGCTCTCGCCCAGGCCCCGGCCTTCTTCCGGATCGGCACCGGCGGCACGGCTGGCACCTACTACCCGATCGGCGGGCTGATCGCGAACGCGATCTCGACGCCGCCGCAGCTGGTCTCCACCGCGGTCGCCAGCAACGGCTCGGTCGCCAACGTCAACGCCATCGTCGGCGGCGCGGCCGAATCGGGCTTCGTCCAGGCCGATGTCGCCTACTGGGCCTATTCCGGCACCGGCGTCTTCGAGGGCAAGCCGAAGATCGCCGACCTGCGCTCGATCGCCAATCTCTACCCCGAGAGCGTGCATCTCGTGGTGCGGAAATCGGCCAATGTGAAGAGCGTCGCCGACCTCAAGGGCAAGAAGGTCTCGATCGACGAGCCGGGCTCCGGCACGCTGCTCAACGCCAAGGCGATCCTGGCCGCCTTCGGCGTCGGCGAGAAGGACATCACCGCCGAATACCTCAAGCCCAACCAGGCGGCCGAGAAGATGAAGGACGGCGCGGTTGACGCCTTCTTCTTCACCGGTGGCTTTCCGGCGGCCGCGATCTCGGAACTCGCTTCGACCGGCTCGGGCATCGACATCCTGCCGATTTCGGGTCCGGAAGCCGAGAAGCTCGCCAAGGAACT
>JBKJSB010000072.1:0-8826 GCA_046593015.1 Allobosea sp.
CGTCGGCGCGCTTGGGTCCGGCGATGGTGCGGACATGGATGCGCCCGTCGCGCATCATCAGGTCGCCGCCCTCGACCAGCAGGAAGCCGAGATAGCGCGCCAGATAGGTCTGCTCGAAATAGCTCTCGTTCAGCGGGCCGGGCGTCAGCAGGCAGATGCGCGGCTCGACGCGCTTGGAACGGGACACAAGTCCGGCGCGGAAACCCTGGAAGAAGGCGGCCAGCCGCTCGATGTTCATGGTCCGGAACAGTTCCGGAAAGGCGCGCGCCTGGGCGAGCCGGTTCTCCAGCGCGTAGCCGGCGCCGGAAGGAGCCTGCGTCCGGTCGCCGAGCACCCACCAGCGCCCGTCGGGCCCGCGGCCCAGATCGGCGGCGTAGAGCTGCAAGGAACCGCCGCCGGGCGCGCCCTGCAGCGGGCGCAGGTAATCCGGACTGCCGGTGACGATCGAGGCCGGCAGCAACCCGTTGGCGATCATCTCGCCGGGGCCGTAAATGTCGTCGAGCAGGCCTGACAGCAGTTGCGCCCGCTGCGCGACGCCGGCCGCGATCGTCTCCCATTCCGCGCCCGGGATGACCAGCGGCACATGGGAGAGCGGCCAGGCTCGCTCGCCGGCGAGCGGATCGCGCGCATCGACATCGCCATGGACGCGGTAGGAGACGCCGGTGTCGCGGACATGCCGGTCGGCGAGGCCGAAGCGCTGGCCGAGCTCGTCCTGGCTGAGCGCGCTCCATTCCGCCAGGAACGGCTCCCAATGCGGCCGGATCGCGCCCTCAGTGTCCATCAGTTCGTCGCGCGCGCCGGGCAGCGGCCGGTAGCCGGACAACAGGACGTTGCGCCGCTCCGTCTTCAATCGTGTCGACGAGGAGCGGCCCTGCAGCGCCATAGCTTCCGATTACGCTCCGATGGGACGCCGCAGATCCAAGGTCATTGGAAAATCCGGGCTGCGTTCTTCCGGCGGAATCGCCAGCGCACCGGGACTATGACCGATTGACTCGAAACGTGCGAGCCGTCGCGCCTCCGCTTCGTAGGAATTCACAGGCGGCGTTTCGTAATTGCGCCCTCCCGGATGGGCGACATGGTAGACGCAGCCGCCCAGCGAGCGCCCGACCCATGAATCGACGATGTCGAAGGTCAGTGGCGCATGCACGGGAATCGTCGGGTGCAGGCCCGACGATGGCTGCCAGGCCTTGAAGCGCACCCCGCCGATCGCCTCGCCTGAACGGCCCGCCTGCGTCATCGGGATGCGGCGGCCGTTGCAGGTGACAATGTGGCGGCCGGGCACGAGGCCGCTCGCCTTGACCTGCAGCCGTTCGACCGACGAATCGACATAGCGCACGGTGCCGCCGATCGCGCCCTCTTCGCCCATGACGTGCCAGGGCTCCAGCGCCTGCCGGATCTCGATCCCGACGCCGCCATGCTCGACCTTGCCGTAGAACGGGAAGCGGAACTCGGCCTGCGCTTCGAACCAGACCGGGTCGAAGGCGTAGCCGACGCGGTTGAGGTCGGCGAGCACGTCGCCGAAATCCTGCCAGACCATTTCGGGCAGCATGAAGCGGTCATGCAGCGTCGTGCCCCAGCGCACCAGTTCGCCGGCTTGCGGCTCGCGCCAGAACCACGCGACCAGCGCCCGGATCAGGAGCTGCTGCGCCAGCGACATCCGCGCGTCCGGCGGCATCTCGAAGGAGCGGAACTCGATTAAGCCCAGCCGGCCGGTCGGTCCGTCCGGCGAATAGAGCTTGTCGATGCAGATCTCGGTGCGGTGCGTGTTGCCCGAGACATCGACCAGCAGGTTGCGCAGCAGCCGGTCGACCCGCCAGAGCGGGATCGACGGCTCGCCCGGTTTGGGGATCATCGAAAGCGCGATCTCCAGCTCGTAGAGCTGGTCGTGGCGGGCCTCGTCGATGCGCGGGGCTTGGCTGGTCGGGCCGATGAAAAGCCCCGAGAACAGGTAGGACAGGGACGGGTGCCGGTTCCAGTAGAGGATGATGCTCCGAAGCAGATCCGGCCGGCGCAGGAAGGGGGAGTCCGGCGGGGTCACGCCGCCGAGCACGACATGGTTGCCGCCGCCGGTGCCGGTATGGCGGCCATCGACCATGAACTTCTCGGCGCAGAGCCGCGACTGCCGCGCCTCCTCATAGACGCCGCGCGTAATCTCCACCGCCTGCCGCCAGTTCTTCGCCGGGTGGATGTTGACCTCGATCACGCCGGGGTCTGGCGTGACCTTGATGTTGCTCAGGCGCGGATCATGCGGCGGCGAATAGCCCTCGATATGGACCGGTTGGCCAAGCTCCGTCGCCACCGCCTCGACGCTGGCGATCAGCTCCAGATAATCCTCGAGCTTCTCCACCGGCGGCAGGAAGACGCAGAGGATATTGTCGCGCACCTCGAGGCTGAGCGCGGTGCGGACATGCTCGCCGCCGATCTCCTGCTCGGTGCGGTCCTGCGCCTGTCCGTCCCCGGCCGTATCGACCGATCGCGACATCTGTCTTGGAGCGGGAGCGGCATCGAACGGAGCGGGATGGACCGGCGGCGCGGCCTGCGAACCGTCGACGGCGGCCGTCGGAGCGGGCGCTCCGGACGCCATCGCCAGCGGCCCGCGCGGCTCCATCGGGTCCTGCGGGTGGATATGCGGGAACTCGTCCTTCGGGATTACCGGCAACGACCCCAGCGGCAGGCGGTAGCCGACCGGCGAATCGCCAGGCACGAGGAAGAGCTTGCCGCGCCTGAGCGTCCACTTCTCCGAACGCCAGCGCCGGTCGCCCGCCTGGCTCTGCCAGCGCTGCACGGGGATGACGTAGCCGCGCGGATTGCCTAGGCCCAACTGGAAAACCTGCGCCATCCGCGCCCGCTCCTCGGGGTCGGCGAGGCGCGGATCGAGCGGATCGACATTGGCTGGAAGCTGCGCCTCCTTCAAAAGCCAGTGCCCGGTGTCCTCATAGGCCGGCAGCACATACTCCCCGCCCAAGCCCAGTTTTTCCGACAGCCCGGCGGCAAGTGCCTCCGCGTCGCGGATCGAGGCGGCCTGCTCCAGCTCGCGGTCGCCGCCGGTCTTCGCGCCGGGCTCGCGCGCGATCAGGGCTGCGTCGCGCCAGATCGGCTCGCCGTCGGCGCGCCAATAGAGCGCGAAGGCCCAGCGCGGCAGGCTCTCGCCCGGATACCATTTGCCCTGGCCGTAATGCAGCATCCCGCCCGGCGCGAAGCGCTCGCGCAGCCGCCGTATCAGCTCGTCGGCCTTCTGGCGCTTGGTCGGCCCGACGGCGGCGATGTTCCATTCCTCGCCGGTCTGGTCGTCGACAGAGACGAAGGTCGGCTCGCCGCCCATGGTCAGGCGCACGTCGCCGGCCTGCAGGTCGGCCTCGACCTGTTCGCCCAGCGCGTCCAAACGCTGCCAGGATTCGTCGGAGAAGGGCAGGGTGATGCGCGGCACCTCATGCACGCGTGCCACGCTCATCGAGAAGTCGAACGTCGTCTCGGCGAAGCTGGCGACGCCCGAAACCGGCGCGGCCGAGCGGTAATGCGGCGTCGCCGCCAGCGGCAGATGGCCCTCGCCGGTGAGCAGGCCCGAGGTCGGGTCGAGCCCGATCCAGCCCGCGCCGGGGATATAGATCTCGGCCCAGGCATGCAGGTCGGTGAAGTCCTTGTCGGTGCCGCGCGGACCCTCCAGCGGGTCGATATCGGCCTTCATCTGGACCAGGTAGCCCGAGACGAAGCGCGCCGCGAAACCCAGGTGCCGCATGATCTGGACGAGCAGCCAGCTCGTGTCCCGGCAGGAGCCGGATTTGATGTCGAGCGTGTGCTCGGGCTCCTGAACGCCGGGCTCCATGCGGATGCCATAGGCGATGCCGGCCGCCAGCCGCGCGTTGAGATCGACGATGAAGTTGACCGTGTTGGTCGGCTCGCGCGGGATCGTCGCGAGATAGGCCTGGAGCAACGGGCCGGCCGGCTCGGTGACGAGATAGGGCGCGAGCTCGGCGCGCAGTTCGTCCGGATAGGCGAAGGGAAAGATCTCGGCGTCGGTCTCGACGAAGAAGTCGAACGGGTTGATGATCGACAGCTCGGTGACGAGATCGACCTCGATCCGGAACTCGCTGACCGGCTCCGGAAAGACGAAGCGCGCCAGCCAGTTGCCGCTCGGGTCCTGCTGCCAGTTCACGAAATGCTCAGGCGGAGAGACCTTCAGCGCATAGCTGTTGATCGCGGCGCGGCAATGCGGGGCCGGTCGCAGCCGGATGATCTGCGGGCCCAGCGTGACCGGCCGGTCGTACTTGTAATGGGTAACGTGGTTCAGCGCGGCGATGATGGCCAAGACGGACCTGCTTGCATGCGCGAGGCGGAGCGCCAGGCAAAGTCACGTTAGCGGCGGAGAACGGGCGCGCAAAGCCGCAACTTGCGCAAGTCAGCGCCGGCAAATCAGGCCTCTGCGCAAGAATCAGGCAATCTTCTCATGGCTGCCTCATGCCCGTCATGCCGGCGCTGGACATCGCCTGCCGAGTGGTTCCACATTGGACGAAGAGCCGTGCCGATCGTCCTGAACGAGCCGCAGGCCAGCAACAGATGGGGATTTCCATGCGTCACGTCACCAAACTGATGGTCGCTTCGGCCTTTTCGGCGCTGATGGCGACGACCGCGCTCGCGCAGACGCCCAAGGACACGGTCGTCATGGCCAAGCAGATCGACGACATCATCACGCTCGATCCCGCCGAGGCCTTCGAATTCTCCGGCGTCGAGGTCGGCGCCAACGTCTACGACAAGCTGATCGGGGTCGATCTCGCGAAAGGCAACGCGCTCGTCGGCGAACTCGCCGCGAGCTGGACGGTCAGTCCCGACAACCTGACCTACACCTTCAAGCTCCGCCCCGGCGTCAAGTTTCATTCCGGCAACGCGTTGACCGCCGCCGACGTGGTCTATTCGTTCCAGCGCGCCGTGACCCTGAACAAGTCGCCAGGCTTCATCCTGACCCAGTTCGGCTTCACCAAGGACAACGTGCTGGAGAAGGTCAAGGCGAGCGACGATTCGACGGTCGTCATCACCGTTTCCAAGCCCTTCGCGCCGACCTTCTTCCTCAACTGCCTGACC
The DNA here is from genome assembly GCA_046593015.1 of Allobosea sp. GTDB lineage: Bacteria > Pseudomonadota > Alphaproteobacteria > Rhizobiales > Beijerinckiaceae > Allobosea. Next base: position 5,077 of record JBKJSB010000072.1, read on the forward strand.
TCGGGCGTCGCCTCGATCGTCGACAGCAAGCTGGTCAAGGCCAATGAGAAGGACGGCGATTTCGGCAATGGCTGGATGAAGCTGAACTCGGCCGGCTCGGGCGCCTACAAGGTCCGCGCCTACCGCCCCAACGAGCAATATGCGCTCGACGCCAACGAGGGCTGGTACAAGGGCGCGCCCAAGAACAAGCGCGTCATCGTGCGCCACGTCGCCGAGCCCGCCTCGCAGCGCCTGCTGCTGGAGAAGGGCGACATCGACATCGCCCGCAACCTCTCCAAGGACCAGCTCGCCGCGGTCAAGACCAACAAGGACATCGAGATCGTCCAGGGCGACAAGGGCTACATCCTCTATCTCGGCCTGAACACGAAGAACCCGAACTTCGCCAAGCCGGAGGTGCGCGAGGCGCTGAAATGGCTGGTCGACTACAAGTCGATCGAGACCAACATCGTCGAGGGCACCTACAAGCACCATGAATCGTTCCTGCCCAAGGGTTTCCTCGGCGCGATCGACGACAAGCCCTATACCTTCAACCCCGCCAAGGCGAAGGAGCTGCTCGCCAAGGCCGGCCTGCCCAACGGCTTCTCGGTCACCATGGACGTGCGTTCTGTCTCGCCGATCACCGATATCGCGCAGGCGGTGCAGGCGAGCTGGGCCCAGGCCGGCATCAAGCTCGAGCTGATCCCCGGCGACGGCAAGCAGACCCTGACCAAGTACCGCGCCCGCACCCACGACATCTATATCGGCCAGTGGGGCCCGGACTATCTCGATCCGCACACCAATGCCGAGACCTTCGCCATCAACGAGAACAATGGCGAGGACGCCAAGTCGAAGACGCTGGCCTGGCGCAACGCCTGGGACATCCCGGACATGACCAAGCTGACGCAAGCCAATGTTCTGGAGACCGACGCCGCCAAGCGCGCCGCCGTCTACGGCTCGCTCCAGCGCGATCACCAGATGGTGTCGCCCTTCGTCATCATGTTGCAGCAGGTCGAGGTCTCGGCCGATCGCAAGGGCGTCACCGGCTGGGTGATCGGACCGAGCTCCGACACCAATTTCTACGCGCCGATCGCGAAGAACTGAGCTTTCGAGCCGCCACCACCCGCCGCGTCCTGACCGGACGCGGCGGGCTTTCTGCTTTTGAGCAACGCAAGCCGAACGCATGATAGAGCCAGAAACCGCCATTCCCGCTATGCAGGACAGGATGCGGCGATGACGAGCCTCACTGACACGCCGATGCCTGTGCCGCTTCCGACCCGCAAGTCGGGTGCGGGGCACGCGATGCGCTGGGGCAGGCTGGTCTGGCGCGAGCTGACGACGGTCGCGATCACGATCTTCGGCCTGCTGCTGGTGACCTTCTTCATCGCCCGCGTCATCCCGATCGATCCCGTTCTGGCCGTCGTCGGCGACAATGCGCGGCCCGACGTCTACGAGAACGCCCGCATCGCGCTCGGCCTCGACAAGCCGCTATGGCAGCAGTTCGGCTCCTACGTCGGCAAGGTCTTCACCGGCGATCTCGGCCGCTCCGTGCTGACCTCGAACGCCGTCGTCGACGACATCAAGCGCGTCTTCCCGGCGACGCTGGAACTCGCCACGCTCGGGACTCTGATCGGCGTTCTGCTCGGCGTCCCTCTCGGCATCGTGGCGGCGGTCAATCAGGGCCGCTGGCCCGACCAGTTCGCCCGCATCGTCGGCCTGATCGGTTATTCGATCCCCGTCTTCTGGCTCGGCCTGATGGGGCTCCTGCTGTTCTACGCCAAGCTCGGCTGGGTCGCGGGGCCGGGCCGCATCGGCATCGCCTATCAGGACTTCGTCGATCCGATCACCAACATCATCATGCTGGATGCAGCCCTGCAGGGCGAATGGGACGCGTTCCGCAACGCCTTCTCCCATCTGATCCTGCCGGCTTCGGTGCTCGGCCTGCTCAGCGTCGCCTATATCAGCCGCATGACCCGCAGCTTCATGATCACCGAGCTGCAGCAGCAATACGTCATCGCCGCCCGCGTGAAGGGCCTGTCGGAATGGCGCGTGGTCTGGCGTCATGCCCTGCGCAACGCCGCCGTCCCGCTCGTCACCGTGATCGCGCTCTCCTACATGCATCTGCTCGAGGGCTCGGTCCTCACCGAGACGATCTTCGCCTGGCCGGGGCTCGGCCGCTACATCACCAATTCGCTGCTCAACGCAGACATGAACGCGGTGCTCGGCGGCACGCTGGTGGTCGGCGCGGTCTTCATCGCGGTCAACCTGTTCACCGACATCATCGGCCGCCTGGCCGATCCGAGGGCGAGGTGAGGGCATGGCTGTAACCACCTGGACCGCCTGGCTCACCACCGATTCGCCCGCCTCCCGCCGGCAGGCGCGGCTCGGGCAGCTCTACCGGCAATGGCTCGCCTTCAGGCGCAACCGGCTGGCGCTGGCCGGGCTTTGCATCGTCGTCGCGCTGCTGCTGGTCGCGGCCTTCGCGCCGCTGCTGGCGCCGCAGGACCCGCTCGCGCAGAACCTGCCTGGCCGGCTGCAGCCGCCGTCATGGGAGCATCTCTTCGGCACCGACTCGCTCGGCCGCGACATCTACAGCCGCATCGTCTACGGCACCCGCGTCACGCTGGTCATCGTGATCCTAGTCGTCATTCTGGTGGGGCCGATCGGCCTCCTGATCGGCGCGGCCTCGGGCTATCTCGGCGGCTGGGTCGACCGGTTGCTGATGCGCATCACCGACGTCTTCCTCGCCTTTCCCCGACTCGTGCTGGCGCTGGCCTTCGTTGCGGCGCTGGGGCCGGGGCTGGAAAACGCGGTCATCGCCATCGCCATCACCGCCTGGCCGCCCTATGCCCGCGTCGCCAGAGCGGAGACGCTGATCATCCGCAGCCAGGACTATATCGCCGCCGTGCGCCTGCAGGGCGCGTCGCAATGGCGCATCGTCTGGAAGCATGTCGTGCCGATGTGCCTGCCCTCGCTGATTGTGCGCACCACGCTCGACATGGCCGGCATCATCCTCACCGCCGCGGGCCTCGGTTTCCTGGGCCTCGGCGCGCAGCCGCCGATCCCGGAATGGGGCGCGATGATCTCGGCCGGGCGCGAGCAGATCTTCGACCAGTGGTGGGTCGCGACCTTCCCGGGCCTCGCCATCTGCATCGTCGCGCTCGGCTTCAACCTGCTCGGCGACGGCCTGCGCGACGTCATGGACCAGAGGTGAGCATGCCCGTCGCCGCCAACGCCAACGAGCAGCCCTTGCTCGACATCGACGATCTCCGGGTCGATTTCCACACCCCCACCGGCATCGTCAACGCGGTGCGCGGCCTGTCCTTCACGTTGGGGCGCGAGCGGCTCGGCATCGTCGGCGAATCGGGCTCCGGCAAGTCGATGACCGGCCGCGCCATCCTCGACCTGATCCCCTATCCCGGCGTGGTCAGCGCCAGCCGCATGGCCTATCGCGGCCAGGACCTGCTGACGATGGACAGGCGCAGCCGCCGCAAGCTGCGCGGTCGCCACATCTCGATGGTGATGCAGGATCCGAAATTCTCGCTCAACCCGGTCCAGACGGTCGGCACGCAGATCGCCGAGGCCTATCGCGTCCACCACAAGGCCAGCGCCCGCGAGGCGAAGGAGCGCAGCCTTTCCATGCTGGAGGCCGTACAGATCCGCGAGCCCGCGCGCGTCTACGAGCTTTATCCGCACGAGGTCTCGGGCGGCATGGGCCAGCGCGTCATGATCGCAATGATGCTGATCGCCGAGCCCGACATCCTGATCGCCGAC
>JBKJSB010000238.1:0-11334 GCA_046593015.1 Allobosea sp.
TGCCGATGGTGATAACGGGTGCGGCAGCTTTTTCGCTTTCCTGATGCGACATATCTATAGCCCCAGCATAGATAATGCCGGATGATGGCATTCCGAGCTTCTCGGTGCAATATCCGCAGCACGCGCAAACGCCATCGTAAACGGTGCTGGCCGTCTCCGGTGTACAGCCCTCGCGGGCGTTCCCTCCCTAAACTTGGGCCGGGCTCCGAAAGGGTCCGGCCGATTTTCGCTTCGGTGCCGGGTCGGCCTCGGCGCGGCGTCGGCGCACTCGGCTTCACACCTGAGATGCGAGCGGGTCTCGACACTCAGGCGGCGGTAACGAGTCTGACCTTCGGAAGTTGACTACCAGTCGCTGATCTGGCCCCCTCATGCGGCGATCCGGTACTCGTCCTAAAACTCGCGACCAGCCCGTTGAGACGTTCGATCTGACCGGCCAGCGCCGTTGCAGACGCTGCGCTTTCTTCCGCCAGCGCCGCGTTTTGCTGCGTCATTTCGTCCATATGGGCGACGGTTTGGCTCATCTCGTCGATGCCGTTGGCCTGCTCGGCCGCTGCGGCCGCGATATCGGACACCGTGTCCGAGAGCTTGCGGGAGGCGTCGACAATCTGGCCCAAGGCCTCACCTGCGGATTGCACCAGCTCCACGCCCTGCGAAACCTCCTGCCCGGAAGACGCGATCAGCCCCTTAATGTCCCTCGCAGCTTCCGAGGAGCGCTGAGCCAGGCTACGAACTTCGGACGCGACGACTGCAAAGCCTTTGCCGGCGTCGCCGGCGCGTGCGGCCTCGACGGCGGCATTCAGCGCGAGCAGGTTGGTCTGGAAAGCGATCTCGTCGATCACCGAGGTGATGTCGGATATTTTGCGGCTCGATTGCTCGATCCGAGCCATTGCCGCGACTGCCTGTGTCACGATCGTGCCGCCCGTTTCAGCCACGCGCGTCGCCTCACCGGCGAGCGTCACGCTTCGCCGTGAGGCGCCGGCGCTGGCCTTGACCGACGCGGCGAGCTCTTCTGTTGTTGCCGCAGTTTCTTCTAGGGAAGACGCCTGTTCCTCCGTGCGTTTGGACAGATCGTCGGCTCCCATGGTGATCTCGCGAGCCGAAGCGCCGACTTCGCCCGCCGTTGCCTGGATCGTCGATACTGTCTGCGCCAGCCGCGCAATGGAATCGTTGATTGCATCCTTGAGATCGCCGAACCGGCCCAGATACGCGGTTTCGACGCTACGCGTCAGGTCCCCTCGGGCAAGCGCTTCCAGCACTTCGCTGAAATCGTGCGTCGCGCCATCGACAACCCGGTTGATCTCGTTGATCCCCTCGGCAAGACGACGCAGATCCTCGCTCGCGTTCTCGCAGCCGACGCGGGCGCTAAAATCGCCCTGCACTGCGCGATCGACGACGGTGCCTACCTCGGCGACGATAGCGGCCATGGCCTCGGCGCGGGCCATTCGTTCCGCACTGCTCATCTTCTCCTGCGCCTCAAAGCTGCGCACCTGCAGCGCGTTCTGCCTGAACACCTCGATCGCGGCAGCCATCGCTCCTATCTCGTCCTTTCGGCCACTGTGCGGAATCACGGTCTCCAACGCGCCGCCCGCTAGGCCGCGCATCGTCGTCGTCAGATCCTCGATCGTGCGCACGCCGCGACGTACCAGAAAGATCACGACCGGCCCGCAAAGCGCCATCAACAGAAGTGCCTTCAAGGCGAGGCCGGTTTCAAACTGGAGCAGCCGCGACAAGGTCGGCCCGCGGTCGGTCAGCGACAGCACGACCAGAGGGTCGCTGCCCTCGATCGGTAGAGATAGCACGGCTGCGGCATAGGATTTGCCGCCAATATCCATCATTTGTGTGCCTGCCTCCGGTAGACTAAGCGTCTTGACGTCGGAAAGCGTGGAAGCGTTGACCTTGCCGCGATACAGTAGGATCGCCTCGGAACCTGACAGCCTCTTAATCTCGGCGGCGGTGCCCGCGCGAAAGCGGGAGCCGATCTTGAGCGTGCCGACGAGCTTGCCCTGAGTCATGATTGGATGCACCGCGTCTGTTGCAACCTCGCCCGAGGTCGGCGAGACCGTCAGGCCACTGGCAGGGCCGCCGTCCAGCGCCTTGCGCACCAGCGGCTCCTTGCTTTTGTCGTCGCCGGCCTGGTCGGGGTTGTGGCCGCGCATCACGACGATGCCGGCGGAATTGGTGATCTCCATGCTTCCGACGACGGCATCGAGCCCGCTGGTCTGCTTGAACAGCCGGACGAAAACCTCGCGCATGACGGCATTGTCGCCGCCCTGCATGGCGCTGACGACCTCGGGATGCGAGGCGAAGATCGCGGCATAGGTTTGGACGCGATCGCCGATCTTGCCAAGCACGTCGCTGGCTCGGGACTTCGCCGCGTCGGCCTCCCGCGACAGCTCGGCGTCGCTGTCAGAGCGCAGCGCCAGATGCGCCAGTCCCATCAAAACGAGGCTGGTCGAAAGACACAATGCTAGGACAAGTAGAACCGCCTTTGCGCTCAGCGAGGTAAACCTTACCATTTGCAATCTCCGGATGTATTTATCTTCGTAGTGTAATTATAATATTAGATGGCTAAAAATTCGTTACGCTTGGGCAGGTACGCGCAGTTCACGATGGGGTCAGCGAGTTTGAACAAAGTGCTCGCGCAGCCCGTCTTAAGACGGCGGCGAACGAAAGGAACATGTGGCGAACTGCGATGGCAACCTTTGCCAATCGCCGCCGGATCTCGCTCAGTCTCTCGATCTCCGCGCTCAACCACGTGATCTCCGCCGCTCCCCGTGCACTCCACCCAGAACTCCCAGATGCGCAAGAACGTTTTCATTGTGAGCTGAGCCCCAATAAATTGCAGCCTACCAACACCGCGCGGATCAGCAGGTGTTCCACCGAGGAACGAATCTCAAACCAGCCCGTTTCGACTCCCGTTCAGTAGGAGTCGCGTCATGTGTGGCCAAAGAGTTCTAAGGTCGGGACCGCCGAGTGATGTCGTCCGAAGCGCCGCCGCGCCAAAGGGTGATTCCCGGCAAGCGGCGATGGACCTGGATCCCCCGCGACGCAACACCGACCCGCTCGAGCGCGCTGCGGCAAAATTCGCCGAGCAGCTTACAGAGATCCGAAGCGCCTGCTCGAGCGGCGAGCCCGACGAAGACGATGCCGAGCGGGTCAATAAGGCGATCGCGATGGTCGCGCGCAACGCCGACAGCCTGATTTCCGATTTGGTCGACGATGCCGAGGCATGTGGCCTGGAGGCGTCGGGCCCGTGGATGGATACGCCCTTGGTCGATGCCCAGGCGTTCGAAGTCGCTCAGCATGATCCTGCGGTGTGAATCGGCGTCTGCTTTGACCCCTGCATCGGCGTCTTGCAGGATCCCACGAACTCGCCGGTTTTATCCCATCAATTGAATAACATATCGCCGAATTAGTGGGGTGAGGCTTGGGCGCCGATCGGGGGTCAAACGGAATGCCGTTCCACACCAGCACGATGGCGGCGCGCCAGACGTGCTTCTGAGGGCTGTTGCGATCCGCGACCACAGCTTCAAGCCGGGCGCGGTCCGCAGCGGTCACGGTGATGATGGTCCCTGGACGCATCGCCCAGACTCGCACGTATACCCGCACAGCGGAATCCCTATCGGGACTCTTCCGTTGCCTTCAATCCACTAGCAACCGCCTTCTGTTCCGGCACACACAGCTCGCCTTTGCTTCCACGACCGGCCCTGCCGGCTCTGAGACCAGTGTGCTGACGGCTCTTCCCGCAGGCGGCGTGTCATACCACTCGTTGCCGCCATCGTGGCCCTGACCCAAAGCGACTTCGCCCTAGTGCCATGCCTTTCGTTCGGCCCGGTCAAGACTTGGATTCGCTGCTTCCAGATCGTGCTCAAGCCATGCTTTGGATGGGAGCAATCGCGATGCACCTGTCGATGTCGACTTTTGCGGTCACTACGATTTGAGCCAGGTAGCGTCGGACAAGTGGGCTGGACACCGCAACAGCGCCCCGGTCCGGCACTTGCGGCCGCTTCAATCCAGTGATTAGATCGATCTAAATTCTATCCATGCATTGGGGTGCCTTTGACTGGGATTGTGTCTCCAAGCGGAACGGAACTGGCGAGCGCAGACGCAGCGGCGTCTGATCGAGTCACGCTGGTAGAGATTGCGGCTCATGCGGGGGTCTCGCGCGCCACGGCTTCGCTCGTGCTGCGCGGCTCGCCGGTGGTACGGCCCGCAACGCGCCAGCGCGTTCAGGAGGCGATCTCGGCGCTGAACTATGTCTATGACCGCGGCGCGGCCCGGATGCGCGGAAAACACTCCCGGACCGTCGGCGTCGTCATCGTCGATCTGACCTCTTCCTTCTTCGCCGAGTTGCTGGCCGGCGTCGACGCCGCACTCGACCGCGCCGGCCTGATCGCCTTCGTCGCCAATACAGGCGAGGACATCGCCCGGCAGGCCCGCGTGCTAGCGCGCTTCCGCGAACAGGCGGTTGACGGGGTGATTATCTGCCCGGCCGCCGGAGCGGCGCCGGACTTGCTGCTCGGGCCATTGCGCAATGCTCTGCCCTGCGTGCAGGCCCTGCGCCGCGTCGCCGGCGCCGGAACCGATTTCGTTGGTGCCGACAACCGGCTCGGCATGCGGATGGCGACGGAGCATCTCATCACCTATGGGCATCGCGCCATCGCCTTTGTCGGGGCCGGGGCCCACACCTCCGTCGCGCGCGAACGCGAGGCTGGCTACCTCGATGCGATGGGCGCGGCCGGACTCGCCCCGCGCTTACTGGCCTGCCCGAACACGCGCGCCGCGGCTCACGGCGCGGCTGGCGCTGCCTTGGCCGGGCCAGCCGCGCCGACCGGCTTCGTCTGCTTCAACGATCCGACCGCAATGGGGGCGATGCTGGCCGTGCATCAGACTGGGCTTGTTCCCGGAGCGGATGTGGCCGTCGTCGGCTTCGACGGGATCGAGGATTCGGCGCTGACCTATCCGGCGCTGAGCACCGTCGCGATCCGCCCGGTCGCGCTGGGCGAGGCGGCTGCCGAGCAGCTTCTCGCCCGCATCGCCGTACCCGGCGGCGCGCCCGCGGAGATCATCATCGCGCCTACCCTCGTGGTGCGGGCCTCAAGCGGCCCGCCGCGCGGGAGAGTCCGGTCATGAGCGCCGGGATCAGGGCCTATCTACTGGAGACGCTGCTGCCGTTCTGGGCCGGGCGCGCTTGGGACGCGGGCCAAGGCGGGTTCGTCGCCGAACTCGATCTGTCGGGCGCGCCGCGGCCCGAGCAGATGCGGCTCTGCCTCGTCCAGAGCCGCTGCCTCCATGTCTTCAGCCATGCCGCGATCCTGTCGGGCGAAGACTGGGCGCAAGAGGCGGCGGAGCGGGCTTTCGGCTTCCTGAAGGCGCGGTTGCGCCATCCAGGCGGTCTCTGGGTGAGCGCGGCCGATCCAAGAGCGGGCGGCCCGCGCGACGAGCGCGTGGACTTCTACGACCAGGCCTTCGTGCTGTTCTCGCTGGCCTGGCGCCATCGCGCCAGCGGCGACCCACAGGCGCTGGAGCTGGCGCATGAGACGGTCGCTGCGCTCGATCGCGAGCTTGGCGACCCCGTCCATGGCGGCTGGCTGGAGAGCCCGCGAGGCGCGCTGCCACGTCGCCAGAACCCTCATATGCATCTGCTCGAGGCTATGCACGCGCTGTTTGAGGCGAGCGGCGACCATGCCTGGCTCGACCGGGCGAACGCCGTCGTGGCGCTTTTTTTCGAGCGCTTCTTCGATGCGCGAATCGGAACCCTCCGCGAGTTCTTCGCCGCCGACCTCAGCCCCGCCCCCGGTCCCGCGGGCGATCTGCGCGAGCCAGGGCACCAGATGGAGTGGGTCTGGCTGCTGTTGCATCATCACCGGCTGACCGGTGACGAACGGGTGCTGGCTCCGGCGCAGGCGCTTTACCAAAGTGCTTGCCGCCATGGGATCGACGCCAGCGGTCATGTCGTCGAGACGATGACGGCTCGGGGCCACGTAATCGACCCCTCTCATCTGCTCTGGCCGCAGACGGAGGCCGTCAAGGCCGCGCTGGCGCGCCACGAGATGCTGGGTTGCGATCTCGCGCCTGCGCGCGGTTTTCTCGACGCGCTTTGGGCAAGTCACATGCCAACCCACGGACCGCTCTGGATCAACCGGGCCACGCCCGACGGCGCGCCGCTTTCGGACGCCGTGCCGACGCGGCTGCTCTATCACCTGGTCCTGTGCTTGGCGGAATGGCTCAGGATCGATCCCGTGCCTTCTGCGACGGCCGAAGCTACCCGCTGGCCCATCGCAACCGAGGCCGGCCCATGATGTGGCCTGGTCGTATAAAATGGCGTTGTGCTGGATCATGCAGACGTCACAAGCGATGTTCAGGGAGGCGTCTAACAATAACTAAAATATTTCGCTCAATATAGAGCATCGGAAAATCTGATTGATAGCATGAGGTTGCCACGCATCGTCGCGGCGATCGATACGCTGTATTTCGATTATTTTGTGGTCTATCCATGTTTTTGCTTGCCGAAATTGTTTTTTGGCAAATAAATCTTGCAAAGGCATTGTCTGACGGAGTTTATATTGTCATACTAATTCATGAGCCCCGTAAGAGGGCCAACCAGGGAGATTACTATGTCCACGACACGGACCACACGCACTTTGCTGACAGGGTTGCTCGGTACAGCGCTTGCGCTCTCTTCGGCCCCGGCCGGCTCGCAACAAGCGATCGAGCTTCACGGCGCCTCACAGTTCAACGACGATCACGCCTTCACCAAGGCGCTCGCCAAGTTCGGCGAGGTCGTCAAGGCCTGCTACGGCAAGCCGATCAACTTTGTGCTGCACAAGAACAGCGAACTCGGGCTGGAGAAGCAATATTTCGAGTACATGGCCTCTGGCAAGGCGGTGGACTACGCCATCGTCTCGCCTGCGCATATGTCGACCTACTCCAAGGCCGCGCCCTTCATTGATGCGCCCTTCCTGTTCCGCGATCTCGCGCACTGGAACAAGGTGCTCGACCAGGATCTGCTGAAGCCGATCGCCGACGAGATCGCCAAACGCTCCGACGTGATGCTGGTCGGCTATGCCGGCGGCGGCACGCGCAACATCTTCGTCAACAAGCCGGTCAGCAACATGGCCGAGATCAAGGGCCTCAAGGTCCGCGTTCAGGGCGCGCCCATCTGGAGCCGGACCTTCCAGGCGGCGGGCATGGCCCCGACCGTGATCGCCTACAACGAGGTCTATAACGGCATCCAGAACGGCGTCATCGCGGCCGGCGAGAACGAGGCCGCCGGTGTCGAAGCGATGCGCTTTTACGAGGTCGCCCCGCAGCTCGCCATGACCGAGCATGCGATCACGATCCGCCCACTCGCCTTCTCGGGCAAAACCTTCCGCAAGCTGCCGAAGGATCTGCAGGATTGCGTGATGAAGGGCGGCAAGGAGGGCGGCGCCCATGGTCGCCAGGTCGAATCGAGCGAGGACACCGCCAAGCTCGACGCGCTGGAGAAGGCCGGCAAGCTCAAGCGCGTCGCCTTCACGGACCGCGCCGCGATGAAGAAGGCGGTCGACCCGGTGATGATGGAATACGCCAAGGAAATCGACGCCGTCGGCATCCTGGAGAAGATTAACGCCGTCCAGTAATCGCGCGATGAGGCTTCGTCCGCCGGAACCTCGGTTCCGGCGGCTGTTCGTACCGCGCCATGTCCTAGCGGTCTGCCATGTCCCGATCGTCCGCAATTCCTGCAGTTCCTGATCGTTCTGGAGCACGCATGACCCCCAGCGTGGACACCTCCCCTGCGCCTGTTCTCTGGCGCCGCCTGCTTGCGGGCTATTACAAGATCTTATGTATTGCGCTGGCCGTGATGCTGGCGACCTTGATCGTCCCGGTGACGATCCAGATCGTCTCGCGCTTCACCAACCTGATCCCGCACTACATCTGGACTGAGGAGATGGCCCGGTTCCTCTTCGTCTGGACGATCATGATTGGATCGATCGTGGCGGTGCGCGAGAGCGCCCATTTCGACGTCGACCTCTGGCCGCGCATGACGCCGCGCCGCAACGCCATGCTGCGCATCTTCTCGCGCCTCTGCATCCTGATCGTCGCCGGCGTCTTCTTCTGGATGGGCATCGAATTCACGCAGCAGGCGCTCTTTCGCACCTCGGAACTCGCCGACCTGCCGCTCTGGATCATCCATCTCGCCTGGCCCATCGCTGGCGCGAGCTGGGCGCTGTTCCTGGGCGAGATGATCCATGACGATATCGCCTTCCTGAACGGGACACGCGCATGACCGGCTCGGTATTATCTTCGGGTCAGGCCGCCCTGATCCTGTTTGGTCTGTTTTTTGGGCTGATGGCGCTGCGCGTGCCAGTGGCCTTCGCGCTGGCGCTGGCCTGCCTGCCAATCCTGCTGATCGAGCCCAGGCTCTCCTCCAGTATGCTGCTGCAGGAGACATTCAACGCCTACAACTCGTTCATCCTGCTGGCGGTGCCATTCTTCCTCCTGACGGCTAATTTGATGAATGTCGGCGGCATCACCGACCGGCTGATGCGGCTCTCGCGCAGCATGGTTGGACATTTTCCGGGCTCGCTGGCGCAGATCAACGTCGTCCTATCCTTCTTCTTCGCCGGCATTTCGGGCTCGTCGACCGCCGACGCGGCGAGCCAGTCGCGCATCTTCATCGAGGCGCAGCGTCGAGAAGGCTACGATGACAGCTTCAGCGTCGCGATCACCGCGGTTTCCTCGGTCCTGGCGGTCATCATTCCGCCGTCGATCCTGATGGTGGTCTGGGGGGGAACGCTGACGACCTCGATCGGCGCGCTGTTCCTTGCCGGCATCGTGCCCGGCTTCCTGATCACAGTCGCCCAGATGGGCACGGTCCATGCCTACGCCAAGATCAGGGGATATCCGACATATGAACGGGCGACCTGGGGCGAACTCGGGACGGGGCTCTGGGTCTCGATCCCGGCGCTGATGACGCCGCTGATTATCATCGGCGGCAAGGTCTTCGGCTGGTTCACCGCGACCGAGTCGGCGTGCATTGCGGTCCTCTACGCCGTTTTCCTATCGGTATTGATCTATCGAGAGATGAACCTGAAGGGCTTCTACGCGGCGCTGATCGACAGTGGCCGGTTCTCCTCGGTCGCTCTGTTCTGCGTCGGCACCGCCACCGCCTTCGGCTGGCTGATGGCCTATTACAAGATGCCCGAGGCCATCCTGGCCGGCGTTTCCACGTGGGGGCTCGGCGTCACGGGGATGGGTTTCCTCGTCGCCGGCGTCTTCCTCCTCGTCGGCTGTTTCCTCGACGCGATCCCCGCCATCATCATCGTCGGCAGCATCCTGCAGCCGTTGACCCAGTCGGCGGGAATGGATCCGGTCCATTTCGCCATGATCGGCATCGTCTCGCTCGCCTTCGGGCTGGTGACACCGCCCTATGGCCTGTGCCTGCTGATCGCCTGCGCCATGGCGGAGATGAGGCTGATCGACGTGCTCCGGGACGTGCTGATCATGCTCATGCCGATGTGCATCGTGCTGGTGATGATCATCATCTGGCCTCAAGTCGTGCTGTTCCTGCCGGGCTTGATCTCGCCGGAGTTTCTGCGGTGAGATGGCGGATGGTTCACCTGCCCTGGCCGTCGAAGTTCGGATCAGCCGGCTCGATGCGAGACTAAGCTGACCTTCGCAGGGGATCGCCGACTGAGCCTGCGGAGTCGCGAGAAACAAGGCAATATCGGTTGATCCAGCGCCATCGGCATGGCTGGCGTTCGATAGTTGATTGCCGGGCATCCCCTGGAAAAAGAAGTCGACCGGCACGCCAAGCACGCCGCTGATCTGCTGAATGTGAATCGGCGCGGGTTTTGATGCCGATCGGCACGATAAGCCGTTCAAATCAGATGGTATGGCATGGTCAATGAATCGCGCCGATTCACAACTATGTCCTCAGTTCCCCGATGACGGCACATGCTCAGCACATGCGCTCGGTCGCTCGCAAGACCACCGGCAAAGACATCTCGTCAGTCTTGCGCGCCGTCGTCGAGACCGAGAAGGCGCATTTGCCGAGTTGGATTACTGACAAGCCGTTCAGAAGCAGCGAGAACTGTAATCTCCGCGATGTTTTGACCAAAGTCGAAGCCATTCAGCAGGACGACTTCCAAGAGATGGTGGAGTGCCTCGCTGTCACAGGTGGCGATGAACACTTGGGTCAAATTCAAGTTATCTTGGATGAGCTAAAAGAAGCATTTGGCGACGACATTAATACTGCCCCCTTGGCGAAAGCTGAGCGATAGACATCCTAAGCCGCACGCGCCCGACCTGGCTGCGGTAAGGTCGGCTGACTCGCCCTATGCTTCAATCTCCTAACCTGGAAACCGTTCATCATACGCTTGATACACAAAAGCTTCGAGGAATTTGTAAAGTTGCGCTATGTTCATGGAACCGCACGCAGAGCTGCGAAGACGCGGCCACATTCCAATCCAAATACTTGCCAGCTGCCTCTGGCCTCCCGCCGCGCGTCCCGGTTGTCTCGTTGAAGTCGCGTTCCAAAGATGAGGTCGTTGGAAATCTGCGCGCAAACCGACACGCGCGCAGCTGCAAGGACGGCTTCAGCCGGCCGGGCGAGGCGCATGCAAAACGTAGAATTTCGTTACGGGAACCGGCATGTCCCAGACACCCTTGAATCCGGCCGGCACCATGAAGCCGTCGCCGGCGCGGTAGATTTCGAGGTGGCCGGCTGTGTCGGTCAGATGCACTTCGCCCTCGACGATCAGGCAGAACTCGTCACGCGTATAGCTGACGTCGAGCCGGTTGGCCTTCGAGCGCCATATGCCGCTGGTCAGGGCGCCGGTCGGATCGGAATAGGCTTTTGTCGCGGCCGTGGGTTTGTCGGCCGGCGGGAGCGGGCAGTCCTCCGGGTTGATCCGGATCGAGGCTGGGCTCTTGCTTGTCATCGGCTTCAGTCCACTCGGTCGAGGGCGTGCGCAATCGCGTCGAACAGGCGTTGGATATCGGCCTCGTCGAGCACAAGCGGCGGGGACAGCACCAGCGTGTCGCCGGCGTTGCGGATCAGGACTCCGGCCTCGAAGCAGGCCCGCGCGCACGCGTTCCCGCGTGCGCCGGCCGCGCCCGGGCGCGTCGTGAGGTCGATGCCGGCGAGGATGCCGGCGGTACGGATGTCGGAGACGTGTGGCGCGCCGCGCAGGCCGAGCGCGGCCTGCGCCCAGATCGGCGCGAGGCGAGCGACACGGGAGTTGAGGCCGAGTTCCTCATGCACCGCGATCGTCGCTAACCCCGCCGCGCAGGCTAGCGGATGGGCCGAATAGGTGTAGCCGTGGACGAACTCGATCGCCTCGGGCGGGC
>JBKJSB010000266.1:0-11759 GCA_046593015.1 Allobosea sp.
GCGATCGGCATTCCGATCATCATCTACAACATCCCGCCGCGCTCCGTCGTCGACATGTCGGTCGAGACCATGGCGCGGCTCTACGAGCTGAAGAACATCGCCGGGGTGAAGGACGCCACCGCCAATCTCGCCCGCGTCTCGCAGCAGCGCCACACGCTGGGCTCCGACTTCATCCAGCTCTCGGGCGAGGACATGACGGCTCTGGCCTATATGGCGGCCGGCGGCCATGGCTGCATTTCGGTCGTCGCCAATGTCGCCCCGCGACTTTGCGCCGAGCTGATGCAGCATTGCCTGGAGGGTGACTATGCGGCGGCTCTCAGGTTCCAGGACCGTCTGACCCCGTTGCATGACGCGATCTTCAAGGAGCCCGGTCTCGCCGGCGCCAAGCACGGGCTGACGCTGCTCGGCCGCTGCGAGGAGGAGGTCCGCCTGCCGCTCCTGCCGGTGACGCCGGCGACGGGCAAGGTCATCGCAGAGGCGATGGTGTTCGCCGGGCTGTTGAATGCTTAAGTGAGGCAATAGGCAGCAGGCAGTCGATGGGTTCTTCCCGACGGCCTGTTGCCGACTGCCCATCGCCGGAGGTCCCCATGTACGAGCCGAGCCATTTCAAGGTCGAGGACCGCGCCGCGCTGCACGAGGTGATGCGCGCCCATCCGCTCGCCACGCTGGTGACGATGGGCGAGGGCGGGCTGATCGCCAATCCCGTGCCCTTCGTGCTGCACGCCGAGGAGGGCGAGCAGGGAATTCTGCGCGCCCATCTCGCCCGACCCAACCCGCAATGGAAGGCGATCGAGGCCGGGGCCGAGACGCTGGTGATCTTCACCGGCGTCGAGCGATATGTCACGCCGGCCTGGTACGCCTCCAAGAAGGAGCACGGCAAGGTCGTGCCGACCTGGAACTACGTCACCGTGCAGGCGCGCGGGCCGGCGCGAGCGATCCAGGACGGCGGCTGGCTGCACACCCATCTGGAGGCGCTGACCGCGCAGCAGGAGCGTCCGCGCGAAGAGCCCTGGGCCGTGACGGATGCGCCCGAGCCCTTCATCAACGCCCTCTCGCGCGGCATCGTCGGCATCGAGATCGAGATCGCCTCGCTTGCCGGCAAGTTCAAGCTCAGCCAGAACCGGCCCGACGCGGACAAGCACAGTGTTCTCAACGGTTTGAGCGCCGACCCTGAATCGGAATCGCAGGCCATGGCGTCGCTCGTCAAGGCGCATGCGCTGGGCGAGAGGCCATGAACAAGCCCGATCCCGACCGCTACAAGCTCGCCGCCGACAACCGCAAGGCCCGCTACAACTACGAGATCATCGAGACGCTGGAGGCCGGCATCGCGCTGCAGGGCACCGAGATCAAGTCGCTGCGCGGCGGACGCGCGACCATCGGCGAGAGCTATGCCGGACCGATGGGCACGGAGCTCTTCCTGTTCAACGCGCATATCCCGGAATATCTCGAGGCGAACCGCTTCAACCACAACGTCAAGCGGCCGCGAAAGCTGCTGCTGCATCGCCGCCAGATCAACAAGCTGATGGGCGCGATCCAGCGCGACGGCTACACGGTGATCCCGCTGAAGGTCTATTTCAACGAAAAGGGCCGCGCCAAGGTCGAGCTTGGGCTCGGCCGCGGCAAGAAGCTCCACGACAAGCGCGAGACCGAGAAGAACCGCGACTGGAACCGCGACAAGGCCCGGATCATGAAGGCGGGTGGGTGAGTGCTCTTCCCTTCTCCCCTCGGGGAGAAGGTGGCAGTCCGCAGGGCTGACGGATGAGGGCCGCGCCGAGGCGCGGACGCTCATCCCGATCCCGCTCACCCGATCTTCCCTCATCCGACCCGGCTGCGCCGGGCCACCCCTCTCCCCCGAGGGGAGAAGGAAACAAACCTGTCACCCCATGGCCTTCTTGAAGTTCGCGTTGGCCTTGTCCCAGTTCACGACCTTCCACCAGTTGGCGAGATAATCAGCCCTGCGGTTCTGGTGCTTCAGATAATAGGCGTGCTCCCAGACATCGACGCCGAGGACCGCCTGCGCGCCGAGTTCGAGCGGCGTGTCCTGATAGGGCGTCGCGACGATGGCGAGCTTCTTGTCCTTGTCGACGACGAGCCAGGCCCAGCCCGAGCCGAAGCGGGTCATCGCGGCAGCGTTGAGCCTGGTCACGAGATCGACGGTCGAGCCGAGCGAGCCCTCGATCGCGCTCCGGAGTTCGGCCGAGGGCTGGTTCGCGCCGCCCGGTGTCATCAGGTTCCAGAAGAACGAATGGTTCCAGTGGCCGCCGAGATTGTTGCGGACGGCGGCGCGCTGGGCCTCCGGCACGGCGTTGAGATCGGCCAGGATCGCCTCGGCCGGCATCGTCTTCAGCCCGTCCCACTGGCCGGCGAGCGTGTTGAGGTTGCCGATGAAGGCGTTGTGATGCGCCGAATGGTGGATGCGCATCGTGGCGGTGTCGATATGGGGCTCCAGCGCCTCATAGGCGTAACCGAGCGGCGGCAGGGTGAAGGTCGGCGGGGCCGGCGGCGCGGCGGGCGCCGGCGCGGCCTGGCCGAGGACGAGGGAAGGACGGGCGAGCGCGACTGCTCCAAGCGCGAGCCCGCTGAGCACATGACGGCGATGCAAGGTGATTCCTCCCGATAGGTTCTGGTTGAGACACACAGTGGTCGGACTTGCCGCTCGGTCAAGACACGCTTTGCCGCAGCCAATCGATTGGCCCTGAGCCTTGGCCGGCGGTCAGCCTTCGACCGGCTCGTCGCCCTGCCGGATGCCGTAGCGCCGCTCCAGCCCGGGATTGCCGGGCGTCACCGGCGCGCCGCCCGTTCCTGCCCGCGCATGGCGCTCGGCCGGGTCGCGCCCGATCTTCTGCATCAGATGGGCAAGGTCGAGGAAATCGTCGCATTGCCGGCGCAGGTCGTCGGCGACCATCGGCGGGTTGGTGGTGATGGTCGAGACGACCGAGACCTTGACGCCCTTGCGCTGCACCGCCTCGACCAGGGGCCGGAAATCGCCATCGCCGGAGAACAGGTAGATCTGGTCGAGATGCGGGGCGAGTTCGAGCATCTCGATCGCAAGCTCGATGTCCATATTGCCCTTGACGCGCCGGCGGCCGGTGGCATCGGTGAATTCCTTGGCAGCCTTTGTGATGACGCGATAGCCGTTGTAGTCGAGCCAGTCGACCAGCGGCCGGATCGAGGAATACTCCTCGCTCTCGATCAGCGTGGTGAAATAGAACGCCCGGATCAGGTTGCCCCGGCCCTGGAACTCCTTCAGCAGCCGGCGATAGTCCATGTCGAAGCCGAGTTGCTTCGAGGTTGCGTAGAGATTGGCTCCGTCGATGAAAAGCGCGATGCGCGGTTCGGCTGCCATGGCAATGCTCCGTTTTTCAAAATCGGCTGTTGAAATCGCAGAATCGGGAAAGATGACGGTTTAACAATGTCGAACGCTGGCCGTTTTGCCAGCAACTCAGGGTTTGTTCCGGGGCGCGGCGCCGCAACCGGTGCCCCGCTCGCGCAGTCTTGATCAGGGGCTCAATCCCCGACTGCCGGGCTTGATCGCCGGGATCGCCGCCAGTTCCGGCGGCAGCGCGTCGGCGGCATAGTCGGGCACATCGAGGCTCATGAGCGAGACCAGCGGCACGCCGACATCGACCCGGCCCGCCGAGCGATCGACGAGACAGGCCGCGCCGAGCAGCATGCCGGGCTCGGCCGCGATCGAGGCGAGGCACTCGCGTGAGGACAGGCCGGTGGTGACGATGTCCTCGACCATGACGACGCGCGCCCCGGCAGGGATCGCAAAGCCGCGCCGGAGCCTGAACTGCCCGTCCTCGCGCTCGACGAAGATCGCCTTGGCCTTGAGGTGGCGCGCGGTCTCGTAGCCCGGCACGATGCCGCCGACCGCTGGCGAGACGACATAGTCGACCCGACCGAACGCCGCCTCGATGCGGGCCGCCAGCGCCTTGCACAGCCGCTCGGTCCGGACCGGATCCTGGAAAATGAACATCTTCTGCAGGAAGACGGCGCTGCGCCGTCCCGAGGACAGGATGAAGTGCCCTTCGAGCAGTGCGCCTGCATCGCGGAACTCGGCCAGAACCTCGTCATCGGTCATTGTCGAAAACCATCGCAAAAGAAACTCGTCGCGCGTCTTTGCGACTCCCTGCAACGCTTTTCAAGCGCGCCGGCCAAAGCCGCTGTGGGCGAGGGCGAGATCGGCTCAGCGGCAGATCGTGGCGAGCGGGCCGGGCGGCAGCGGCGTCGCGCGGCCGTCCTCGAAGATGAAGACGGCCTCTGGCGGTCCTTTCGCGCAGTCGAAATCGGCCGGCAGCATGATGGCGAAGCCGAAGCGCCGGCCTTCCAGATCGGGACGGCCGAGTTCGCGGGCGGTGGCGACCCGCATCCGCCGCATCCGGTCGATCGCGACCAGGTCGCCGCCCTGCCGGATCGCGATATGCGTCGCCAGGCGGGGCTGGCCGAGATCGACGCCATAGCCGCGCACCACCCAGCGCGTGTTGCCCAGGCGGGAGACGGAATCGATTTCGGCCCGCATACCGGGGCTGGCCGGGGCGAGCGGAGCGGCGAGAATGCGCCGTGCCTGCACCTCCTCGGCGCGATCTTCGCGCACGTCCCGCTCGGCATAGATGCTGATTGCGAGGAAGGACGCGATGTAGCCGAGCGCGCAGGCGCGGAGGCGTCGCCTAGGCGCCCCGTCGATCTCGCGCTTCAGCCAGCGATGCAAGCGGACATCGACAGGCCCCAGCAAAAGTGACAGGCCGAGCGCCGTCCCGACCATCGCAAGCCAGACCATAGGTCCTGGCAACCACTTTGGCAGCGCCATCTCGATCAGCAGGAAAACCGGGACGTGGCAGAGATAGAGCACATAACTAGCGTCGCCGAAGCGCGAGGCGAGTCTGCCCGCTGGGCCGATGGAAACCGGCGTCGCCTGACGGATCGTGGCGGCAACGAGCATACCCGCGGCGATGCCCGACAATGGCCGCAGAATCTCGACAGGCAGCAGCGGGACAACTCCCGCGATCGCCAGGGCGGCGAAGCCGAGACCGGGAGGCAACCAGCCCCGGCGTTGTGCTCCGGCGGAGAGGAAGCCGAGCACGAAGGGCAGGTTGATGATCAGCAGCGGCAGTTCGGTCAGCGTGGGCGTCGCCTTGTCGATGGCGCCCGTTCCCCAGAGCCAGGAGGCCCCCAGCGCGGCAAGCCAGAACAGCGCGAACGCCTGCCCCCAACGGGCCAGGCCCAGCAGGCCAAGCATCGTCAGGGCGACGTAATAGGTCATCTCGTAGAGCAGTGTCCATTCGACGGCGAGAAAATAGCCGCGTGGCCCGGCAGGCACCAAGGTTAGCCCAATAACATTCAGGCCGCGCGGCTGCCCGCAGACCAGGAATATCAGGGCAAACAGCCCAACCATCAGCAGCATCGGCGGATAGATTCGCGCGATCCGGGCCGTCAGGAACTTCCCCCAGTCGTCGCGACGGATGATCTCCGCCATGAGATAACCTGAGAGCGCAAAAAAGATCGCGACGCCACCTGCGCCGAAGACATCGCCGAACACTGCGCTGAAACGCACCTCTCCGCGCAGGTCTTTGAGATAGGTCGAGGCGTGATAGAGCACGACCGCGATCGCCGCGACCGCCCGCAGATATTGCAGGCGGATGTTGCGCTGCCCGGCGACTGCGGGCGCGGCCGCCGTCGATGCGTCCGCGCTCGCGCTGATCGGAAGACCGAGAGCGTGTTTGCCGGCGATCTCGCTCATCGGCGATCGCTCGCGACGATCGTCGAGACGGATGGCGCAGCCCTCGGGGCAGGGCGCGCGGGCCGGCAGGCGGCGGACAGGCCAGTCATGGCTCAGGCTCTCATGCGACGCGTCCGACGCCGCATGTTTCTGCTTGGTGTCGGATCATTGCTGTCCGTGACAGCTACCCGGATAGGGCCCACGCTGACAAGTCATCGACGATCCGCGCTCCCGGCAGGTCGATCTCACGCATATTGCGCAAGCCCTGCGCCGAAGGACCAGTTTTCGCGTGCCGCTTCGATCAGGTTGATGAAGATGTCGTCTGGCCGCAGGCCGGGGTCGCCGCCGAGATTCTCGGCAATCCGCGCAAACAGCGCCTTCTTCTGCGCGACGCCGCGCGTGTTCGACACGGTGAGCTGGATATAGACCAGCCCGGCCGAGCGCTCGAAACCGAAATAGCTGGGACTGAAGATGAACTCCTCGGCCTCGTGCTGGTGGATCACGGCGAAGAGGTCGTCCTCCGGCACGTCGAACGTCTCCCGCAAAGCGCGGTAGACCCCGTCGACGATGGCGGCGGACTGCGAGGCGGGGCGGCCCCGCCTCATGGAAATGCGGATGAGGGGCATGGTCGTCTCCTACGGGGCGCGGGATCGGATGGCCCCGGCAGCAACAACCTAGTCGCACACCATCAATCGTGATACCGTATCAAATTAGATATCATTGATACGGATAAACGATGATTGGCAATCGCTCGCTCGATATCGAAGCCGTCGCTGCCTTCCTCAGCGCCTCGGAGTTCCGGAGCTTCACGCGCGCAGCCCAGTCGCTCGGCACGACGCAGTCGCTGGTCAGTACCCGCGTCAAACGGCTTGAAGCCATGCTCGGCCATGCCCTGCTGCAGCGCCATCCGCGCCTCGTGCGCCTGACGGCCGAGGGCGAGCGCTTTCTGCCGGCGGCGCGCGATCTGATGGCGGCGCATCGGCGCGCCTGCGAGGCGTTCAGAGAGGCGCGCGAGCGGGTCGCGATCGGCATCAGCGAGCAGGCGGTCGGGAGCGACGCGCCGTCGATTCTGGCGCGGCTGGCGGCGCATGACCCGCACTGGCTGATCGACCTGCGGATCGCGGCCTCGGCGGCGCTGGAGGAGGCGTTCGAGGCCGGAAAGCTCGACATCGTCGTCCTTCGCCGGTTCGGTCCCGGCCGGACGGGCGAGGTGCTGCGGCGCGACTCGTTCGGCTGGTTCGCCGCGCCCGGCCTGACGCAGCCGAAGGGCGAACTCTTGCCGCTGATCAACCTGATGGCGGAATGCGGCCTGCGCCGTCTGGCGACTCAGGCTCTGACGGAGGCCGGCATCGGCTGGCGCGAGGCCTTCATCGGCGGCGGCATGGCGGCGGTTCTGGCGGCCGTTCAGGGCGGGCTCGGCGTCTCGCCGCTGGCTGCGCGGATCGCTCCCCCAGGCGCGGTCGATGTCGAGGCGGAGTGGGGCCTGCCTTCGCTGGGGCAATCCGATGTCGTGCTGCGCAGCAACGTCTCGACGCCGCGCGGCAACGCGCTCGTCCGGGAGCTTGCTGCCGCGTTCAGGGCAGTGCGCTGAGGCTGCTCAACCCTTGGGAAACTCCAGCCCCATCTCGCGGTAGCGTTCCGGGTCGTCGCTCCAGTTCTCGCGCACCTTCACGAACAGGAAGAGATGCACCTTGGCCTCGGCCGCCTCCGAAATCTCGATGCGGGCCTTCTGGCCGATCGCCTTGATCGTCTGGCCGCCTTCGCCGAGTACGATCTTCCGCTGGCCCTCGCGCTCGACATAGATCGTCTGCTCGATGCGCACCGATCCGTCCGGCCGTTCCTGCCACTGTTCGGTCTCGACGGTGGAGCGATAGGGCAGTTCGTCATGCAGCCGCTCGAAGATCTTCTCCCGCGTGATCTCGGCGGCGAGGAAGCGCAAGGGGGCGTCCGAGATCTGGTCTTCCGGATAGAGCCAGGGGCCCAGCGGCAGCCGCGTCTCCAGCCAGCTCATGATGTCCTTGCAGCCATAGCCGGTCAGGGCTGCGATCATGAAGGTCGCCTCGAACGTGCCCTGCTCGTTCACTTTCGTGGTGATCTCGAGCAGCTTTTCCTTCGCCACCGTGTCGATCTTGTTGAGGATCAGGAATTTCGGCTGCTTCAGTTCGGCGAGCTTCTCCAGCAGCCGCGTGTTCTCCTCATGGGCGAAGCGCTCGACATCGATCAGCACGCCGATCAGGTCGGCGTCGGTCGCCCCGCCCCAGGCGCTCGTCACCATGGCGCGGTCGAGCCTGCGCTTGGGCGCGAAGATGCCCGGCGTGTCGACGAAGATCACCTGCGCCGGCCCCGACAGCGCGATGCCGCGCACCTGCGTGCGCGTCGTCTGCACCTTGCGCGAGACGATCGAGACCTTGGCCCCGACGAGCTGGTTCAGCAGGGTCGATTTGCCGGCATTGGGTGCGCCGATCAGCGCCACGAAGCCGCAGCGCGTCGTGCGGGTCTTGTCCCGAGGGGTCTTGTCCAGAAGATTGTCCGGCTCAGCCATGATCGTTCTCCTGTTGCTCGGCCCAGAGGCCTTCCCGGCGAAGAAAAGCCTCCGCCGCAGCCTGTTCGGCGAAGCGCTTGGACGGCCCCTGCGCCTCGGCGTCGGTCAGGCCGACGATCCGCGCCGCGACCCGGAAAACCGGCGCATGATCGGGGCCGGACCGGCCGCGCTCGCTATAGGTCGGGGTCGGGTAGCCCTTGCCTTGCGCCCATTCCTGCAGCGCCGTCTTGGCGTCGCGCAAGGGCCGCACCGGTTTCAGCAACCGCTCGCCCAGCGCCCGTTCGACCAGCGCCCGCGCCGCGCCATAGCCGCCGTCAATGAAGACCGCGCCGATGATCGCCTCGCAGGCATCGGCCAGGATCGCCTTGTTCTTGCGCGCGCCGCCGAGGATTTCGCCCTCGCCGAGCCGCATGAAGCTGCCGAGATCCCAGCCCAGCGCCACCTCGGCGCAGGTTTCCTTGCGCACGAGGTCGGCGAGACGGCGCGACATGTCGCCTTCCTCGGCCAGAGGATAGCGCGCAAACAGCATGTCGGCGACGCTGAGGCCCAGCACCCGGTCGCCGAGGAATTCGAGCCGCTGGTAGCTCTCCAGCCGCGGGCCGTCATGGCTCATATGGGTCAGCGCCGCGATCAGCAGCGTTCGATCGGCGAAGCTGTGGCCGAGCGTCGCCTGGAGCCGCGCCAGATCTTGCCGCGCGAGCTCTGGCGCCTTGCGCGCGCCGTCGCTGCTCTTGCTCACTTGATCCCGCTGAACAGGCGGCCCCAGCGCACGGTCCAGGGCCATTCCCAGATGCGCCAGGCCGAGGCCCCGTCCTCGATCGAGAAGAAGATGATCTCGGCCCGGCCGACGAAGTTCTCGAACGGCACGAATCCGACGCTGCGGTCGCGCGAATCGAGCGAGTTGTCGCGATTGTCGCCCATCATGAAGAAATGGCCGGACGGCACGGCGAATACGGCAGTGTTGTCGAAGGTGCCGGTGTCGCCTTCGTTCTCGATGATCTGATGGCTGACGCCGTTGGGCAGCGTCTCGCGATAGTGCATCACCGGCCGGCTGCGGCCCCAATTGTCCTGGGCGACGTAGTCGGCGATGCGCTCGCGCTTCACGGCCGTATTGTTGATGTGCAGGATGCCGTTGATCATCTGGATGCGGTCGCCGGGCAGGCCGATGACGCGCTTGATATAGTCCGTGCTGTTGTCGGTCGGCAGCTTGAAGACGGCGATGTCGCCGCGCTTGGGCTCGGCCGCCCAGACCCGGCCGGAGAAAAGCGGCGGGCTGAACGGAACAGAATGCTTGGAATAGCCGTACGTATACTTCGAGACGAACAGGTAGTCCCCGATCAGCAGCGTCGGGATCAGCGAGCCCGACGGAATGTTGAACGGCTGGAACAACAGAGTGCGGATGACGAGCGCGATCAGAAGGGCCTGGACGACGACCTTGATCGTCTCGACAACGCCGCCCTCGTCCTTGGCGGGCTTGTCCCGGGCCGTCTTGTTCTTGATCTCGGCGTCGTTGGCCACGCGGGCGCTCCTGTCCAGGCTGTCAGGGGGCGGTCTAGCCCACTCTTGCGCGCCCGACAACGGCGCTGCCGCATCCGATTCCGGCGTCGCCGGAGTCCGCATGCGCCCTGGCCGGCTTCGCAGGCAATTGCGTCTTTTCATGGCGACGGCTTTGGCGCGCCGTGGTCAAAGTCCCGCGCATGATCGGAATCGCGAACTCGCAGGATACCCGACCGGTCGGCGTGACGGCTTCTCGCTGCACCAAGCCGCGACGCGGCCTTGCTGACCTCATGACCCGGCTGGTTTCACCGTCCGCCGATACATCGCGCGCGCTCGTCGGCCTTGCCGTCGCGCTGTTCGCCTTTGCCACGGCGCTGGCTCTGCGTTTCGGTCTCGACGAAGTCCTGCCGCCCGGTTTCCCGTTCCTGACCTTCTTTCCGGCGGTCATTATCACGGCCGTGTTCTGCGGGGTCTGGGCCGGCTCGTTCTGCGCGGTGCTGTGCGGGCTTGCGGCCTGGTACTGGTTTATCCCGCCGTCGGGTTTCGGGCTCGAGGGCCAGAGTGCGCTGGCGATGGGCTTTTATCTCTTCATCGTCGTGGTCGACATCGCGCTGATTCATGTCATGCACCGGGCGATGCACCGTCTCCGGCAGGAGAAGGCGCATTCGGCGGGCATGGCCGAACAGCAGCGCACCATGTTCGAGGAGTTGCAGCACCGCGTCGCCAACAACATGGCCTTCGTCGCGAGCCTGCTCAACATGTCGCGCCGGCGCATCGCTCAGGACCCGGCCGCCGCGCCCCTTGTGATCGACGAGGCCCGCGCCCGCATCGAGACGATGGCGCGCATCCACCGCCGCCTGCACGATCCCAACAGCGTCGATCTCGCCGTCGGCGTCTATCTCGACGAACTCTGCCGCGACGTTCTCTCGGCCTCGGGCGCGCAGGGCGTCGCTTGCACGGTCGAGGCGCCGGTGATGACGCTGGATATCCGCACGCTGACGGCGCTCTCGCTCTTCGTCACCGAGGTGATGACCAATTCGATCAAGCACGCATTTCCAGAGGGACGGCCGGGCTCGATCGGCGTCCGGCTGGAGCGTCGGGACGACAGCACGCTCGAACTGACCATCGCCGACGACGGCATCGGTCTCGTCCCCGACAGCGTCGCCAAGCCGGGCCATGGCCTTGGCCTGCGCATCATCAAGGCGTTGGCGGCGCAGTTGCGTGGAGAGTACGGCGTCGAAAGCCTCTCGGGAACGAAAACGAGGCTGGTGTTTCCGGGCTGATCGCCACCTCGTTCAGCGCCACTCTACCCAGCGACCGTGGAAATCGGCTCGGCCCAACTCGCGCTCGCGCCCGCCCGGCCAGTCGGTGAGCGTCACAACGGCGCTGCCTTTCACCGCGTCGGGCTCCATGCGCAGCCAGAAGAGCGGGGTCTCCTAGGTCGCGACGGTTCCGGCACGCTCCATCGCGGCGGCGATCCGAGCCTTGGTCAGTTCGGGCAGATATTGCCACATGATAGTATGCATCAGCAGCCGCGCCCGTCCCTCGAAGGGGGGCTGCGCTAGCCGGGCTTCGACCCAATCGGCTGCGTCCGCCCGTTCGACCCGCCATGGCATCGCAGACGCAGCGTCGAAAGCGGCGGCCGTGGCCGCGAGGCGATCGGCCTGATCGGGCCATATGTAAGACATGACCCGCTCACGGTCGGCAGGATCGGACGGGTCGAGCGGCTTGAGATCGCAGGCGCGCCTTCCGGTCACCACGATCGGCGAATCCAGTGGCGGCAGGTGGCCACGCCAGTCGCTCCGAATTGTCACGCCAGCATCCGGCGCTCCCCAATCGGCTGCGCCCAACGCGTAGCGATAGCCCTCGAAGCCGAGATTGAGGCCGGCGCTCGCGCCGATCTCGATGACCTCCAGCGGCAGTCCCGTCTGCCGCGCAACGATCAGCGCGCCGCCGAGGAGAACCGCGCAGCGTTTGACCTCGTTCGTCTGCGGGGCGCTG
>JBKJSB010000018.1:0-3449 GCA_046593015.1 Allobosea sp.
ACGAAAGCGCGCGAGGTGTTGGCGGGTGCAGGCAGCGCGGCCGATCTCGGCCGCCATTTTGGAGCCGATCTTTACGAGCGCGAGGTCGCCTATCTGATCGCATCCGAATGGGCCCGCTGCGCCGACGACGTGCTCTGGCGGCGCAGCAAGCTCGGCCTGCGGCTGACGGCGGAAGAGCGGCAGGGCCTCGACGACTTCATGCTGGCGCAGACCGCGCCCGCAACCATGCAGACGGCCTGAGGAGGGCGCGATGGGTCTCGTTCTCGACAGGGTCAGGCGCGATGTCGGAGCCGTGACGCATATCCACGAGACAAGCCTCAGACTAGAGCCCGGCACGATGACCGTGCTGCTCGGCGCAACGCTCGCCGGAAAAACCTCGCTGATGCGGCTGATGGCGGGCCTCGACCGGCCGAGTTCGGGCCGCGTTCGGGCGACGCAAGGCACGGTCGAGACCGATGTCACGGGCATAGCCGTGCGCGAGCGCTCGGTTGCCATGGTCTACCAGCAGTTCATCAACTACCCGAACATGACCGTGTTCGAAAACATCGCCTCGCCGCTACGGGTCAAGGGGCTGCCGAAGTCAGAGATCGCGACCAAGGTCGGCGCCATGGCGGCCGTGATGAAGCTTGAACCCTATCTGGAGCGCATGCCGTTGACGCTTTCCGGCGGTCAGCAGCAGCGCACTGCCATGGCGCGCGCTTTGATCAAGGGCGCCGATCTCGTGCTGCTCGACGAACCGCTGGCCAATCTCGACTACAAGCTGCGCGAGGAATTGCGCGAGGAACTGCCCCGGATCGTGCGCGGCTCCAATGCGGCTGTGGTCTATGCGACGACCGAGCCGCAGGAAGCGCTGCTGCTCGGCGACTATACGGCGACCCTCTCGCAGGGCCGCGTGACGCAGTTCGGACGCAGCGCCGAGGTCTATCGCCGGCCCCACGACCTGATCACGGCGCGGATCTTCTCCGACCCGCCGCTCAACCTGCTGCCGGTCGTCAAGCGGGGCGGCACGATCCTGCTGCCCGGCGGTGCGACAGCACCCGCGACCGGCGCGCTGGCTGGCCTGCCCGACGGCGACTACCAACTCGGCTTGCGCGCGCATCATCTGGCGCTCAAGCCTGTCTCGCCCAACAGCCTGCCCTTCGAGGCCACGGTCACGATCTCCGAGATCACCGGCTCGGAAAGCTTCGTTCATGTCGTCTGCGGCGATGCCAACTGGGTCGCGCTCGCCCAAGGCGTGCACGAACTCGCGCCGGGTTCGGCGGTGACGGTGCATGTCGATCCGGCCAGCGTCTTCGTCTTCGACGCGGATGGCGCGCTCGCCCATGCGCCCGCCCTCCTCTCGGCCGCATGAGGACAAGCAGATGGCCCGCATCGAACTCACCGACCTCGCCCATTCCTACAAGCCGGACGCGAGCGCGCCCGCCGATTTCGCGCTGAAGCAGATGACCCTGACCTGGCGGCAGGGCGGGGCCTATGCGCTGCTTGGCCCGTCGGGCTGCGGCAAGACCACGCTGCTCAACATCATTTCGGGCCTGCTGATCCCCTCCCACGGCCGTGTCGCCTTCGACGGACGCGACGTCACCCGTCTGTCGACCGAGCGACGCAACATCGCCCAGGTTTTCCAGTTCCCGGTCGTCTACGACACGATGACCGTCTACGAGAATCTCGCCTTCCCGCTGCGCAACCGCGGCATGGACGGCAAGGCGGTCGATGGGCGCGTCCGCGAGATCGCGAGCCTGCTCGAACTGACCCCCTCGCTCGGCCGCAAGGCGCGCGGCCTCACCGCAGACGCCAAGCAGAAGATCTCGCTCGGGCGCGGGCTGGTGCGCCCGGACGTCGCTGCGATCCTGTTCGACGAACCGCTGACCGTCATCGACCCGCAACTGAAATGGGAACTGCGCTCAAAGCTGAAAGCGCTGCACCGCCAGCTCGACGTGACCATGATCTACGTCACCCACGACCAGACCGAGGCGCTGACCTTCGCCGACACCGTCGTCGTCATGCATGACGGCCGCGTGGTGCAGGCAGGCCAGCCTGACGAGTTGTTCGAGCGCCCGGCGCATACGTTCGTGGGCTACTTCATCGGCTCGCCGGGCATGAACGTCATGCCCGCGACGGTCGAGGGCAACCGCGCGCTGGTCGCTGGCCAGACCATCGCCCTGCCGCTGAGCTACGATCCGCCGGCCGGCCAACGCATCGAGATCGGCATCAGGCCGGAATTCGCAACGCTGGCGCGCGCCGGCGAAGGCCTACCGGTCAGGGTCGAGCGCATCGACGATCTCGGCCGCGCCCGACTCGCCCGCCTGCGGCTTGGCGACCACGCTTTTGCCGCCGGCGTGCCTGACCATATTCACGGCATCGGTGATCATGCGGGGCTGATTCTCCAGTCCGGCCATATCCATGTCTATGCCGACGGCCAGCGCCTGAGCGGGAGAGCCTGATGGATCGCCCCTATGACAACCGCGCCTGGTTCCTCGTCCTGCCGGTGCTGGCGATCGTCGCTTTCTCGGCGGTAATCCCGCTGATGACGGTGGTGAACTATTCGGTCCAGGACACCTTCGGCAACAACCAGTTCTTCTGGAACGGCACCGGCTGGTTCAAGGAGCTGCTCGACCCCTCGACCGATCTCGGCGGCCGGGTCCTCTCCTCGCTCGGCCGCAACCTCGCCTTCTCCGGCATCATCCTCGCCATCGAGGTGCCGCTCGGCATCGCGGTAGCGCTCGCCATGCCGCGCGACGGCTGGAAGGTCGCGGTCACGCTCGTGCTGATGGCGATGCCGCTGCTGGTGCCGTGGAACGTCGTCGGCACGATCTGGCAGGTTTTTGCACGCGGCGACATTGGGTTGCTCGGCTACACGGTCAACAAGCTGGGCATCACCTACAACTACGTCTCTGACCCGATCGCGGCTTGGGTCACCATCGTCGCGATGGATGTCTGGCACTGGACCTCGCTCGTCGCACTGCTCTGCTATGCCGGCCTGAAATCCATCCCCGACGCTTACTATCAAGCCGCGCGCATCGACGGCGCGAGCCGCTGGGCCGTGTTCCGCTTCATCCAGTTGCCGAAGATGCGGCGCGTGCTGATCATCGCCGTGCTGCTGCGCTTCATGGATTCCTTCATGATCTACACTGAGCCCTTCGTCGTCACCGGCGGCGGGCCGGGCAATTCGACGACCTTCCTCTCGATCGAGCTGGTCAAGCTCGCACTCGGCCAGTTCGATCTCGGCAAGGCGGCGGCCATGTCGATCGCCTACAACCTCGTTATCCTGGCGGTGTGCTGGGTGTTCTACACGGCGATGACGAATCTCGACGCCGAGCGGCAGCAAGAGGGAGCCGCGTCATGAGCGCCGAGACCACAGCCGTCTCAGCGGCAACCCCTATCCCCCGCGCCCGCTCCGGATTCCGCATCGACGGCGGCGCGATCACGCTGACGCTCTACCTGCTGTTCCT
>JBKJSB010000065.1:0-6608 GCA_046593015.1 Allobosea sp.
CGCGCACCCGCGCCGCCGCAGGCCTCAATCCTGTCGCCGGTCTCGATATCTCGCTCGAGGACGCCGAGCGCCTCAACAAGGAAAGCGCGACCCGCAACAAGCAGCGCGTCGCTGCCAATGACGAGGCGTCAAGCGTCGACAACCTCGCCTCCGGCGCCGTCACCGCCACGGTCGATGCGCTGGCCAAGCTCATCGAGTCAGGCAATCCACTGTTCAAGGACGGCAAGATCTGGACGCCGCACCGCCCTGCCCGACCCGACAAGTCGGAAGGTGGCGTCGCTTTCGACCTCGTCACCGACTACCAGCCCGCAGGCGACCAGCCGACCGCCATCAAGGATCTCACCGAGGGCCTGAAATCCGGCGAGCGCAGCCAGGTCCTGCTCGGCGTCACCGGCTCCGGCAAGACCTTCACCATGGCGCAGGTGATCGAGAAGACGCAGCGCCCGGCGCCAGGATCAGCGCCGGGCGCTGCGTCTTCTCGATGACCTGCGCCATGGTGAAGGTCTTGCCGGAGCCGGTGACGCCCAGAAGCACCTGGTCGCGCTCCTGCCGCGAGATGCCGTCGATCAGCTCGGCGATGGCGGCAGGCTGGTCGCCGGCGGGCTCGAACTCGGCCTGCATGCGGAAGGCGACGCCGCCCTCCGACTTGTCGGGGCGCGGCGGCCGATGCGGCGTCCAGGCCTTGCCGGGGTCGATGAACGGGCTGCCGGTCTCCAGCAGCGCCTGCAGCGACTGCGCGGTGAGGCTGGCGGCGGTCTCGCCCTCGATCCCGTCGAAGGCGGAATCGGCCCTCTTCGTGAGCTTGCGCTTCGGCCTCTCCTCGCCGCCGGGCCGTTCCGTGGCGTAGTCGGGCTTTGGTTCGTAGCCGGCCTGCGGCCTGTCCGAAAACCCGGCCGCGCCGCCGGGCACCGCATTGCCCCGGTTGATCGCCGGGTTGAGCAGATCGGCGAGATACCCCTCCAGCGGCTTCAGCTCCTGCCGCGACGCCTTGGAATTGGGCGTACGGGCGGAGGAGGGCTTTTTCGGGGGCTTGGGCTTGGCGGCGTCGGAGAGCTTTGGCATGGCCGCAATATGGGGCGGAACGCCGGCGGGCGCGAGGGGGCAGGGCGCATGGCGGGTGGGATTGGTGACAGGAGGTGGCAGGAGTGTGCGCCTTCCCTCACCCCCGCTTCAACTCCCCATGCGACTTCAGCGCCCTGTCGCCGTCGTCCTGCTTCACGAGGTCGGCCGGCTTCTCCGGCGAGGCGTTGCGGCGGATACGCTTGCCCTTGATGCTGCGGTCGACCGGTACGGTGAAGACCTCCTCCACCGTGCCCTCGGCGGTGCCGCTGCCCCGGCTCCACCGGACCTGCGCGCCCTTGCGCAATGGACTTGTCATGCGAACGCTCCATGATCGGCTTTCGATGCGGCCTCAACGCGCGCAGCCGCCGAGGGTTTACGGAGGAGGGAGAAGGATGCGCAAGCTCGCGATCATGCTCTGGACGGCGGGACTGCTCATCGTCGCCCCCGCCCACGCCGTCGGGCCCGACTGGACCTGGCTCGACGACGACCCCGAATACCGGCAGGCGCGCCGCTGGATCGAGGAGAAGAAATTTCCGCCCGCGATCGAGAAGCTGGAGGTGCTGCTGAAGCGCTCGCCGACATCGCCGGTGCTGCTGAACTGGCTCGCCTTCTCACACCGCAAGCTGAAGAACTATCCGCTCTCGAAGGAGTTCTACGACGCGGCGCTGAAGAGCGACCCGACCTTCCTGCCGGCGCTCGAATATCAGGGCGAATGGTTCCTCGAGACCGGCGACATGGCGAGCGCCAAGGCCAACCTCGCCAGGCTGGAGCAGCTCTGCGGCCGCTGCC
This sequence comes from Allobosea sp., assembly GCA_046593015.1. Taxonomy (GTDB): domain Bacteria; phylum Pseudomonadota; class Alphaproteobacteria; order Rhizobiales; family Beijerinckiaceae; genus Allobosea. The sequence continues at coordinate 1,852 of JBKJSB010000065.1, forward strand.
ATGAATGGGGCGACCTGCGCGATGCGATCGCGAAAGCCGAGATCGGCAAATAGAGAGGCCCCGACATGAAGCAGGGCCGCTCGCGCGGCCCTGCCTGATCGGTCAATCGTCGTCGTCGTTGCGCTGGCGCCGGCGGCGACGCTGGCGCTGGCGGCCGCGATTGTCATCGTCGTCGTCGCGCCGGCGGCGGCTGCGATCCCCGCCACGGCCGCGATCGTCGCGATCGTCGTCCCGGCCGCCCCACCTCTGCGCCTGCGCCGGCGTCGCCGCCAGCGCGGTGGCGGCGAGCGCCGCGGCCGGCAGGCCCAGCAGCGCCACGAGGAAGGAGCGCCTGCCCGTATCGGCTGTCATCATCCGTCTCCTTGTGTTGAACCGGCGCGCGCCGGCCTCCGATGCGACAACGCAAAGGCAACCGGATCCTTCCATGACGTTTCCGTGAACAGGGCGCGGGCTTCCGCCTCCCCCATCACGCAACGTTCACCGCGAGTTCATTCGCATCCGGCTAACCGGGCCTGACGGTTCGGCTGCGGGGGCTGGCTGTCATCGTCGTGAACAGGACCGATCCGGGGGGATTGTAGCGTCTTTGGCGAAACGTGACGCGAGCGGCGGGGCGGCATCGGCCGGGCCGGGCGACCGGCAGGTCGCGCTGCGCTTCGCGCAACTTACCGGCGGGTTCTGGCGCGGCGAGAGCGCGGCCAAGGCGTGGTTCTGGTCGCTCTCGCTGGCGGCCGCGATCATCATCGGCGTCTTCGCCAATGTCACCGTCAACCGCTGGAACGGCTGGTTCTTCGACGCGCTGGAGAAGAAGGACGCCGAGAGCGCGCTGATCGCCATGGCGGTGTTTCCGGTGCTGGTCGTCATCGTCGCCGGGCTCGGCGTCGCGATCCTGGTCTCGCGCGAAACCTTTCAGGTCTACTGGCGCGAATGGGTGGCGGCGAAGCTCGCCGATGGCTGGATCGGCGGACGCCGCTTCTTCCGGCTCAGCCTGTCGGGCTACGAGCCGGCCAATCCGGAATACCGCATCGCCGACGATGTCCGCTGGGCGACCGAGCCGGTGGTCGATTTCGCCATCGGGCTGCTGTCCTCGATCATCACCGCGATCACCTTCATCGGCATCCTCTGGAGCATCGGCGGCAGCTTCACCATCCAGACCGGCGGCGGGCCTGTGGTCATTCCCGCCTATATGGTGCTGGCGGCGATCGTCTACGCCATCCTCGTCTCCCTGCTGATCAGCGTCGTCGGCCGGCGGCTGCCGCGCCTGATCGCGGCGCGCAACGAGGGCGAGGCGCGGCTGCGCTTCTCGCTGATGCGGATCCGCGACCATGGCGAGACCATCGCGCTGACGCGGGCCGAGGCCGGCGAGCGCCGCGCCGTGAGGCAGACCTATGACGGGCTGGTGCAGCGCTGGCTCGCCATGATCAGGCAGCGGGGCCGGCTGACCTGGATCACCAACGGCTCGGGCGCGCTGGTGCCGGTGGTGCCGCTGCTGCTGGCCGCGCCGAAATACCTCTCGGGCGAGATGTCGCTCGGCGGCGTGGTGCAGGTCGCGGCCGCCTTCGTCGCGGTGCAGAACGCCTTCAACTGGCTGCTCGACAATTTCATGCGCATCGCCGAATGGCTCGCCGCCGCGCGCCGCGTCAACGAACTGGCCGATGCGCTGGAGCGGCTCGAGCGCGATCCGCCGGGCGCGCATCTGGCGCTGGAGCCCAGCCGCGACGGGGCCCTGAAGCTCGACGACGTCACGCTGGTCGACCGCGACGGCCGCACGCTCGCAGCCGAGATCGGCCTGTCGGCGCAGCCTGGCGACATGCTGCATCTCTCGGGCGAGCTGGGGCTCGGCAAGGCGGCGCTGATCCAGGCGATCGCGGGCCTCTGGCCCTGGGGGCGCGGCAGCATCGCGCTGCCGGAGAATGCGCTGGTCACGGTCGTGCCGCACAAGCTGCATCTCTCGGAAGGCACGCTGCGGGCGGTGTTCGATTCAGGCGCGGTGCATGAAGGCGACGAGATCGCCAATGCGCTGCGGCGCTACGGCCTGTCCAGCCTCGCCCCCCGCATCGACGAATGGCGCGACTGGGACAAGGAACTCGCCACCGGCGACCGGCAGAGGCTGGCGCTGGCGCGGGCCGAGCTGGAGGCGCCCGACATCCTGCTGCTCGACGAGGCGACCAGCGCGCTCGAAACCGAGATCGCGCTCGACCTGATCTCCGAGCTGCGCGCCGCGCGGCCTGACGCCATCATCCTCGGCTTCGGGCAGAGCGCCGGTTTTGCCGAGGCCGCGACGCATCGCCTGACGCTGAAGCGCGCCGGCGGCGTCGTGCGCATGGCCGGGCCGGCCCGCACCGACGCGCGGCCGGAGCTGGCCGAGCCGGGTGCGCCGTGAGAAGGCTCGTTCAGGCGCAGTTCAGTCTGAAGACAATCCTTGGAGAGCGACTATTTGGCCGTCATCCTGGGCTTCGCAAAGCGAAGTCCCGGGATCCATCCTAAAGCGCCGTCTTAGCCTTATGATGGATCCCGGAGCTGCGCCGCTTTCGCGGCTTGTCCAGGATGACGCGGAATTTCGGTACAGTCTGTCAGAAGCCAACCGCATTCGACCTTGGAGCCACGCCACATGACCGCCGCGACCAGCGCCGCACCCGCGCCGATGAACATCTGGGACGTCTATTGGGGCCTGCGCGTCGACCAGTGCCCCTGTGACGTGCATTTCGTCGAATGGCTCGAGGAACTGGGCCTGACCGACAAGCGCATCTACCATTTCGGCAGCGGCGGGCACCATTATGTCGGCATCCGCTGCGCCGAGCCGGAGCTCAACTGCACCGTGCTCAGCATCACCGCCTCGCCGAAGGAATACGACGCCTTCGTCAAGCTCGCGACCGGCAACCCGACCATCACGAAGACCTACAGCGCCTATTTCGGCGACATTTACACCAGCAACGCCAAGCTGCTGCCACGCTTCGACATCGTCACCCTGTTCCACGCCAGCGAATTCCGCACGGAGGCCAACGACGCCTATGGCGCGCTGACCGACCGCGAGGTGATCGACCTCTTCACCGCCCAGACCGACGCCGGCGGCTATTTGCTGTTCTATACCGGCTCCTTCGCCTATGCGACGGCCGAGCCGATCATCGCCGACTGGGCGAAGAACGCTCCGGTCAGGGAGGTCGCGACCTTCAAGACGCTGCGGGTGTTCCAGAAGGCGGAAAAGTAGGATTGCCACGGCCAAGTGTCGTCCTTGAGGCGCTGCGCTCTCCGCTCCCTCCCCCCCGCTTGCGGTGGGGAGGGCTGGGGTGGGGGCCGAACGACCGGGTACACCTTCAATTATCTCCGGCTCACCCGGTCGTCCGGCCCCCCATCCCTAACCCTTCCCCACAGCAAGCAGGGGGAAGGGGATGCGCTTCGCCTTCGAGCGCCGGGCAATGACAAGCGCGCTGCCCGGCTTGTGGATCGGCGGAGAGACGCTATGTCTGCCGGCAAGGGTCGCGTCGGCGGCCGTTCCGTCCGCCCCGGACCCTCGCGTCCAGACCAGCCCTGAGTCCCCCCATGTCGTTCGGCCAGGATGAGCCAGGACTATCTCGCCCGGCCATGCCCCTGCGCCGGCGCAGCCGCTGGTGGTGGCTCGGGCCGCTGGCGAGCGCGCTGATCTTCTGCGCCTCGCTGGTGGTGCTCTACTACATCGTCCGCGAGATCGAGCCCGGCGAACTGACCAAGGCGTTCCGGGATGCGAGCGCCCGCCAGATCGGGCTGGCCCTCGGCTTCACCGCGCTGAGCTATCTGCTGCTCACCGGCTATGACGCGCTGGCGCTGAAGCGGCTCGGCCTCTCGATCCCCTACCGCACCACCGCCCTCGCCTCCTTCACCTCCTATTCGGTCTCCTTCACGCTCGGCTTCCCGATCGTGACCGGCGGCACGGTGCGCTACTGGATCTATTCGCCCAAGGGCGTGCGCGCCTCCGAGGTCGCGAGCCTGACGGTGATTGCGGGCCTGACCTTCTGGCTCGGCTTAGGGGCGATCCTCTGCGCCTGCCTGTTCTACGCGTCGGAGTCGGTCGCCGTGCTCGCCCGGACCTCGCCGCTCGTCGTGCAGGGCGTCGGCGCGACTGTGGCCATCGGCACGCTCGGCTATCTCGGCTGGATTTCGACCGGCGAGCGCACCATCCGCGTGCGCGGCTGGAACCTGCCGCTGCCGGGCCTGGGCATCACGCTCGGCCAGATGTTTCTGGGTGCGGCCGAGGTCTGCGCGGCCGCCGCCGTGCTCTATGTGCTGCTGCCGGGCGGGCACAACATCGCCTATCCGACCTTTCTGGCGGCCTATGTCTTCGCCTGCCTGATCGGCATCGCCAGCCACGCGCCGGGCGGCCTCGGCGTCTTCGAGGCGACGATGCTGATCGCGCTCTCGCGGCTGCCCTATGAGGGCGTGCTCGGGGCGCTGCTGCTGTTCCGCATCGCCTATTACCTGCTGCCCTTCATCCTCGCGCTGGCGCTGCTGGCGCTGAACGAAATGGCGCGCCGGATCAGGGGGCGGGAACGGTAGAGGCGGGCTCACGCCTGCAATCTATCGGAGACTATTGCCCCGCCATTGGATCAATTTCGCGTGCGCCGCGTTGATGATTCACGATCCAGTGACCGGCGTGCTCCAGCATGCCGTCATGAGCGGCAGCCGTCGCCGGGTCGCAGAGCAAAAAGGGTGACATGATGACGTCGATAACCGTCAACTGTGCCTATGAGGAAGGCCGTCAGGCCTGCATCGACGGGCTCGCCGTC
>JBKJSB010000086.1:0-5310 GCA_046593015.1 Allobosea sp.
GGGCGCTATTCGCCCTCGCCAGTTCATGACCGCGTCGATCTTGCCCCCGACGCCCGCGTCGCAAGGCTCAAGGGCACCGTGCATCACTACTCCGTGCGCTCGCTCGGCGAACAGATGAACAAGCTCAACGGCTACAGCGACGCGCAGGCCGACGACCTCGACCAGCGCGGCGCGACGCTCTCCGTGTTCAGGCTCGTGGTCGAATTCCCGGCCAACTTCATCAAGGCCTATATCGGCCGCCGCCATGCCCTGCGCGGCGTCTACGGCTTCATGACCGCGATGAACTACGCCTTCTACCGCTATCTGCGCGTCGCCAAACACTGGGAGCGACGGCTTCAGCGGCGTGGCCTAAAGAACAACTGGCCCAGGCCGGCGGAGCGCCGCGATGACTGAGGTCGCGCTCGTCACCGGCGGCGCGCGCCGGATCGGCGCGGCGATCGTCTCGAGGCTGGCCGAGGCCGGCTATGCGGTCGCGATTCATTGCAGCCAATCGCGCGAGGAGGCACAGGCGCTGGCTCGGGCGCTGACGGCACAGGGTGCGCGCTGCGGCGTCGTCGAGGCCGACCTCGCCGACCCCGTCGCCGTCGCGGCGCTGGTTCCCGCAGCGGAGACGGCGCTGGGGCCGGTGACCCTGCTTGTCAACAACGCCTCCAGCTTCCTGCTCGACGACATCCGCGACATCGACGTCGCGCGCTGGAACCGGCAGTTCTCGATCAACCTGCGGGCGCCCTCGGTGCTGGCCGGCGCAATGGCCAACCGCCTGCCGGACGGACGCACAGGCGCGATCGTCAATATCATCGACCAGCGCGTCTGGAAGCTGACGCCGCAATACTACTCCTACACATTGACCAAGGCGGCCCTGCTGACCGCGACGCAGACCATGGCGCAGGCGCTCGCTCCCGGCATCCGGGTCAACGCGGTCGGGCCCGGCCCGACCCTGCCGAACCCCCATGACGGGGCCGGCCTGATGGAGGCGGAGGTCGCAGGCACGCTGCTCGGCCGCAAGGTCGATGCAGCCGAGATTGCCGAGGCGGTGCTCTATCTGGCGCAGGCACGCTCGGTCACGGGCCAGATGATCGCGGTCGACGCCGGCCAGCATCTCGGCTGGCGCACGCCCGACATCGTCGGGTGAGCCGGGCTCAGACCGTCGCGTCGTTTCGGTAGGCTGCGCGCCCGCTCGCGAGCGCATCCTCGAGCAGGTCGAGACGGTCCTGCCCCCAGAACACCTCGCCATCGAGCACATAACTCGGGGCCCCGAAAACGCCGGCCGCGATCGCCTCGTTGATCGTGGCGGCGTAGCGCTCGACGATCGCCTCGCTCCCGGCTGCTTGCAGAAGCGCCGCGCCATTGAGCCCGGCGCGGCCGGCGATCCCGGCGATCAGCTCCGGCTGCGACAGATCCTCGTCACGCGCCCAGACGCCGGCCAGGACATCGCCGACGAAGCCCGACGGATCCCCGCCCGCGGCGACGATCGCCAGCACGGCGCGGTCGGCCAGCGAAACGTCGAACGGGAAATGCTGCGGATGGATCACCAGCGGCAGGCCGCGCTTCTGCCGCCAGCGCTGCAGTTCGAAGATACGATAGCGCTGCCGCACCGGATGGCGCTTGGGCAAGGGAAGACCGCCGGTCTCGTCGAAGACCATGCGCAGCGGAGTGGGTTTGTAGGAGACGCTGCAGCCATGACGCTTCGCGGTCTCCACGAAGGTCTGGTGGCCAAGATAGGTCCACGGCGAGAGCAGGGTGAAGTAGTAGTCGATCTGGCGGGGCATGAGGACTCTCGTCAGGCTGCGATGCCGCAGCCTAGCCCGATCGCGCATGCGACGTCATGTAGTCTCACTCCAGCACGATCGCCGAGATCAGCCGGCCGTAATCGGCCTCGCCCCGATGCGTCGTGCGGCGGTAGCTGAAGAAGCGCCGCTCGTTGCCATAGGTGCATAATGCGAGATCGACGAAGCGGCCGATGCCGGCTTCCTGCGCCCTGAAGGCGATGAAGGCCGGCAGGTCGAACATCGCATGCGCCGCGCGCTCCGACGCTGTGAAGAAGCGCGTGAAGGTCGGATTCTCGCTCTTGAAGCGCTCGACGAATTCCGGCCCGACCTCGTAGGCCGCCGCGCTGATCGTCGGCCCCAGCACCGCCAGGATTCGCTCGCGCCTTGCGCCGAGTTTTTCCATCGCGGTCACGGTCGAGGCGATGACGCCTGAAACCGCGCCCCTCCAGCCGGAATGGGCCGCCCCGATCACCCGCGCCTCGCTGTCGCAAAACAGGATCGGCCCGCAATCGGCGCTGGAGGCGCAAAGCGCGAGTCCCGAGGCCGCCGTCACCATCGCGTCGGCCCTGGGGCGCTCGCCGGGCCAGGGGCCGGTGACGACCTCCACATCCGGCGAATGCACCTGATACAGGCTGATCAGGTTCGCAGGTTCGACCGCCAGATGGCGGGCCATGCGGGCGCGGTTCTCGGTGATGGCGGCCGGATCGTCGGCTGAGCCCAATCCGCCATTCAGCGAGGCGTAGATGCCGGTCGAGACGCCGCCCTCCCGCGTGAAGAAGGCGTGGCGGATGCCGGGCTCGGCGGCGAGATCAGGCGATTCGATGAACATGGGAATGGTCCGTTTTCGAAACTCAGCCCTGCTCTGGCAGCCGATGAAGGTCAAATCCGGGCAGCGGCGGCAAGCCGGGATGGGATAGCGCCAGAACCTTGAACAACTGCCCCATGCCGGTGGCCGTCGGCTCGGTCAGGCGGGCGGCGGCGGCGGCGATGGCAGCGGCCTGCTCGGGCGTCGCCTTGGCGCCGAGTGCCTGCGCACGCTCTGCAAGCCCGAGCGCCAGCAGGAACGCAGCCTGCGGGACCGGGCCGTGGCAGGCTGCGCCGGCATCGAGCCCGGCCTGCGCCATGCGGGCGAAATCGACATGGACGGTGAGGTCGGCCTCGCCGGGATCGGCGAGAGGATCGACGAAGGCGTGCTTCCGCATCGCCTGCAGCGTGTCGCCGAAACCGGATTGGATGGAGCCGTAGTCGATGAACAGCGCCGCGCCGCCGGTGCGGGCGAGGTGTATGGCGATGGTCGAGACGATATCCAGCGCCGCCTGAGGGTGTTCGAAGACGCTGCCGATAGGGGCGACCTGTCCCCTTCCCCCCACTTGTGGTGGGGAAGGGTTAGGGATGGGGGGCCGTGCAGGACCAACCTGAACGGCTGCCCCAGAGCGACGGCCTGGACTCTCCCCCCCTCCCCGACCCTCCCCACTGAAGTCGAATGCTTCCGACTTCAGCAATACGTTGGCCATGTCGGAAACATCCGACATGGCTGAAGCGGGGGGAGGGAGAAGAGGCGCTTGACCTGCGGGTCCGAACGCCAGCTCGCCCTTCTCATCCAACCCGACCAGCCGCTCGCGCCAACCTTGTTCCGTCATCACGAACTGGTCGAGCGGCAGGGCATCGAGGAACTCGTTGGCGACCAGGATCACCGGGCCGTCGAGCGCGGCTTGAATGGTATCATGCCAGACCGGCTCGCGCCCGCCGGCCAGCGTCTTCGCCTGGGCGGCGCGCAGAGACGGACTGGTCTCGACCAGATGCACCGTCAGCGCCTCGCGAAAGCCCGGCGCGACCCTCGCCGCGCGCAGCATGTCGGCCATCAATGTGCCGCGCCCCGGCCCGAGTTCGACCAGCCGGAGCGCTTGAGGCGCGCCCATCGCCTGCCAGACGCTCGCTGCCCATAAGCCGATCAACTCGCCGAACATCTGGCTGATCTCGGGCGCGGTGGTGAAATCGCCGGCCGCGCCGAAGGGGTCGCGGTTCATGTAGTAGCCATGGCGCGGATGGCCGAGGCAGAGCGCCATGTAGCGCGAGATCGGCAGCGGCCCCTCGTCCCGGATCAGGCGGATCAGCTCCGCCTTGAGCGCGCTCACGCAGCCGCCCGCCGGGCGCGCAGGAACAGGATCAGCCCGGCCGCGAACAAGGGCAGCGACAGCACCATACCCATGGTAATCCCGCCTGACAGTCCGTCGAGATTCGTGCCGAACAGGAAGCCGAGCTGCGGATCGGGCTCGCGGAAGAACTCGCAGACGATGCGCGCCGCGGCATAACCCATGCCGAAGACGCCGGCGACGAGCCCAGGTCGCCTGAAGCCACCTGCACGGACCAGCAGCGCCAGCAGCACGAACAGGACCAGCCCTTCGCCCAGCGCTTCGTAAAGCTGGCTCGGATGGCGCGGCAGCGGCCCGGCATTGGGAAACACCATCGCCCAGAGGACGTCCGGAGCGGGCCGGCCCCAGAGTTCGGCATTGATGAAGTTGGCGATGCGGCCGAGGAACAGGCCGATCGGCACCACCGTCGCCGCGATGTCGAACACGCTCAGCGCCGGGTAGCCGCGCCGGCGCGCGAACAGCCACAGGGCGAGCGCCGCGCCGACGAGCCCGCCATGAAACGACATGCCGCCCTGCCAGATCGCGACGATGTCCTGCGGCCGGGCGAGATAGCGCGCGAGATCGTAGAACAGCACGAAGCCGAGCCGCCCGCCGAGGACGACGCCAAGCGCGACGTAGAGCAGCATGTCGTCGAGCTCTTCGGGCTTGGGCCTCGCCCGCCCGCCCCAAAGGCCATCCGCCGCAACCAGCCGGCGCGCATACCACCAGCCGCCGATCAGCCCGACGACATAGGCCAGCCCGTACCATTTGACCGACAGCGGACCGATGGACAGCGCCACCGGGTCGATGATGGGGAACGGGAGGACGAAGACGGGCATGGGCAGGGTCCGGGGAGCGGGCGGATGGTGATGGGCGTTCGAGGGTGGCGGGGTCAAGAGGTGGTGCACGACCAGAATTGAATTTGATAGCAATCATGTTAGTTTGATAGCAGAACGATGAGAGGGCCGAAGCACCATGCCATCAGTGACGGTTCGAAAACTGTCTGACGAAACGCATCGCGCGCTCAAGCTGAGAGCCACACGTCACGGCCGCAGCACGGAGGCGGAAATTCGCCACATCCTCGAAGTTGCAGTGAATCCGCCCGAGCGCATCAAGCTCGGTTCGCTACTCGCGCAAATCGGCCGGGAGACCGGCGGGTTTGAAACCGAAGGTCTTCGCGACAGGACGATCTCCGAACCGATGAGCTTCGAGTGATCCTGCTGGACACCAATGTGGTGTCGGAGGCTTCAAGGCCGGGCGGGAATGCCAACGTCAGGGCCTGGCTCGACGCACAGGCGATGGAGACGCTGCATCTATCGACGATCACTGTGGCCGAACTCCTCTTCGGCGTCGCAATCCTGCCGGACGGGCGCCGCAAGAGCACTCTTGCGGACAATCTGCGGCGTCTC
>JBKJSB010000134.1:0-8548 GCA_046593015.1 Allobosea sp.
CGGCGACTGGCCGACGATCATCTGGCGCTTCATCCTCTCCTTCGTCGGCATCGGACTGCTCGCGGCGGCGCAGCAGATAGCCGTGCAGCCCCGCCGCGAGCAGTCCGATGCCGACGAAGGAGAGGATGAAGCGCCAGATGATCGTCGGCCAGTCGCCGATCATCAGCAGCGCCGGCTCGTAGACGAACATGAAGGGCACGATGAAGCCTGCGCATCCGATCTTGACCGCCGCCCAGCCGCTCGCCCAGAGGTCAGCCTTGGCCAGTCCCGCCGCCGCATAGACCGCCAGCGCCACCGGCGGCGTGATCGCCGACAGGATCGCGAAATAGAACGCGAACATGTGGGCCGCCGGCGTGACGACGCCGAGCTTGATCAGCGCCGGCACCAGCAGCGACGTCATCACGATATAGGCCGGCGTCGTCGGCATGCCCATGCCGAGCACGATGCCGGCTATGGCCGTCAGGATCAGCGCCAGCAGGAGCCAGTTCTGCGCCAGTCCGAGCACGGCCTGCGTGAAGACGATGCCGGCGCCCGTCAGCGCCACGACGCCGATGACGATGCCGGCGCAGGCGCAGGCCAGCGCCACGGCGAGCGCATTGCGCGCCCCGTCGATCATGGCGTCGATGATGATCGGAATCCGGACGTTGACGCGCGTCGAGGCCCGCATCGCCGCGACCGGGAAGCACAGCAGCGTGCCCGCCAGCGCCGCCAGCGGCGCGCTGTAGCCGGAGTAGAGAACCACGAGGATCGTAGCCACCGGGATGAAGAGATGACCTCGCTCGCGCAACGTCGTCGACAGCACCGGCAGTTCGCTGCGCGGCACGCCCATGATGCCGTGGCGCTTGGCCTCGAAATGCACGGCGGCGAAGCAGGCGACATAATAGAGAATGGCCGGAATCAGCGCCCAGATGATGATCTGTCCGTAGGAGACCGACAGGAACTCGGCCATGACGAAGGCGGCCGCGCCCATGATCGGCGGCATGATCTGACCGCCCGTGGAGGCCACCGCCTCGACGCCGGCGGCGAAATGCGCCTTGAAGCCGGTGCGCTTCATCAGCGGGATCGAGATCGGCCCGTCGACCATGACGTTGGCGACGGCGCTGCCCGAGATGGTGCCGAACAGGCTCGACGACACCACCGCGACCTTGCCCGGCCCGCCAGCCGTGTGCCCGGTCAGCGAGAGCGCGAAATCCATGAAGAGCTGGCCGGTGCCGGTGCGCTCCATGAACGCGCCGAACAGCACGAAGATCATCACATAGGCGGCCGAAATGCCGAGCGGCGCGCCGAAGACGCCCTCCGTCGTCATGAAGAGCTGGTCGAGCAGCCGCATCGGCTCGACGCGGGCGAAGAACAGAGCGTAGCAGAGAAAGACGATCGCCGTGATCGGCAGCGCCCAGCCGATCAGCCGCCGCGTCGCCTCCATAATCAGGACGATGAGGATGACCGCCATAGCCATGTCGGCGGTGGTCATGTCGTCGACATAGTAGATGCGGTTGACGATGTAGTCGTAGTTCCAGAACAGATAGGTGACCGGTGCGACCGCGAGCGCCAGCAGCGCATAGTCGAGCAGCGACGGCGCCGCGCCCGTCCCGGACCTGCGATAGATCAGGAAGGTCAGCGCCAGCGCAAACAGCAGATGCGTGCCGCGGAAGATGATCGCTTCCGGCGTGCCCTGCCCGCCCAGCGCCGGCGGCAGGATCACCCAGATATGGTAGAGCGCCATCGACACGGCGATGACCGCCGTAACCAGCCGGATGATGCCGGCATGACTCAGGTCGAACCGGAATTCGGGCTTCGGAATGCTGATGTCCGCTTGCATCTTGTCCAAGGGGCATGTCTCCAGCCAGCACGTCGCGGTGGCAGGTCCGGCCGCTCGCGAGATGCGCGCGTCGGCGTTAGGGGAGAGGTGACATAGGCGGAAACGCGCGCGGCTTTGCCGCGCGCGCCGTCAGGCCATCTGCCGCGAGCGTCGGCGACCGGTCACTTCGACGCCACGGTGATCCCGGCTTCCTTGTAGAACCTCACCGCGCCCGGATGGAACGGCACGCCGACATCCTCGGCCATCAGCTTCGGTGTCAGACCGGCCAGAGCCTTGCTGGTCGCGGTCAGCGCCGGGACGTTGTCGGCGATCGCTTTGGTCATCGCATAGACCTGATCGGCCGGCAGCTTGCAGGAGGCGACGATGTGGGTGGCGTAGCCGATCACCTTCACATCCCGCTCCTGCTTCGGATAGGTGCCCTTCGGCACCGTCACCAGCGTGTAGCCGGGGTTGAGCTTCTTCATGCCGTCGAGATCGGCCGACAGGTCGAGCAGCTTGATGTCGCGCGCCGAGGCGAGGTCCATCACCGCGCCGGAGGGAATCGCCGTGCCCAGCGAGAAGGCCTGGGCGTGGCCGTCCTTCACCTGCTCGACGGAGTCGGTGTAGGAGACGAAGGACACCTTGACGTCGCTGTAGCTCAAGCCATGGACCTTGAGCAGTTGCCCGGTAATGAGCTCGCCGGTGTTGCCGCGTGGCTGGGTGGTGATCGACTTGCCCTTGAGATCCTTGACTGTGTTGATCCCGGAATTCGCCGGGACCAGCATCTGGAAATATTGCGGGTAGAGCGACGCGATATTGCAGATGTTCTCGTGCTTCTTGGGGAACGGCGCGTTGCCGGCCAGCCCGTCGACGGTCGAGATCGAGTTGCCGAAGCCGATTTCGGCCTTGCCGTCCTCGATGGCGCGGACATTGGCGATGCCGGCGCCGGGCAGCGCCGATACGCTGAGCCCCGGAACGGCCTTCTCCCACATGTCCTTGAGCTGGCCGCCCAGCGGCACCCAGACGCCGCCCTGCGGCCCGGTCATCAGCCGCATGTCGGCGGCCTTCGCGACGCCCGCCGTCGCGGCCAGACCGAACGCGACGGCCGCGGCGATGCCTGTCCTGTAAAAGATCGTCATGTCGTCATCCTCCCAGATGTCAGGTTGTTCCGACGCCATGTCTTTGCGTGCATGTGCGTTCGGCGACCGCGGCGCACCCGAGTGCGACCGTTGCCATCAATCAGCTAAGCTACCGGCAGGCGACGGCGTGGCAAGGATTGTTTTGCGCGGCCGCGCGCCGGTCCGGCCGGGGCTTGGCCCGGAACGGGGGCGGCCGGCGGCTGTCAGGGCTGGCGGCCGATCAGCCGGTCCTCGACGTTCTGCAGGTGCCGGCGCATGCCGTCAGCAGCAGCGGCGGCCTCGCGATGGGCGATGGCGTCGACGATGCACTCATGGTCGGCGAAGCTGTGATGGTCGGCCGGCGGGCGCAGATGGCTCGGGCGCGGCCGGCCCCAGGTCACGGCGCGGCGCACGGCGTTCAGCGTCTCCAGCAGCGCGAGCAGGATCGGGTTGTGCGCCGCCTCGGCGATCTGGTGGTGGAAACGGGCGTCATAGGCCTCGTATTCGCGCCAGGTTCCAGCCGCGCGGCAGGCGGCGTTGAGTTCGGCGAGCGTCGCAATCTCCATCGCCGTGGCGTTGACCGCGGCAAGCCGCGCCAGTTCCGGTTCGAGGCCAATGCGCGCCCGCATGACCTGCAGCGGGTTGCTGCGCTCGGCGAGGTCGGCAATGTCGAGGAGTTGCGGCGGCCGCGGGCCGATGAAGGTGCCCTTGCCGACCTGCCGCCAGAGCTGCCCCTCACGCTCCAGCACCGCCAGACTCCGGCGCAACTCCGTACGCTTCACGCCGAGCAGTTCGGCGAGCTCCCGCTCGGGCGGCAGCCGGCCGTCATCGGGCAACGCGGCGGCCGCGAGATAGCCCGAGAGCTGCGTCAGCACGCCCGACATGGCGAGCGAGGGAGACGCGTCGATTTTCTGATCCAGCATGCGCGACCGGCCCAACCACGAACGATCCTTGATTTCACGGATTTGCGGCGATTGCAACCATTCGAGAATTGGTTGGGACATTTCACCAGTTTTCGACGCGAATGCTGCTCTGCAGCGAGCATTTTCAGCCTTGACAGGATCAATACACGCTCTGACACTGGCCAAAATCAAATTGGTTGCGACCATAAGCGCCAATGAACAAGAAAGCTCTGGGAGGAGCATCGAGATGAAAACGCCAGGAAAATGGCTGTCCACAGCTCTGTACGCCGTCGCCATCGCGGCCGCCCTGTCGGCGGGAAGCGTCGTCGCGCAGGCCCAGGAGAAAATCCGAATTGCGCTCGGCGACGTGCTCTCGACCGAAACCCTGTCGATGATCATCGCGCTGGAGCGGGCCAAGGAGAAGGGCGTCGACTATCAGGTCACGCACTTCGCCAAGGAGGATCTCGCCATCCAGGCCGTGATCAACGGCCAGGCCGATCTCGGCGTCGGCACGCCCTACGCCGTCGTCCAGAAGAGCAAGGCGCCGCTGCGCGTCCTCTTCCAGGGCACGCGGCTGGTGTTCTTCCCCGTGGCCGACAAGTCCTACAAGTCGTGGAAGGATCTGAACGGCCAGCCGATCACCTTCCACGCGCGGGCCACCGGCACCGAGGCGATCGGCAACATCATCGCCAAGCGCGAAGGCATCCAGTTCGGCGACCGCTCTTACGTGCCCGGCTCCGAGAACCGGATCATCGGCATGATGAAGGGCCAGATCAAGGCGACGATCGTCGATCTCGCCAACAAGAACCTGCTGCTCGAAAAGGCCGGCGACCGCTTCCACGTGCTGCCGGGCGTCTCGCAGCCGGCCTCGGACGAGACCCTGTTCGGGCAGATCGACTGGATCAGGAAGAACGAGGCCAAGGTCGACGTCATCGTCACGGAATTCCTGCGGCTCTGGACCGAGATGGCCGCCAATCCGGCCGTGGTCGAGCAGGAGCGCGCCAAGCGCAAGCTGATGGCCGATCAGCCCAAGGAGGTGCTCGAAGGCATCACCAAATTCTACACCATGGCGACCAAGGAAGGCGTGTTCGCGCCCGGCGGCGGCAACGCCGAGGTCGCGGCGTCCGACTTCGAATTCTATGTCGAGGCCGGCCAGATGCAGGGCCCGGCCAAGGATCTGAAGGTCGAGGACTTCTGGTATCTCGCGCCGCTCGATCGCGCCCGCAAGGCGCTCGGCAGCTAGGCTTAGGCTGGCCATTCCCGCCACTTGCGGACGGGGCCCCTGCCCCGTCCCGCTGCGCCGCCGCCGATTTGAGAGGCATCCCTTGCAGACCTCCGAACTCGCCCCCGCCCTGCCTGCGCTTCGCCAGGCGCCAGCACGCAACTGGCGCGACCTCGCGATTCACCCGCTCGTGCTGCGGCTGGTTTCGTTCTCGATTGCGCTGGCGCTGTGGGAATATGCCGGCCGCATTCCGCTGAGCCCGGCCTTTCCCACCCTTCTTGAGACCCTGTCGGGATTGGGCAGCCTGATCGCCGATGGCAGCCTGTTCAAGGCCTTCATGATCACGCTGCATCCGCTCGTCATCGGGCTCGCCATATCGGTCGTGCTTGGCGTCGGGCTCGGGGTCCTGATGGGCCTGCACCAGCCGTCGGAATGGCTGCTCGCGCCGCTCTTCATCATCGCCCAGGCCGCGCCTCTGGCGGCCCTGATCCCGATTCTGACCTTCGCCTACGGCATCGGCCTGACGGCCAAGATCATGACGGTCTGCATCATGGCGATGCCGGTGATCGTGCTGAATACGCTCGGCGCGGTGCGCAACACGCCGCAATCGCTGCTGGAGATGAGCCGCTCCTTCCTCGCTTCGCGCAGCCAGGGCATCCGCCTCGTCATCCTGCCGGCGGCGAGCCCGATGATCTTCGCAGGCTTGAGGCTCGGCTGCGCCGCCGCCTTCATCGGCGTCATCCTCGCCGAATTGCTGATCACGCCGACCGGTATCGGCGACCTGATCTCCTACAACCAGTCGGTCGCCGACTATCCGAAAATGTATGCGGCGATCCTCTCGATCATCCTGTTCTCGGTGCTGTTCATCGAGGCGCTGGAGCGGATCGAGCTCACATTGTTTCGGCCGGAGGTGCGCGCATGAACGTCGGGCAAGCCATGGTTTCGCCGCTGGAAGCGAGAGGCGTCGCCCCGGGCGCGACGCGCCCGATCGTCGAAGTCAGGAGCGTCTCGAAAACCTATCCCGGCGGCGTCGAGGCTCTGAGCGGCATCTCGCTCGATTTCCCCGAGGGCAAGCTGACGACGCTGCTCGGGCCGTCGGGCTGCGGCAAGACCACGCTGCTCAAGATCATCGCCGGACTGATCCCGCATAGCGGCGGGCAGGTCCTGGTCGACGGCCGCGAGGTGACCGGCCCGGGTCCGGAGCGGGCCTTCGTCTTCCAAGACTTCGCGCTGATGCCCTGGGCCAGCGTGATGCGCAACGTCGCCTTCGGGCTCGAACTGCGCGGCGTCGCCCGCTCCGAGCGCGAGGCCGTGGCCGAGCGCCACATCGCGCGCGTCGGCCTCAAGGGCTTCGAGCAGAAGTTTCCCCACGAGCTGTCGGGCGGCATGCGCCAGCGCGTCGGGCTGGCCCGCGCCCTGGCGGTCGACGCCAAGGTCGTGCTGATGGACGAACCCTTCTCGGCGGTCGACGAGCAGACGCGGCGCAAGTTCCAGGAAGAGCTGCTCGAACTCGTCGCAAACGAAGGCAAGAGCTTCATCTTCGTGACGCACTCGATCGAGGAGGCGGTCTACGTCTCCGACCGGATCGCGCTTCTGTCGCGCCGCCCGAGCCGCGTCTCGGCGATCATCGAGCCGAAGATCGTCCGCGGCGGCGACCCCGAGAAGATCAGGCGCGACTCCGCCTACCTCGATGTCGTCGAGGACATCTGGCAGCAGCTCAAGCATTATCTGGATTGATGGCCATGGTGATTTCGGGCATCCGCCTGCCGATGGCGGCAGCGCTTCTGATCTGGATGGTGATCTGGGAGATCGCCGGCCATACCGACGCTGGCTTCATCCTGCCGCCGCTCTCGCGCATCGTCTGGCGCGTGATCGAGATCGTGCCGACGCCGTCCTTCCTCGACGCGCTGGCGATCACCGGCCGCAGCTTCCTGCTCGGCAACGCGATCGCGATCGGCGTCGGCGTGCCGCTGGGCATGGTCATGGGGCGCTCGGTGATAGCCGACCGGTTGCTGCTGCCCTGGGTCAACCTGTTCCTCTCGGCTCCGCTCAGCGCCCTCGTCCCGGTCATCATGGTGCTGTTTGGACTCGGCGAGACCACGATCGTGCTCACTGTCGTGCTGTTCTCGGTCTGGATCATCGTGCTCAACACGCGGGCCGGCGTGCGCGGCATCTCGCTCTCGCTGGTCGAGATGGCGCGCAGCTTCGGGGCGAGCCGCTGGCAGGCTTTCAGCCGGATCTATCTCTGGGCGGCGCTGCCCGAAATCCTTGCCGGGATCCGGCTCGGCATGATCCGCGCCGTCAAGGGCGTGGTCATCGGGCAATTGCTGGTCTCGGTCGTCGGCTTCGGCACGCTTTTCGAAATCTACCAGTCGCATTTCCTGATGGAACACTTCTGGGCGCTGCTTCTGGTGCTCTTCGCCTTCGCCTTCACCCTCAACGAGGGGCTGGCGCGTCTCGAACGCAGCGTCGGCTACTACGCCGCCTCGCGCTGATCGTCCTCTACCACCCCCTCACCACCGGCCGCCGCGCCAACGAAGGACCAAGCAAGATGAATATCGCCACGCCCCAGAGCCATGTCGTTCAGGCTCCCGCGCCCGTCTCGGTGCCCGTGCGGGGCACGCAGGGCCGCTTTCCGGTCCACCGGATCTACTGCGTCGGCCGCAACTACGCCGCCCACACGATCGAAATGGGCGGCGATCCCAATCGCGAGGCGCCCTTCTTCTTCCAGAAGAACCCCGACAGCGTCGTGCTGGACGGCGGCGATTTCCCCTATCCGCCGCGCAGCAGCAACGTCCATCACGAGATCGAACTGGTCGTGGCGCTGTCCAGGGGCGGCAAGGATATCCCGATCGAGAGCGCGCTCGACCATGTCTACGGCTACGCCGTCGGGCTCGACATGACCCGGCGCGATCTGCAGGACGAGTGCAAGAAGGCGGGCCGTCCCTGGGAGATCGGCAAGGCCTTCGAGCATTCCGCGCCGATGGGCGAGATCGTGCCCGCGAGCACGATCGGCCATCCCGAGAACGGCGCGGTCTGGCTGAAGGTCAACGGCGAGATGCGCCAGCAGGGCGACCTCAACCACATGATCTGGAAGGTGCCGGAGATGATCTCCTATCTGTCGGGCCTGTTCGAACTCCAGCCCGGCGACCTGATCATGTCGGGCACGCCGTCGGGCGTCGGCGCGGTCGTGCGCGGCGACGTGATGGAAGGTCATATCGAGGGCATCGGCACGCTGCGCTGCGCGGTCGCGTGATCGCCGACGGGAAGCGCGGCGCTGGTGGGGGCGGCAGGACTCGAACCTGCAACCAGACCGTTATGAGCGGTCGGCTCTAACCATTGAGCTACGCCCCCAGGAGCTCGGCGCTCAGCGCGTCGCTCGATACCACACGACATGCGCGCAGGACCAGCCGGGCGCGAACAGGAAAAGGCCCGTCGCGCATGGCGACGGGCCTTTTCGTTTGCAGGAGCTCAAATCACTGGTCGAGTTCAGGCGGCGCGCGCCACC